>CAZWJR010000059.1:13459-13713 GCA_964634655.1 uncultured Isosphaeraceae bacterium | reverse complement strand
GTGGCGGAGGCGCTTGTGAGAATCCTCGGCGACGAGAAACTTCGACAGAAAATGACAGCGTCTGGGAAGGCGCTGGTGGAGTCGAAACTGACATGGCCCGTCATCGCCGAACAAGCCGTGACGATGTATCGGAAGGCGATCGACGCAGCAAAATGAACCCAAACGACGTGCGCGTTTTGGCAAATTCACGACGACTTGGCGGTTGCACACGGTCTTTTTCCGTGGCTACGATGTGTGGGCTGGCAAGTGCTTTG
>CAZWJR010000059.1:7088-13449 GCA_964634655.1 uncultured Isosphaeraceae bacterium | reverse complement strand
CTTCGCTCTGCGGGTGTAGCTCAGTTGGTAGAGCGTCAGCTTCCCAAGCTGAATGTCGCCGGTTCGAATCCGGTCACCCGCTTTGGATTTCGATTGATGAGCGTTGGGGGGTCCAATCTGTTCGCTCAAAAACCATGCGATGAATTGAAAAAAAGCGCGCCCGGGGGGACTTGAACCTCCGACCTGCGATTTAGGAAACCGCTGCTCTATCCAACTGAGCTACGGGCGCGTGAGGAGGAATCATACGTCCTCCTCGAACGAAGCGGTTATGGCACGAGAGTCGTGCACACTTCCGCGACCGGTCGAATTGGACCAGGGCTGCAGGAATCTTCAGTCAGTACGACCTGGTAGTAGCCCACGTCATGCCATTTGTTGAATTTCCAACCGACCTTGCCATACGTTCCGACGTGTTTGAAACCGAAGGCAAAGTGCAGTTTCTCGCTGGGCGGATTTGGTGAGGTGATTCCCGCAATGAGGGTCACGAATCCCTGGGATTTGAGCATTGGTATCAGTTTGGAATACAACGCTGTGCCGATTCTCTTGCCGTGGTGATCCGGATGAACGTAAACAGAGGTTTCGGCTGTCCATGCATACGCACAGCGTCCCTTGTGTGGACCGGCCTTGGCAAAACCGATGATGCGCTGATTTTCGGTGGCAACGAGCCATGGGTATTTCTGGTGGGTTTCCTGGAACGTTCGCTGCCAAGATTCGAGCGATTCAGGCTCTATAGCAAAATTCGCGGGGGTGTTTGCAGCCGCCCAATTGCTGATTTCGAGAATGGCGGCGATGTCCTGTGGTTGTGCCAGTGTGATTTTCATGACGTGCTTTGGCCTTGTATGCTCTGCAATATGGTAACGCGCTCCATCGGGACAGCCCGGATTATTGACGGCAAGGCATTGGCGGCGCAGGTAAAGGAAGACATCAAACGCCGCGTGGCGAAACTGCGCGCCGGCGGAAGGCCCGTGCGGTTGGATGCCATCCTGGCCCCGCCAGCAGGAGGCGACAGTGGTGCGACCATCTACGCGCGGAATCAGGCGACGACCTGCAAGGAACTTGGCATTGAGTATCACCTTCAGGAATTGCCCGCGGGGGCCGCGTTTGCGGATATCGCCGGCCGCGTACTGCTGATGAATGAAGATGATGACATCAGGGCGATCATGGTCCACCTGCCATTACCCGCCGGCGTGGACACGGAGCGAATCCAGTCGTTGATTGCCGTTGAGAAGGATGTTGAAGGTGTGAACCCGGCCAACATTGGAAACATCATTTACGGCCGACGAAGCCTCGTTCCGTGCACGGCGCTTGCGGTGATGGAGATGATCGAATCGACGGGTGTGAAACTGCCGGGAGCCACGGCGGTTTGTGTTGGAGCAAGCAACATCGTGGGCAAGCCGGTGGTGGTGCTGCTGATGCGGGCGGAGGCAACGGTTATTTCCACGAACGTCCATACTCGAAACCTTGCAGAGATCACTCGAAACGCGGATGTGTTGGTTACGGCTGCCGGAAAACCTGGTCTGATCGGCAAATCGATGGTGAAGGATGGGGCGGTTGTGGTTGATGTAGGGATCAACCGGATTAAGGGAGCTGACGGCAAGTTGCAAACCGTGGGAGATGTTGATTTTGCAGCGGTTTCTGAAACGGCGGGCTGGATTTCGCCGGTGCCGGGAGGAGTAGGACCAATGACCGTAGCGATGCTGTTGCGCAACACTGTGGATGCCGCAGAGCGTTAATCTGGGGGGTCCATTTGCGGTTCTGGGTCCAAGTATGGGCATTCTCCGTGCCTACCCCAGCCCGCAGATTTAACCCAAAATCAACTTGCAAGGCCGCAAAGTTCGTGTAAACTGCCAAAAGAGAATGAGAGTTGGCGTCTAGAGAGCGCCACGAAGAGAAGGGAGAGTCACACTTGATTTCAGCAAATTATCGGTCCCTGCGCTCGAAGAGTGCGCTTGGAATTTTCGCCGCCACTGCGGCCCTCATGGGTGCGATTTCCGCACCGGCCCTCGCCGAAATGATTTACGGGGTAACGGAACAGGACATCCTTGTAAATTGGGATTCCGCGTCGCCGGGAACCATCATCGCCGGAGTGGCAATCACTGGATTGGCGAACAACGAGACAATTCAGGGGATCGATTTCCGGACGGCGTCCGGCGATCTTTATGCGATCGGCAGCCGCAGCAATCTGTACACCATCAATTTGACGACGGGTGTTGCGACAGCGGTGAACGGCGGCGTGAATAATCCGTTCAACCCAACGTTGAACGGCTCTAACTTTGGTTTGGATTACAACCCGGTTGTCAACTTGCTTCGGGTGACAAGCAACGCGGATCAAAACATGCGTGTGAATCCGTTTACCGGTGCGGTCGTCGGCGTTGACGCGCCCCTTGCTTACGCCAATGGCGATCCCAATTTTGGTGTCAACCCCAATGTCACGCACTCTGCGTACAGCAACAATTTTGCACGGTCGACGAGCACAAGCCTGTTTGGGATTGATGCTGGTCTTGATGTGCTGGTCCTTCAGAACCCGGCAAACTCAGGTCAGCTGACGACCATTGGAAGTCTGGGAGTCAACATTGCTGAAGACGGCGGATTTGACATTTGGGGACCGAAGAATGTCGCCTTTGCAGCGCTTCGTCCGGTTGGTTTGAGCGTATCTCATTTTTATAGCATCGACCTCAACACGGGTGTCGCTACGGATCTTGGTGAAATTGGCGGCGGTGTGAATATCAGAGCGATGAGCATTTTCCCATCGATTCCCGGGCCGAGTATCCTGCTCGTGATTGCATGCGGCCTGATCGCAGTGCGTGGGCGACGGCGGCTTGCTTGAAAGCAACTTGACTGCAGATTAGATTCAAACGCCCGGCCGTTACGGCCGGGCGTTTTCTTTTGAAGTTCCAAAGAAGATAAGATATGAACGGCTATGGCTTTGAGGGGTCCATGGGCTTTTCCGCCGGGGTTGGCACGGATGCGTCCTTTTCATCTTCCCTTGGTTGCGTGAGGCTGGAAACATCCACGTGGAAAAGGAATTCAGCAAATGGCCCGATGAAAGGCGGCTTATCGAATGAACCGCGAACTTCCCGAACTTCGTTGATGCGAATTTCGGGTATCAGGGTGCCGCGGAGGATCATGACGCCGAGTTCACAGCGCGATTCAGAGCGAGCCAATCGATTGACCAGCGGTTTGGCCAAGTTGACGTCGAACTGATCGCCGAGACGGACATCGGTCTGGGGGTCGACCGCGACGAGGGTGAACATCCGCTGGCCATCACTTCCTTGACGGCTGTCTATTACACGAACGTACCATTTGATCGGCGAACGGAATTCGCGATTGACTTTTCCCCGCCAGCCATCAAGTTTCTTGATGTATCCACGACGAAGGCCATCGCCGGGCTGGCCCTTCTCGATGCCTGCGGTCGCTTGTTCGTAACTGGCAACGGCCGCATTGAAGAGCGCCCGGGGGCTGGCATGGGGTATTGATTCATCGATTGTGACGACTTCCGGGCTGATTGCAGGGGCGACGAACTTTGGAGGTGTTGCGGGACTTGCAGGGACTGCCGGTTGCTGGGTTGCAGCCAATCGGGTTTCCAGTTCGGCAACGCGGGCGTCGAGTTGCTTGTTTTTCTCGAGTGCGTCTTTCAGGTCTTTTTGCAACTGTTGAACTTGAGTGGTCAATCGGAGGTTCTCGCGAAGCAGATCGGCTTCGGTGTCCTGCGCTTGGGCGATGTTCGTCGCAGACACGGCAAGAAATCCAAAGGCGAGTAGCCCGAGTATCCATTGGGAAGAGCGCGAATTGTTAGTCATTTTCCAAGGTCCTTGTTCTGCCAGCGAAAAGGGGCGGGGCATTTCGCGGGGGGTTCAAAGCGGTGGTTTGAGGCATGTATTCTGCGGTAGTTCGGCGTTTTTATGAATCAAATGGCACTTTGAGCCGTTCTATCCGTATCATAGTACGAAGAATCTGGTACCAGATTGTCGACATTGACCAATTTGTGGACTTCGGGCTAATACGTTGGTGATCCAGATTCGTTGCGATCGATTGGGAGTACCGCCATGAATGAGATTCGCGCCTTGCTGAAGATCGTGGCCCGAAAATTGGAATTGACCACTTTCATTGGTCGGTTGCATCTGACCGGGATCATGGCTGCGGGAATTGCCCTTGGATTGATGCTGGTGGAGCGAACGGCCTCCAGCGCAGCGTTTGTGCCTTGGGTGTGGGTTGGTCCTGTGCTGGGAGGGCTGGCTATTGGCGTCGCATTGTTCTTGTGGATGCGTCAGCGGCCGACGGAAGCACATGTCGCGCTGGTGGTGGATGATCGACTGGAACTGCGAGAGAAACTCTCCACGGCGATTCACTGCCAGGGCCGCGATGATGCGTTTGCGCAGGCGGCGTTGCAGGATGCCGTGGCGGTGGCGAGCGATGCTAGGACGCATGAGTTGGCTCGGCGACGATTTGCGGTAACTCCTCCGGCGGCGTGGTGGGTGAGCCCACTAATCGTGCTTGCGGCGGTCATGTTGTCGCTTGTCCATCCGCGCAATCTGTTTGCGAAAAATCCAGACGCAGCAGCCAATGTCGTTGAGGCGAAACTTGAGTCGGAAAAAACGATCGAAGCGGTGATCAAGTCAATTCAAGACAAGCCGGAATTGAGCAAGGAACTGGCGATGGGCGAGATTTCGCCTGAAGGGACTGATCCCAATGCAATTCGGCGACCGGAGGAATTCAAGCAGAATGCCTTGAAGAAACTCACGGAACTGAACAAGAAGTTGGATGACATCCTCAACGGGGAAAAAGGCAAGACGGCGGAGGCTCTGGAGAAGTCCCTGAACCAGTTGAAATCGCCGGAGGACGGCCCCGCCAAGGAAATGGCGGATGCGCTGGCCAAGGGTGATTTTGCCGCGGCCCAGAAAGCCATGGAAGAGATGATGAAGAAGGCCGAGAACGGCCAGATGGACGAGAAGGAAAAGCAGAAACTGGCGGAGCAACTCAAGGACATTGCGGATCAATTGGACAAACTAGCCCAGCAACAGCAACAACTTGAAAACGCGCTGAAGCAAGCGGGAATGGATCCGAACCTGGCAAAGAATGCCCAGGCGCTTCAGCAGGCGATGCAGAACAACCAGAATCTCAATCAACAGCAGAAGCAGCAGTTGCAGCAAATGGCCCAGGCGCAGCAGGCAGCGGCACAGGCGTGCAAGGGACTCGGGCAGGCCTTCCAGCAGATGGCACAGGCGTGTCAAGGCCAGCAGGGTCAGCAAGGGCAGGGCCAGCAGATGGCACAGGCTGCTGGGCAGATGGGTCAGCAACTGGGGCAACTTGAACAGATGCAGCAGATGCTTCAACAAGCCCAGGCGGCGATGAACCAATGCCAGGGACAGTGCAACGGGTTGGGCCAAGGGTTGAACATGCAGCAGGCGATGCAGCAGTGGTCTGCCAAGAATGGCAATCAGGGGCAGTGGGGCCGTGCGGCGGGTGGCCAATCGCAGTTTGCCAAGACGCCAACCGGTACCAAGATTGAGCAAGGCAACGTCAAGACGGATGAAACTGGTGACATCATCGCCAAGCAATTGTTTGAAGGCCAGCAGGTGCGTGGCGAATCGAAGGCTGCGTTAGTGAAAGTGGTGGAGGCGGCCCGCAAGGGCGTGGATGAAGCGCAGACGGAAGATCAGTTGCCCCGCATCTATCAGGAGGCCCAGCAACACTACTTCGGCGAGCTGGAAAAACTGACCAAGCCGGTTGAAGCGGAGGCAGGAAAGCCAGCCGCGCCAGCGGGGGCTGGCAAGGACGCACCCAAGGCCGATCCGAACAAACCAGAGGATGGCAAGCCGGCGGAAACGAAACCGGCCGAAAAGCCCGCGGATTCCAAGCCTGCTGAAAAGAAGCCCTAAGAGCACAATCCGCGCTGCCCACAATCGGGCAAATCAGCGGTGAATGTGTATTCTTGTTGGCTGGATGGCGATTCCATTTCGTTTCATTATTCAAAGATTGCCCGCAGTAAGCTTGGTGGTCTTTGCGGCTTTGGTTGTTCCTGCGTGTACTCGGTATGATCGGCCCGTCGTGGTGCTGTATGTTTCGGTGGATGAGCACGTTGCTGCGCAAGTGATCAAGGAATTTGAGAAGTCGGCGGGGATTCGTGTAGAGATGGTTGGTGATTCAGAGGTCAAGAAGACGACGGGGCTTGTCGAACGGCTGCGGGCAGAGAAGAACAAACCGCAAGCCGATGTGTTCTGGTCCTCGGAAGTGTTCATGACGATTGATCTTGCTGCAGAAGGAGCGTTTGAGGAGCATCGCTCGGCGGCAACCGTCGATTGGCCGGTGAGATTTTGTGATGGAAAGGGACTTTGGTACGGCTTCGCGGCGCGGGCGAGAGTCA
>CAZWJR010000059.1:4170-7078 GCA_964634655.1 uncultured Isosphaeraceae bacterium | reverse complement strand
CGGCGAAGGACCTCAAGGAAGCGGTCTGACGCTTTCGCGTTCGCCGCGCGGCCTCGGGTGATCGTGTATTCGCCGGATCGGTTGCCAGCCAACGATGTGCCGAAGACATGGATGGACCTGACACAAGACAAGTACCGAGGCAGGATCGTAATGGCTGATCCTCGCTTCGGTACAACGGGAGGCCACCTGGGGGCCATGAAAGCCTATTGGGACCGAGAGGTCATGCCGGGGTACTTCGGGGCGTTCGTAGAGGGACTGGCGGCCAATGACGTTCGCATGCTGCCCAGCGGTAATGCAGGCGTGGTGGAGGCTGTAGCCAAAGGAGAGGCCGATCTGGGGATGACGGATACGGATGATGTCTGGGCGGCCCAGGCATTGGGATTGAAGGTGCAGATGTTGTATCCCACACACAGCGTGGAGCCCGGTGCCAAAGGGATCGGCACACTTGTGATTCCCAATACTGTTGCCAAGGTCAAGGGCGGGCCGCATCCACAAGCGGCGGCGAAGTTGGTTGATTTCCTGCTTTCAGAAAAAGTTGAACGGCTGCTGGCGAAATCGGTATCACACAACATGCCGGTCCGACCATCGCTTGCTGTTGAGTTTGCGGAATATGCGGTGGCTGACCCGCTGCGAGTGGATAACGCAACGGCGGCGACAGCGCGGCCGGCGGCGATAAGGCAGTTTTTCAAGGCTATGGAAAAATCGGAGCCAATCGATGCGCCATAGCGGGTGGTTGCCGACGATTCTGGCGGCGACGGCTTGGGTTTACTGCATCGCCATTCCGACTATCGCATTTGTTGTTCGAGTTTCAGGGCTGCCTCGCTCGGATGTGGAGATTCGAACTCCAGCGAGGTTGTTAGCCACGAGCATTGGCTGGGCGGCAGTAGTGGCAATAGGGGCGATGATCATTGGTTGGTTGCCGGGACGGGTCTTGGGGAAAGCGCTTGCAGGACGGCACGGAGGCGGGGGGTTCGTAGCGATGGGTGCTTTGATGCTGGTGCCCATCTGTCTGCCGGCGTATGTGGTTTTCTATGCATGGTGGCAGAGTTGGCCTGCGGAGACTGGCATTTATCAGTGGGTTGTGGCGAACCATCACATGCAGTTGGCGCGGCAGGCGACTCTGCTGTTGGGATTACTTTGCTGGTCCTGGCCTCTTGTGAGCTGGTGTGTGGCGGGTACGGTGGCGGGGATTCCGGCTCAACGGGATGAACTGATGGTGTTGGACGGCGTCGGGAACATGCGCCGATTGCTGATGCATGTTCGCAGTGATTTCAGCGGATTGGCCTTGGGCGGCTTACTTGTGTTTGTAGCGACGCTGGCAAATACAACGTGCTTTGATTTGGCGGAAGTATTCACGTTCACAAATGAACTGCGTGCCATTCAAGCGTTGAATGCCAATGCTCGCGATGTGTTTGAAGCGGCGTTGCCGATGATTGCGATCTCGATCCTTGGGGCTGCGTTTGTGTGGTTGGCGCTGGGAAGACGGCCACGAAGAAGCGCGACACGAGTAATGGAATCCAGCGTGATGCCAAGAGTTGCTACTTTGGCGATATGGTCTGTATCTGTGATTCTGCCAGTTGCCCTGTTTGCAGGACATGTATTTTCGGACGGAATGGGGAGTCGCTTGGCAGGTGAATTCTGGAGTCTCTATCGTTGGAGCGTGGCGAATACCCTGCTGTATGCAGCCATTTCCGGCGGGTTTGGCGTGGTGGTCGTGATAGGCATGATGATCGCATGGCAGGACGATCGCGGATGGGTGCGTGGGATTGCGCACTTCATAGCGGTTACGTGGCTCATTGCAGCGGCCTTGCCGGGTACGATCATCGGAGTTGCATTGCAATCGGCTTACAACGCGGGCGGTCTTATGGATCGATTTCTAGGAATACCAGCAATTGTGATCATTGGGCACTTGGCCAGTTTTGGTTTTGTCGCGGTGCTGCTGGCTCGCTGGATGGTTCAACGAGAACCTTCACAACTCGCGGATCTCCGCCGCATTGATGGAATTCGGAATTTGAGTGGAATCCTCGAATCGAATTGGCCGCGAATGTGTGCAGCGGGTTTGGCGGCCGGTGCGGCGATATTCGTTTTGGCAATAGGGGAAATTCCAGTGACAGCAGTGGTTTCTCCACCACATGCGGTTGGGGCTGGCCCGCTCTCATTGACGCTGCTTAACGACATGCATTACCAGCGACCGCAAACGGTGATGGTTGCATCTCTGGGGATGGTCGGATTGGCTCTTGCAGTGGCTTTGGCGGTTGTCTTGATTTGGAGATGGGCGGAATTGCGAAAGGGCCAAAGAGCAATAACTGGCTTTGTATTGTCACTTGCTGCGACCATTCTTTTGGGCGGCTGCACGCCGGATGATCCGAGTGAGTTGGCACCGCTTTCGCCGTTGTTGACGTTTGGCGTGGCAGGGACGGGAATGGGTCAGTTTGCCTATCCACGCGCCATTGATGTCGATCCCCAACATCAGTTTGTTTATGTGGTTGACAAACAGGCGAGGGTTCAGCGTTTTGGTTTCGATGGCATACCGCAATTGCAATGGCGTATGCCGGAGAAGGAGAATGGCAAGCCAACGGGTGTAAGTGTGGCACCGGACGGTCGGGTGTTTGTGGCAGATACGCATTACTTTCGCGTCATTGCCTATGACTCCGAGGGCAATGAGTTGATGCGATTTGGAGAGTATGGTCGAGAGCCCGGGCAATTCATTTACACGACTGATATCGCGTTCGGCCCGGAAGGCAGGTTGTATGTTTCAGAGTATGGCGGGAACGACCGCGTCCAGGTTTTTGATGCGGATGGGAAGTTCCTGTTCCAATTCGGGTCGTTTGGTTCGGAACAGGGGCAATTCAATCGCCCACAGGCCATGGCTTTCAACGCTGCAAAGACAGAATTATTCATCGCGGAC
>CAZWJR010000059.1:0-4160 GCA_964634655.1 uncultured Isosphaeraceae bacterium | reverse complement strand
CCGGATAGTGGTTGTAAATCCCGAAGGAAAGTGGCTGCGAAGTTTCAGCGGGGCCGGGCGGGGAGTGGGCGAATTGACCTATCCCTATGGGCTGATGATGCTGCTGGATGGGACGATTCTGGTGGCTGAATATGGCAACAATCGGCTGCAGCGATTTGATCCCAACGGGAAGAGTCTGGGGCTGTTTGGCGGCATCGGCCGGGGAACGGGCCAATTACAGTATCCTTGGGCAGTTGCAGGAACTGAAGATCGGATTTTTGTGCTTGATTCGGGAAACAATCGTGTGCAGGTGATCCGTAGTCCATAAGACAATGCTGCCGATCCAATTCGACAAACCAGTTTGGCTATTTCTGCTTGTGTTGATCATTCCGTGCTTCTTTCTGGCGCGGCGGTCGATCGGGGGGTTGTCGCGCGCCAAGGCGACGACCACATTTGCGCTGCGTGTGATTATCATTCTGCTCCTGGCAACAGCGTTGGCGCGTCCTGTGTGGGAAAAGCGCGGTGAAGGTGTGACCGTTTCGATTTTGCTCGATCGCAGCCAGTCGATTCCTCTGCCGCTGAAATCCAGTTCGCTCAATTTTCTGCACAAGGCGGTTGAAGCGAAGGAAAACCGCGAGGATCGGGTGGCGGTCATTACGATTGCCAAGGATGCCAACATTGTGGCGATGCCGGACAGTTATTCTGCGGTGGCAGCAGGATCGGATGAGGGCGATCTGACGGCGACAAATCTCGCGGCCGGGGTGCGTACGGCACTGGCGATCATGCCCAACGACACCGCCAATCGAATTGTGCTTGCATCGGACGGCAACGAAACGATTGAATCGGTAATGACGGCGGCGGAGATCGCACGAGCCAACAAGGTTCCCATTGATGTGCTGATTCTGGAATACGAACACAACAACGAAGTGATTTTTGAACGAATCGTGGCGCCGCCTAGAGCCAGGAAGGGTCAGACCATCAACGTGAAGTTGGCGTTGCGCTCGCAGAACGACGCCACCGGAACGATCCACCTGAAGATGAACGGCCAACCGGTGGACCTTGATCCCGACGCCGAGGGCGATGGCATCCACGTGGAGTTGAAAGCGGGGCCGGCGCGAATTTTTCCTGTATCGCTCAAGATGGATCGATCAGGACCGATGCAGTTTGATGCGGTCTTTGAACCGGACAACCCGGCGATGGATGGCATCGACCGCAATAACTCCGCGGTCGCGGTGACGTTCGTGGTGGGTGAAGGCAAAGTGCTGGTTATTGATGATGGGACATCGGAATCGGAATTTCTGGTGCGGGCGGTGAACGAGGCAAGAATTTCCGTGGATGTGATGAGCCCGGGGGCGATCACGGGGGCCGTAATGTTGGCGGGTTATGATGCCATTGTTCTGGCCAACATTCCTCGCCACGCGTTTGATGATGAACAGGACAAAGCGTTCCATGCGTACGTTCACGATTTGGGTGGCGGCCTGGTGATGTTGGGTGGGCCGGATTCCTTCGGGGCGGGCGGTTGGATTGATTCCGCTACTTCGAAAGTGTTGCCGGTGAAACTTGATCCACCACAGACGCGACAACAGATGCGAGGTGCGCTGGCGCTGGTCATGCACTCCTGCGAGATGGCGCAGGGGAACTTTTGGGGTCAACAGGTTGCGATTTCGGCGATCAACGCATTGAGCAGTCTGGATTACGTTGGAATCATCGTCTTCAACTGGGGTGCGGCGGGGCCCAATATCAACGGGGCTTCCTGGGCGTTGCCAATGACCATCGCCGGGGACAAGTCTGTGCCGATCAACGCAGCGAAAAAAATGATGGTGGGTGATATGCCGGATTTCACACCTTCCATGCAATTGGCATTCAATGGTTTGATGTCAGTGCGAGCGGGTCAGCGGCATGTGATTGCGATTTCCGATGGCGATCCTGCTCCGCCGACGCCTGCACTGCTCAATCAGTTTGTAGCCAACAAGATCACGGTGACAACCGTGATGGTGGCGGGTCACGGCAGCCCGAGCGACAACGCCTCCATGAATAACACCGCACAGAAAACTGGCGGGAGGTTCTACAACATCACGAATCCCAAGGCGTTGCCGCAGATTTTCATCAAGGAAGCGAAAATAGTTTCGCGGTCGCTTATTCAGGAGGATGCCTATCAGCCGCGTGTGGCCAGCCGTCTGCCGGGACCGACGGAAGGGTACTCTGCGGTGCCGGGTATTACTGGTTACGTGTTGACGGCAGCACGAGAGGGATTGGCGCAGGTGCCAATCGTCAATGACACGAGCGAAGGTCCCGATCCAATCTACGCCTATTGGAACTATGGCCTGGGCAAGTCAATTGCATACATGTCAGATTTGAACGGCCGATGGGGCGGTCAATGGGTGAGTTGGGAACAATTCCGGGCGTTTTGGGAGCAGTCGATTCGGTGGGTCATGCGACCAAGTTCACCGGCAAATCTTCTGGTGAACACACGGCAAGAAGGCGACCGGGCGATTGTGGAACTGGAAGCGTTGGATGCGAACGCTTCGTTCTTGAACTTCATGCAGACCAGTGCAATCGTGCTTCAGCCGGATAACTCCGCGAGTCCTCTCTCGTTGCAGCAGATCGGGCCGGGCAAGTATCGCGGCGAGTTCCGGACGAATGATTCCGGGGCGTATTTGGTCAATATCAACTACGCGTCTGGTTCCGGAGAGGCGGCGACGCGTGGCAATCTTCAGGCGGCTGTGACGGTTCCGTATTCTCGTGAGTTCCGGGATGTGCGGAACAACGCGGCTTTGCTGAAGGATTTGGCGGAGAAAACCGGCGGGCGCGTGTTGAGTTCCAGTGCATCTGAAGTGCTGAACCTGTTTGATCATGAGAAACTGGAAGTGCCCAAGAGCCCTAAGGAAATCTGGGACTTGCTGGCGATGATCGCGGCGGGTTTGTTTGTGTTGGACGTGGCGGCAAGGCGGTTGTCGCTGGATACCAAGTGGCTTGCCGCTTTGGCAGGCAGGGCAGTTGGCAAGCGGGCGGATGCATCCACGGATACCGTTGCAGCGTGGAAGAGAGCCAAGGGCCAAGCCGCTCATCGCGTTGTTGAGAAAAAGCCGGTCCATGACCCGGCAGATGCCAAGGCGCGATTTGAGGCAACAGAGCAGGACGCCAAGAAGGCGATTGATGTTGGGGCCGAATTGCACGAGGGAATGCGTGCCGCGCCACAGAGCGATCTTCGCAAGCCGAAGGCAGCGTCTCCACCACCGCAGGAAGAGGGCGATTACACATCACGGCTGCTGGCAGCCAAGCGGCGTGCCCGTGGTGATGGAGAGGGTGAAGGCAAATCAGACGCCAGTGGGGACAAACCAAATGGCTGATGCCATCGTGAGCAATGCGGCGGACGCAGCCATGTTGTCTGGTTTGCAACCCGCGCTGGAGGATGTGGAATCCGTTAAGCGCGCTTGCAGCGCGTTTCGAGATGTATTCAAACAACTACGGACAGAGATCGGCAAGGCGATTGTTGGGCAGGAATCAATCGTGGAATTGACATTGATCGCGCTCTTTGCGGATGGGCATGTGTTGCTGGAGGGCGTACCGGGTTTGGGAAAAACGCTCTTGGTAAGGACATTGGGAAGTGTTCTCAAGTTGCCGTTCAGCCGTATTCAATTTACGCCGGACTTGATGCCGGCAGACATCACGGGGACGAGCATTGTGCTGGAAGACCCCACGACGGGTCGCCGATCGTTTGAATTCAAGCCGGGGCCGATCTTTCATCAACTGGTCCTGGCGGATGAAATCAATCGCGCCACCCCCAAGAGTCAATCCGCGTTGTTGGAATCAATGCAGGAAAAATCGGTGACAGTGGCAGGCCGAACGCACCGATTGACATTGCCGTTTTTTGTAATGGCGACACAGAATCCGATTGAGCAGGAAGGCACCTATCCGTTGCCGGAGGCTCAGTTGGATCGGTTTATTTTCAAAATTGTGGTGCCATACGCCACGCAGATGGAGATGAACCAGATCATCGTCCGCACGACCAAAAACGCAGAAGCGGCCGTCAAGCCGGTCATTGATGGACCATCTATTGTGCAGGCGCAACTGCTGGCCCGGCGGATCGTGGTGGCACCACATGTGCAGGATTACGCCATTCGACTGGTGCTGGCGACGCATCCATCCAACGCAGATCCCATTGATCCGAAGACCGCCAG
>CAZWJR010000058.1:0-13714 GCA_964634655.1 uncultured Isosphaeraceae bacterium | reverse complement strand
TTCAGCGGCTCGGATGGCCGCTTCGATGGTTTCAAGATCGCGCATTTCGCCGACCAGAATCACGTCAGGGTCAGCACGTAAAACGCGCCGTAGAGCCTCGGAGAAACTCGGGACGTCCACACCGACTTCACGCTGATTGACGATCGATTTTTTGTGATAGTGGTAATACTCGATCGGGTCTTCCACCGTCACAATGTGCCGATCCAGCGTGTTGTTGATCTCATCGATCATCGTCGCCAGCGTCGTGGTCTTACCAGATCCTGTTGGGCCGGTCACAATGAACAAACCTCGTGGCCGGCGGAGCAGTTCGCGGCAGATGGGTGGAAGCCCGATCTGTTCAAACGTCAGCAATTTGTTGGGAATCAAACGCAGAACGATGGAAACATCGCCGCGTTGCCGGAATACCGCCACGCGAAATCGGGCTTCGGTCCCGTAGGCGAAGCCGAAGTCGCAACTGCCCTCTTCCTGAAGTTCCTGCTGGGCACGCTCCGGTGTGATGGACTTCATCAGCGCCACGCAGTCGTCATTATCCAGAACCTTCGTATCAAGGTTGCGCAGGCTTCCGTGCAAACGGATGGTGGGTTTTCGCCCGACGCTGATGTGAAGATCGGAAGCGCCCTGGCGAATGACGGTATCGAGGAGTCGGTCAATCTGAACGGTTGACATGGTCTATATCCAAAGTCCAAACATGCTTTCAAATATCCACATTGGAGGTCACAAGCGTATCAGCCTGGGCGAACTTGGCGACTTCATCTGCCGTGGTGTCGCCGCGAAGAATCTTTATCTTTCCGTCATGCAACAGTGAATTCATGCCGCCGCGAACCGCTGCTTCGCGAATCTTGCTGATGGGCGCACGCGCAAAGGCTAGTTCGCGAATCTCTGAATTCAGCCGCATCATTTCGAAAATCGCCTTACGCCCACGGTAGCCCACGCTTCCGCAATGGGTGCAACCCACCGGTTTGCTGATGTTGCCCTTGGCCGCTTCTTCTGCGGAGATATCCACGATGCGAAGCATCTTCAGATCCGGTTCCGGATCGCGCTTGCGGCACTTGGGGCAGAGAATTCGAATCAATCGCTGCGCCATGATCGCCTGAATGGAACTGGCCACAAGGAACGGCTTTACCCCCATGTCGATCAATCGTGTGATCGCCGAAGGCGCATCATTGGTATGCAGCGTTGAGAACACCAAGTGACCGGTGAGCGCAGCCTGAATGGCAATTTCCGCCACATCGTGATCGCGGATTTCGCCGATGAGCACGATGTTGGGTGCCTGACGCAACATCGCTCGCAGAATGATGGGAAACGTCAGGCCGATGGATTCACGCACCTGGCACTCATTGATGCCGGTAAAGTTGTATTCCACAGGGTCTTCGGCTGTAATGATCTTTCGATCCGGCCTGTTCAACACATCCAGCGCGGAATAGAGCGTGGTCGTCTTGCCGGAACCCGTTGGGCCCGTCACAAGGAAAATGCCGTTAGGCCGGCGAATGATCTTATTGAATTGCTCCAGGTTTTCCGGCTCAAAACCAAGATTGACCAGACCGATTTTGACGGATTCCGGCCGCAAAATACGCAAGACTACGGATTCGCCGTGATACGCCGGGCAGCAACTGACGCGGAAATCAATCGGTTCCGCATCCACCGGCATCTTGATGCGCCCGTCCTGCGGCACTCGCTTTTCTGCAATGTTCACACCCGCCATTAGTTTCAACCGGGCCAGCAACGCTGACTGCATGCGCTTGGGCAGATTGTCGCGCACGTGGCACACCCCGTCGATTCGATACCGCAAGATGACCCGGTCATCCATCGGTTCGATGTGAATATCAGATGCACGCGATCGCACCGCCTCTGTGATCATGCGATGAACCAACCGAATGATCGGAGCATCTTCGCCCGCCGCAATATCAACCGATGAATCGACCGATCGATCCATCGTGACATCGACGGATTCCGTAACCAGCGATTCTTCCGAAAAGATGCTTGAGCCGCCGGCCGCTCCACCTTTGCCATCCAGAAACGCCTTGATCGAACTCTTGGGTGCAATCGCAGTGTCAATTTCGCTGTTCAGGCGGAACCGCAACAGGTCCAGCAACTCCAGATCCATCGGATCATGAATGACCAGTTTCAGCCGCCCATTGCTCTTGTTGAGTGGCAGAATCAGGTGCTTCTTAACCAATTCCTGCGGAATCAAAGAAAGATCAACGCCCGCGGCCGCATCGGGCGCGTCCAGATTCATGAATTCCATGTCAAACTGGGCCGCCAAGGCCTTGGCAACATCCAATTCATTGCAAAATCCAGCCTCAACCAGCGCCTCACCGATTCGCTTGCCGGTCCCTTTGGCCATACCCAAAGCCTGCTGAATCTGGGAATCGTTTACCCGCCCCCATTCGAGCAGTATTTCGCCGATTTTTTTGCGTTTTCGTGCCATTGGGTGTGAAAGATCAAGCGATCAGAATTTCGACGTACAGAGCAAATTGGAACCGGCTAGGATTGTACGGCCCATCGGCCCGACGTGCACATTGTTCGCGGCAACCACTTTGTCTGGGACTTGGATTTGGACTCGAAACCCCGCATCCTCATTACCGCCGGTCCCACCCACGAGCCCATCGATGCAGTGCGCTACCTCGCCAACCGTTCCTCTGGCAAGATGGGAATTGCACTGGCCAACGCCTCGGCACGGCGGGGATGGCCAACGACCCTCCTGTTGGGTCCCGTATCAGATTCAATAGTGGACGGACTGCCGGAGAGTTCGCACTTCCAAGTCATTCGGTTCCAGACCACCGCAGATCTCCACCGCCTGTTGAAACTCCATTGGCCGAGTCACAGCGTACTATTCATGGCGGCAGCCGTCGCCGACTACCGTCCGATCGTTTCTGGCAGTCAAGCCAAAGGGAAGATCAAACGGCAAGATCAACCCATTGTCCTGAATCTTGAATCCACTCCTGACCTTCTGGCAGATATCTCATCCATGGCGCAGCCGTGTCAAATCGTCGTTGGCTTCGCGCTGGAGCCTGCCGCGGGTCTGATCGAATCCGCTCGTTCCAAACTGAATCGCAAGAAACTTGATGCCATCGTGGCCAATCCTCTGCAGACAATGGACTCACCAAACATTACCGCCACAGTGCTGCTTTCTGATGGAAAAGTCCTGCAACCGCCGCCAGACTTGTCCAAGGAGACTTTTGCCGCGTGGCTGTTGGATCACCTTGATGCCATTGGCGCACGTGCTGTCTCGTGATTCTTTGAATGAAAAAACAACCGGTTTCGCAGAGGCAACGAAACCGGTTGCATCAGGTGGCAGATGCGTCACGATGGATTTGCACGTCGGCGGCTGCGACGACCGATCAGACCAGCCATGCCCAGCAGAGCCAATGAACCGGGCCCAGGCGTGTGGTTGGCGGTCAGGTAGAACTGGTAACTGCTGATGTTGAGGTCTTTGTCAAATTGCGCAAAGAGCGAAGCACTGAAATTGTCGCTGTGATAAGGCGGGCCGTCGCCGCCGTGAATATACGAGGCCGTCTGTGGCGGGGAGCCTGGCGGATTTGATGCGTTGAAAACCAGATTGAATTCAAAAAGGGTGCCTGCGCCCTCACCGTGCGGCGCGATGATGTGTTTGAGATTTCCCTGAACCTGCACCACATCGGGGATTCCAAAGAAATCGTTGCCATTTATGAACGTCACCGTCAATTCACCGTGCCAGTTGACGCCATAGGCAAACGGAAACGTGTAAAGCGATGAAAACCCAAAGGCACCACCGACGAACGGAGGCGGGGCGGAGTCCGCGATCGTCATTCCGAATGTGGGCGGCGTATCCGTAACAACTGTCATTATCGGATTGGCGTTGATGTTTGGAGCGACGGCCGCGATCGAAACAGCGGCAGCACAAAGTTGAACAAGTCTTCGATTCAGGCGATTCTGATTGACGGTCATGGCTTCATTCCTTCCGGGTGTTGGTTCCAGCATGAGCGGCCGATTGGTTCAGCCGATGGTTGCCGTTACGAACGCCCGTGACCAGATCCGCTCAATCTGGAAAGCGACGGATCCTTCTCAAAGCGGCGCACTTTTGCAAAACATTTTTTGGAAAACGATCGACTCGATGCACAAGCATTCATTCACATTCAATCAAAAACAGCCGGTCCTGCGGGCGTGGCCAGGACCGGCTGGAATAAGATGTCTTGCTCTAGGGTGGCAAGCGACGAACTGGCCACAAACCGGCGCGCTACTTGCAAGTTTCTTAGAAAAAAAACGCGGCCGGTCCTTATCGCAGAAAAGGACCGGCCGAGTCAAATGGAGGCTGCGGCGATGATTCCGCACAGTGGCAAGCGTCATCGCCACTACAAACGGGCGCGCCGTTTTGAAAAAGTCCACTCCAATTTCAACCCCGCATGCTCAAATACCGTGAAGCATTCCCTAGACACTCGTTAAGTTGATTTACGGCCCGGCCTGCCAATCTCCTCACAGCATCTTCGGTTCGCCCCATGTCCGCTGCCACCGCTTTGATCGGCTCTTCACCCAAATACACTCGCTGCACCACGATTCGATAATCCTCCGGCAACTTGGCAATGCATGCCATCATCGCCGCGAGGGCATCTTCTCTCCGCATGATTCTGCTGGCCGTGACCGAATCGCGCATCACCTGATCCAACAGCAACAGCCGCCGCGAACTGCCTTCGCCACTCCCAAGTGCCGCTTCCCTTGCCACATCACGTTTCTGGCGCCGCAACGATCGAACTCGGTCGATGAATGTGTGATCGATGATGCGAGTAGCCCATCGATAGAAGCTGTCCTCGCCTTCAAACACAAACGTCGTGATGTTGGCGAAGATTTCCACGTACCCCTCCTGCAGTACGTCTTCCGCCTCGAGTTTGCCCTGCCAATCCACACCAATCTTGCGACGGGCAAAACCGATCAACCGTGGATAATGGCAAAGCAGCAGCCGCTCCAAGGCAGCCGTCTCACCCGCCGCCGCGCTGCGGCATAACGCCCCGATTTCCTCGCCGTCCGGCATTGGCAGTGATGGCGGATTCAGTGAATCCATGAGTTAAGAAGATACCATATTGGTTCCGGATCCGGCTGCCTTGATTTTGCCCATCTGGTTCATCGCTCCCGCTTCCCTGCCAATGCCAACTTCCTACTCCAGTTTCAATTTCACGAACGAACTTCCAAAACTGGAAGGCTACGACCTCATCGAAGAAATTGGCCGGGGCGGCATGGGCGTGGTCTTTGAGGCGTTCCAGCAATCAACCGGCCGTCGCGTGGCAGTCAAATTCATGATTGAATCCGATGCCGCCGGCGAACAGGCCCGGCATCGCTTTGAACGCGAAGTTGAACTCGTTGCACGCCTCCAACATCAGCACATCGTGTCAGTGCTCGATTCAGGAGTCAACCGCGGTCGTTATTTCTACGTTCTGGAGTTCATCGAAGGTGTCCCGCTTGATTCGTACCTCGTCCCCGGCGAGTGTGAAGTCAGGAAGGCCGTGGCTCTGATTGCCTCCATCGCCGAAGCCGTGGATTACGCGCATCAACGTGGCGTTTTGCACCGCGATCTCAAACCTTCCAACATTCTCATCGACAGCCGTGGCGAACCGCATATCCTCGACTTCGGTCTCGCCAAAGCTATCGATCCTGCATCCAAGCGCGGCGTGGACATGACGCTTTCCTCGCCCGGTCAGATCATCGGCACGCTTGGTTACATGTCACCGGAGCAGTCGCGCGGCCAATACGGTCAGATGAGTGTTCGCAGCGATGTGTATTCGCTCGGTGCCCTGATGTATCAAGTGCTTACGGGAACACTGCCCTGCCCCATCGACGGCCCGTTGAGCGACGTACTGCGCGGAATTGCAGAAACGGAACCGCCAATGGCTTCGACCATTCGCAAAGGGCTTGGCGCTGACATTGATGCCATCCTCTTCAAGACTCTGGAGAAGGGGCCGCACCGTCGCTATGCCACGGCCGGGGAGTTTGCGGCTGACCTGCATCGATTCCTCAAGCAGGAATCGGTCATGGCGAGGCCGCCAAGCAAACTCGTCAACATCTCCAAGTTCATTCTTCGCAACAAGGCGGTTTCCGCCGTGGTGACACTTGCCACGGTCATCATCATTACCGGCACAATCGTGTACATGGTGAACCTGCACGACGCTCTCAAGAGCAGCGAGGCGAAAGCCGCGTTTTATGCAGATTCCATCGGCTTGTTGAACACTGCTGAAGGCGCCAAGCTCCAGACTCTGTTGACAAGTCTTGTCGACAGTTCGCTCGCCAAACTGGATGAGCGCCTTGGCGACCATCCTGCTGACCAAGCCACCGTCCGCATTACGCTCGGGGACATTCTGCTCACCCTGAACCGGTGGCCCGAAGCGCTGGAACAATTCGACAAATGCCTGGCCACACGAAAGGAACTCTTCGGCTCCGAAAGTGGCCCCGCCGCCGAAGCAATGCTAAGACGCGCTCGTTCCCTGACTTGGCTTGGCCGAGCCCAATCCGGGGCCGAGCAGGATCATCTGCTCACAGAAGCCTGCAAGGTCTACGAACACGCCAGAACCATTCGCGAAAAACTGTTCGGACCTCGCAGTGAGGGTGTCGCCGAATGTCTCCATGAATTGGGCTCGGTGTATCGTGATCGCAAGGATTATGAACGCGCCGAGCCTCTCCTCACACAGGCCCTTGAACTTCGCGTGAGGTTACACGGCGATGGCGATTGGCTTGTCGCTGCAACGCGGAATGGCCTGGCGATTCTCTATATGAAACAGAATCGTCTCGCCGAAGCTAGAGACCTTTTTGATTCCGCGCTCAACACGTTACGCAGCCTGCCCAAGGCTGACCAAAAGCCGCTCTTCGAAGCCCGCACGCTTCAGAGCTTCGCCGAATGCCTGCTCAAGTTAGATGATCTGGATGGCGCCGAGGCAAAATACCGCGAAGCCATGCGGCTGAAGCAGACCTGGTTCGATGAAAACAGCCTCACAATCGCCAAAACCCTTTACGGACTGGGTGAGGTGGCGCTGAAACGGCATGATCTGCACAGCGCTGAAGTTTTCGCCAACCAAGCGCTCGCAATTCAGCACACTTCGTCGGACGCCGACGCCACCCACGACTTGATCACTCGTATCAAAGCGGCGCGCGCAGCAACACCCGCCACTCCTTCCAACAACTGATTCCAAACCGTCTCTAGCGAACCCGTCGACGACCAACCGCAATCAAACCGACCAAGGTCGCCAACACACCTGGTCCCGGCACTTCCGCAACTTCGGCACCATCAAGATGAATGACATATTCACCGCCAGGACCGCCGCCACTCCATCCGGTGAGCGGATCGCCCGCGCCCGGGCCATTCGGCGGAGTAATTCCAACCAGCGGCAAAAGGAACATGTCTCCGCTTATGCTTCTTGGCTGGTTGCCCACGCCGGTGATCGCCAAGTAATAGATGCCTGTATTGAACACGCCGGTCAACAGCGACCCAACGCCACCGTTCGGATCATCGTTGTTTCCAAGTACACAATGCCCAGCCTGATCAAACAGAAATAGTTGGGTGTCAAATTCTGATGATCCCGCAGCGCCATTGACCGTCGTCATGGCAAAGAACGCCGCCGGATCGGTTATGCGGATTCGAAAGAGGTCTTCGGTATCTTCGCCACCAACAAACGGATTGATCCCCAGTCGTCCCAATATTGTAGAGAGCGATCCTGCGCCGGTTGTTACGTGCGCCGTGGAAAGGAGGGACCCCGCATCGCCATGGGTATGTTCGTCCCACACCGGACCTGCGATGACCGTTGGAGAAACTGCCAAGGCCGCCATCACCACGAGGAATCGTGTTCCAATCATTCTGACCTCCTTCAAACAGGCTTTATCCTAATGCATGGCCGCGATTAAGCCAGCAAATTCCTGGCTCCAGCGGCCGATCGCGGGCTTTCCCTCCCGACCTTGAACGGACCAATCTTGCCCAGATTTTCAAAACTGGCGCGAAAATCCACATCTGGCGGCGTTTTGGGTATGCCAGACATCTTTCTTCCAGCAACTCTATTGACAAGGACTGGTCCCATGAATCATTCTCGCTTCACAACTTCTCTAACGCTCACCTGCCTTCTGATTCTCTCGACTGGAATTGCTTCTGCCCAAAACACCCCAAAGAACGAAACAAAAGTGGCCGTCGATGACTCTCGTTCATTGCCGGCCAGCAGTGGTGAACAGATTCGGCTTAAGTTTCCGGGCGGCAACGCTGCGGATTACATCGCTGCGGTCAAAGCCGCCATGCCGTCGGTCAACGTATTCGTCGCCCCGGAAGTCCGCGAAGTTTCCATGCCCGCGCTCGAACTGAACAATGTGTCGGTCGCGGCGGCCCTAGGGCTCCTCAACGCCCGAACTGCCACCAGTCCGACCGGTCAGACAATCCAACTGTTCGTCGATGAAGGGGAGCGTTACATCACAGGTGAGCAGCCAATTTTCAATATTGTTGCCAATTACGGAGGCCCGGAAGTTCGCCCTGCCCAGTCGATGAACCGCGTCTGGTCCGTTGCACGCATCTTGAGCACGGGCTTGAAATCCGATGACATGCTCACCGCTGTTCAAACCGCTCTGGATCTTCTGGGAAACGACGTTGCTCCGGCTCAAATCCGTTTTCACGAAGCCACTGGTATCCTCATTGCTCGGGCTTCGCTTGAACAACTGAAGGCCATCGATGAAGTCGTGAGTAGTCTCGAGCAATCCGGCAAGGTATTTCAGGCATCTGCGTTTGGCAAGACAGAAGACCAGCGCGACAAAGTCATTGAGCAACTTCAGATGAGAATCAACGCACTTGAAGCCGAATTGGCCAAGGCGAAGAAACAATGACATCCCGGTGGTCCATGGCCGCAGCACATGACCAATTCAGTTCGCGAAATCACAACCGCGATCGCCTCGGGAGACACCGAGGCCTTCGCGTTGTTCTATCGACAATGGTTCGATTTTGCGTTGGCGGAGGCTCGCCGGGCAAGTCATCGGGATGAACAGTTCTGTCTGGACGCCGTGCAGGAAACCATGATGAAGGTCATTCGATCCATCAAGCCGTTTGAATATGAAGCGGCGCTGCGAGAGTGGATCCGCCGGGTCGTGCACTCATGCTGTTACGATCTACTCCGTAGCCAGCGACGGCGACAGCGACGTGAATTCGCCACCCTTGACAAAGCCAAAGCTGATCATTGCGATGTGGATCTGGTTGAAAGGCTAGCGTGGCTGCGAAGGCAACTTGAAGCCATTGGTCCCGCCGAGGCGAAACTCCTTACCATGAGATTTCGCTTTGGTTGGACGCTTGAGCGCATCGCTCGCGTCCTTGGACTGAAACCCGGCGCGGTCGATGGTCGCCTCACTCGCAGCCTTGCGCTTCTGCGTCGTCAGGCGGTGGAGGACTTCAATGAAGAATGACAACGAAATGATTTTGACCAAGACTGGTGAGAGTCGCCGCGAGGCAATGCTCAACCTATTGGTCACCGACATGCGGCAACTTCATCGCCGGCGCCGCCTGCGACGGCATGTCATCACAACCGTTGTGCCGATTCTCGTTGTCGCCATCATGGCCGCACTGTGGACGGCAAGAACCGATCAACCAGTTTCCGTGGAAAGGCCAAGCGCTGGTTCCTTCAGAACCCAGGTCGTGCGGGTCCAGACTGATTCATCGCTGCTCGACCGGTACCGGGTCACCAAGGTCTCACAGGCTGAAATTCTAACGGATGATGCACTCATCACCGCCTTGGCAGAGAATAACCATACAACTGGCCTGATCCGCGAAGCAACCGCGGACGGCGGGCGTGTCTGGCTTACAAACAAGATCGCTGCGGGCCCTGCACCAGGCGATGGCATTGAATCCAGAAACGGCGGCTGAAATTCAGTCGTCACCTCTGCGGTCGCTGCGGGCCGTGCATCCAATCTGCATCGTCAATCCAACAGTGAATGACTTCACGATTTCCCGGAGCAAAATCGCCATCGTTCAAATTCGTCAGGCTCAACGTGGTCCAGTCGTTGTTGTCATTCAGTACAGTGCATGTGGAGTCATAACACTGCCCAAATGAGCCACAGGTCGTTGTCTGTTGCGCGTGCACGCCGCAAACAGAATTGGCAAACGTGTTGGTCAATCGACAGTTGATGTTCCGTGATATACCGGTATTCGTAGAGTTGCCGTTCTGATTCCAGTCAATCGCTGGACCCGCGCCGGTCACGCCCGCAGGTTCACTAAGTGAGTTCTCATCCAAGGAGATGTGAACTCCCCGCGAGTAATCCAATCCGTTGTCTGGAATGACATCGTTATTGAGATCGGTTCCACACATCTGATACCAGTAGTTCATGACAGAGTTGTAGTTGGGCTTGAAATTCAGGTCCTCGTTCCCGCCGTGGCGAATGAAGAGGTTGTGCCCCAATTCGTGCATGAATGTGTTGCCCTGGAATGGATGATCGCCGCTAAACCACTGACTCATCGTCACGATGAAATCATCACCCGGCAGTTCCGCCAGACCCGATGAATTCTGATATACGCCGCCCACGCTGTACTTGTCGTGCAACAGGCAATAGTGGAAGTAGCCGTTCCGATTCGCCGCAAAGTTCGCCGTCTTGACGGTAGTGAATTCGCCATCGATGCCGAAGGTCGTGTTGTCCAGCGTATCGTTCCCGCTCGGATCGAGTACCGCGTTACCGCCGCCGTAGGGGGCCTGCCCGTAGTCGACATGCAGCTTGATGCCCGTCACGCCATTCGGGTTCGTCACCGGCGAACTGTTGAACGCTGCAACAACACGATTCACCTGGTTGACATGAAATTTGTTCTGATCAACCGGCGCACCAGTCGCCCGAAGCCAATCCGTCTCAACCAGCAAGTCCTTGCGGCATGGATTGCAACCAAACGATGGCAGATTGAGCCCGCCAAGGGTGCCGTATACCTCATCACCATCCATGATGCCGTCGTTGTCTGTATCAGGATTGTTCGGATTCGTCCCGTAAAACGGCGGTGAGGGCGGCGAAACACAGTTGTTCGTTTCAAACGCAGTGGGGATGCGATCTCCATCGGAGTCCGAACAATTTGCTCCGCTCACCCATCCCGTTCCTCCCGCAGATGTGCATTGGGCCTGCGTATTCACCGTGCATGTATTGTTCGGCAACCAGCACGCACCGCTAGCCGCACACGGCCCCCAATTAGCGATCACCGCCAGCAAGTCGGCCACCGTAACCGTACAGTCACCGTTCGGCAGTGGAGCGCAGTCGCCTTGCGGCCTTGGTGGACCGGATTGTCCGTACGTGAGAATCACGGCCAGCAGGTCTGGCACATTCACAGTCCCATCGCCGCCCACAGGTGCAATATCACAGCGGCACGAAGGCAACGCGACATTGCAGGGTGCGGAAACCGAAACCGACATATCCAACGACCAGCCTCCGCTGCCTGCCAATCCTCCGATATCACCCACCGCCCAATCCCTGATCGTCAGCGTCCACCGACCATTCAACTGAACGCCGTTGAACACAGCAAACGTATCCGTATCCACACCGATGATTGGGCCAACGGCGGTGTTGAATGACTGCTGGTAATTGCCGGGCGGAATAACCGCCGTCGGTCCCGCCGCTGCGGCCGCCGCCGCAAACGTCGGTCCCTGCGGCGTGGGGAAAAACACATAGGTTCCGCCCAAGTCAGATGAATCGCCAAATGAAGTGGGCGACGTCGCACCGACACGGCAAAACAATTGAACATCCTGCCCCGTTGGCGATGTCAAAATCACCTGAATGTCCCCGGCGTAGGTGTGGTTGGGAGAGCCAAAGTTCACCGTCACGGAATTGATCGTTGTCACGACGCCAACTTGACCAATGTTGATCACGCTGTTGAGCACACCGGGAATCTGATGATTGACCGTCGCATCAGGAATAATTCCACCCGACCCGGGGCCATAGACCGTGGCAAAACCATTTGGCGCCAACACCATAGTAAAGGCCAGTGCCGCACACGATGCCAGTGACTTCCGCATGTTTCGATTCCTTTTTCCCGAGCCGCGTTGTTTGAGAACGATGTGAGTACCGGTCACTCCACTCTGAAACGCTTCATCGTCATCTTCCGTTATATCCATCAGACCACCCGGCTGCAACAGTTTTTTCGCTATTCATCGGCTAATATCGCGCCCCAATGTCTTCGCCAGCATCTCCAATCATCGCCACCCCCCCACTTTGGGGCGTCGGAATCGTTCCATTCATCCTTTTGCTTGGCGCGATAGCCGTCCTTCCGCTGCTTTCGCGCACCAGCCACTGGTGGGAAAGCAACCGCAACCGCCTCATCGTGTCACTTACCATGGCAGTCTGCGCCCTCGCCTACTACGTGGCAGTTCGGGATTTCACGGCTATTCCGTCGGTCCTGCACCATGCAATCCTCGCGGAATACATCCCCTTCATCGTTCTGCTCTTCGCTCTTTACGTCATCAGCGGCGGCATCAACCTCAAGGGTGATCTACCAGCCCATCCGCTCACCAACACCATCTTTCTTGCTGTCGGTGCTCTGCTCGCAAGTTTCATTGGCACTACCGGTGCCAGCATGCTTCTCATCCGACCGTTGCTCCAAACCAATTCTGAACGCAAGTATGTCACCCACACCGTCGTCTTTTTCATTTTCCTCGTGAGCAACATTGGCGGATGCCTTCTTCCCATTGGCGATCCTCCGCTTTTCCTCGGCTACCTCAAGGGCGTCCCCTTCCTCTGGACCATCATCCTTTGGAAAGAATGGATCTTCTGCAACTCGATCCTGCTGATCGTGTACTACATCTGGGACCGTCGCGTTCACCACAAAGAACCCATTCGCAGTCTCATCGCCGATGAAGCCATCCGTCAGCCGCTGCGCCTTCGAGGCTATGTCAACTTCATCTGGCTCCTCGGAGTGGTCCTCGCGGTGGCTTTTCTTGATGCCAACAAAGTAATCCCCGGCACCACCATTCAGCCATTCCCCTTCCTGCGCGAACTCGTCATGATCTCGTTCGTTGCGCTCTCTCTGTTCACCACCCCGCGCGGCGTTCGCGCTGACAACCGTTTCAACTACCACGCCATACTGGAAGTTGCAGCACTCTTCATCGGCATCTTCATCACAATGCAGGTTCCCATCGAGGTCCTCAATGCCACCGGCGGCAGCCTCGGCATCAATCAACCATGGCAGTTTTTCTGGGCCACCGGCGGCCTCTCCAGTTTTCTTGATAATGCACCCACCTACGTCGTCTTTTTTGAAACCGCAAACGTCATGACACACGAACCCGGTGCCGGCGTGCTCAACCTCTCCAGCGGTCACTTCATTCGTGAGGATTACCTCATCGCTATCAGTCTTGGTTCTGTTTTCATGGGCGCCAACACCTACATCGGCAACGGCCCCAACTTCATGGTGAAATCCATCGCGGAACAATCCGGCGTCAAGATGCCAACTTTCTTCGGCTTCCTCCTGCTCTACAGCGTCCCCATATTGCTCCCGCTGTTTGTGATCGTGACACTGATTTTCATGCGGTGATTCTTCGACTGGTGTTTCGGCACTGAATCACTCACGCTCAGGGGCCCGCCTCATCGGCTCACCTACGATAACCCCCAATGTCCACGCTCCTTTCCGCCCAGGATCTCTCCAAGTCCTACGCCTCGCACACCCTCTTCACAGGCGTTGGTGTGCAACTATCCAAAGACGATCGCGTCGGCATCATTGGCCCCAATGGCGCAGGCAAATCCACGCTCATCAAAATCCTCGCTGGCCTTGAAA
>CAZWJR010000057.1:0-13745 GCA_964634655.1 uncultured Isosphaeraceae bacterium | reverse complement strand
GCGCCTCATCATGCCGCTCTCGCATTCCATCGATCACCGCCTCCTCGATGGCGGTCAGGAAGTACAGTTCATGCAACACTTCATCAGCGATCTACAGAACCCCGCGCGATTGCAGCTATAGCACCGCATGATAATGCGGTGCCCGCGCTGACCAGATGACCTCATATGCACCGCATTGTCATGCGGTGCTACCATGCGTGCCCATGGTCGTAGGCGAATTCACACAAGAAACCGATCTCCTCATCGTCGGCGGCGGCCCCGCCGGTTACAGCGCGGCCTTCCGCGCTGCGGAACTCGGCGTGCAGACCATCATCGTGGATTCCCGCAACGCGCTTGGCGGTGTCTGCCTCCACAGCGGTTGCGTGCCTTCCAAAACACTGCTGCACATTGCGGAGACCATTGGCCTTGCCGAGCACGCCGCTGAATTTGGTGTGAAATACGCCAAACCGAAGATCGATCTCACCGCGATCCGCGCCTGGAAAGAAAAAACCGTTTCTAAACTCGCCACCGGTCTGGAAAGCCTCTGCAAAAAGCATGGCGTCGAACGCATTCAAGGCCAGGCTCACTTTGAAGATTCCAAGAACGCTGCCCTGCTGGATGCCTCCATCCCGCGCGTTCGCTTTCGCCGCGCCCTCATCGCCACCGGTTCGCATCCCAAGGCTCATCCCAGCGTGCCTTTCGATGGCAAGCACATTCTCACGCCCGGCGAAGCGCTCACGCTGAACGACGTGCCGGAATCTCTGCTGATCTTCGGCGGCGATTACATGGCGGTGGAACTGGCCACCATTTTCACCGCGATTGGTAGCAAGGTCACGCTCGTCCATGAAGGCGAGCGCCTGTTGCCCGATGCCGATGCAGACTTGGTGCGCCCGCTGGTGAAACGTTTGGAATCGCAGCTGGCTGGATTGCACATCGGCGTCAATGTCGGTCGCGCTGAAGTCACCGGCGGCGCAGTTCGCATTTCCGTTCAATCGCCCAAACCATTGAAGTTTGATCGCGTCATCGTTACCGCCGGCCACATCGGCAATACGCATCCGCTGCAACTGGAGAAAACCAAGACACAGCGCGATGCGGATGGCTTTATCACCGTTGATGCCCAGATGCACACCGCCGATCCCCGCATTTTCGCCGCCGGTGATGTCACCGGCCCCCCGCTGCTTGCCGATCGCGCTCTGCATCAAGGCCGCATCGCCGCCGAAGTTATTGCCGGCCACAACAGCCTCTTCGATGCCCGCACCGTTCCCACCGCCATCTTCACCGATCCGCAACTCGCTTTCTGCGGCATCACGGAACAGCAGGCAACAAGCCGTGGCGAAACCGTCGCCATCACCAGAATGCCCTGGGGTGCCTCTGGCCGCGCCGTCGGCATGGGTCGCAGCGAAGGCCTCACCAAGCTCATCTACGATCCCCACTCGCAACTCGTCCTCGGAATCGGTCTGGTCGGGCCGCAAGCCTGCGAGATGATCGCCGAAGCCGCGCTCGCTATCGAAATGGGCGCGACGCTCACCGATATCGCCGCCACAATTCATCCGCACCCCACCATGAGCGAACTACTCTCTGACGCCGCACGCGCTGCAATCAAATAACCAGGTGCCAAAGGCGACTCGGTGGCACAGGCGTCCCGCCCGTGTAACGCCATCTGTTTACGGCCGCGCCGCCGCACCCGCCATCGGCTTCGGCTCCGCAATCGCCGGCTCACCCGCCACCATCGTCCGGCTCTGCACCACGCGAAATCGCGGCGCAACAAACGCCGCATCCGTCAGCGTCGCATTGCCCGAAGGATTGCAGCCGCTCACGTGATAATCGCTGAACGCTGCGGATTGATTCACAAAAATTCCGCCCGTCAAATTGCAGGACAGCGGCACACCCGCTTCCATCGCTGCATCCTCAATCGCCTGCCGCGCCGCCGCATGTGTCACATAGGCCGCCCACGTGATCGCTCCCAATTCCTTCGCCGATTCCTTCGCCAGCTCAACGCTTTGCTGCGTGTTGGCCGTAGCGATGATGTATGAAATCGGCCCAAACATCTCGCGCATGAACAAATTCCGCTGTGTCGCATCCGCCTTGATGATGAGCGGACTGCGTGTCCGCGCTTTCGGAAACTGCTCGTGCGCCACCGGCTGCGTTTGCCGCAACACCGTGCCGCCGCTGGCCTGTGCCGTTTCATCCACCCGCGCCAGCGTGGCATCATTTTGCAGCGCGCCCAGCACTTCCGATGCACGCTTCGGGTCACTCAACAACCCATTCACCGCATCTACAATTGCGTGCGCTACTTCATCAAACGAAACATGCACACCGCCCGCCGTTACCCCGCCGCGAGGCACATAAATGTTCTGACTCGTTGTGCACATCTGGCCGGAATACAAACTTAACGTAAACGCCAGGTTGTTCGCCATCGCCTTCAGGTCATCAACGCCATCGATGATCACGCTGTTCACACCCGCCTTCTCCGTGAACACCTGCGCCTGCGTCGCATGCCCCTCGATCCATTCACCAAACGCAGATGACCCCGTGTAATCCACAATCTTCACTTCGGGTTTGCTCACCAGTTTCTTCGTCAGCGGTTTGCCTTTGGTATCCGCTGCCAGCGTCACCACGTTTGGATCAAAGCCGTTCTCCCTCAACACATCGCGCGCGATCTCCACCGTGATCGCCAGCGGCAGCACCGCGCCTGGGTGCGGCTTCAACACCACCGCGTTCCCGGTCACCAAACTTGCAAACAAACTCGGATAGCTGTTCCATGTTGGAAACGTCGAACACCCAATCACCGCCGAAATCCCGCGCGGCACAATCCGGAACCGCTTGTCCAGCCGCACCACATCCGTCTTGCTCACCTGCTTCTGCCACAAAACCTGTTCCGGCACGCGCTTCATTTCCTCAAACGCATAGGCAATCGCCTCCAGCCCGCGATCCTGCGCATGCGGCCCGCCCGCCTGAAACGCCATCATGAACCCCTGACCCGTCGTGTGCATCACCGCAAACGCCAGTTCAAAACTCCGCTTGTTCAATCGATGCAGAATCTCCAGACAAACCCCCGCGCGTGCCTCAACCTCCGCGTTTCCCCACGCTGTTATCGCCGCACCCGCCGCCTTCATCAGCGCATCCAGATCACTCTTGGGATAATCAATTCCCAACTTCATGCCAAACGGCGAAACCTCCGCACCCACCGTCCCGATCGAAGGCTGCCCCTCAATCACAAACGATTTCTTCAATCGCCCTTGAAACGCCGCCGCACCATCATCCTTCGCCGTCTCACCATAAATCTTCCCGCTCGGCGCTTCCGGATACGCGCTCCAATACGTCCGCACACGAATGGCATTGAGGGCATTATCGAGTGTCTGCTTGTGGCGATCAAAAAGTGGATGAGTCATCCCCATATCGTAGCGTCAGATTCTCAGCCGTTTTTCACTTCATGCGACCTGCGGTCTTGAGTCCTTCCGCCCCTCCATCCACGCCAAAACCGCCGGCAGCACAATCAACGTCGCCGCCAGCGTCGATGCCGTCCCGATAATCATCACCGCGCCCAAACTCCGCAGCCCATTATGGTGCGCCAGCATCAAGCACCCAAAACCGATCATCGTCGTCAGCGTCGTTACCAGCACCGCCCGTCGTGTCGCCCCCAACGTGAACCGCGTCGCCCCGCCTTCCCGATTCCTGTGCAGCACGTACACACTCCCATTCACACTCAACCCGATCAATATCGGCACGGAGAAAAAGTTCGCCAGATTGAACGGAATATCCAGCACCGCCATCGCTTCCGCCGTCCACAATCCGCCCACGACCAGCGGCAGCAGCGCCAGCAAAATATCCCGCGGCCTTCGAAAGTCCACCGTCACAATCACCAGAATAACCCCCAGCGAAAGCAGCGACATCAACTTGAACGAGTTCATCATGTCACCGATCGACTCATACTGCGTCACCGGCACGCCCGTCACATGCGGCGCGGCCTCGCGCATCTCCGTCACAAATCGCCGCATCGGCTCCAGATCCCACACATCCTCCTTCGGATGCAGCATGATCAGCAACCGCCCGCCCGGCGACATGAACCGATCCCGCACCCCATCCGGCAGCGCAGCCCGCAATTCAAGCGCATCACCTTCCAACATCAAGTCCAACGAATGACCAACACGCCGCACGTTTTCCTCCACCCGCGCCTTCACCGCCGCCGCACCCGGTTCGCCGCTCCGCATCTCAACGATCAATGATTTGATCGCCGCATCAATCCCCTCCAGCCGCTTCACTTCATCCGGTGCCTGCCGCCGCGCACCCATCACGATGAAATTCAACCCCGCCGTGCATGCTTCCAGATCCTTCACCGACCACGAATCATCCGCCGCCGCCTTCGCAGTCCCCGTAACCGCATCCTCCACCGCATGCAATCGCTTGCGCAACTCCCTCCGCCGCTCCGTCTGTGGTTGAATCACATCAAACACACTGTGAATCATCCCGATGCTCTGCTTGCCGCGCGCCTTCTCAATCACCTCCAGAGCCTGCGCCTCATTCTCCGCTACCACCGCGCCAAACCATGATGAATCCGCCGAATCGGCCATGATTCGCCGTGAGAACCGCACCGATTCCAACCCCGCCGCCTGCAACTTCAACAGGTTGTACTCAAACCGCAATTGCAACGGAGCCCAGCAAAACGCAAGCGTAAAAACCGCCGCAACCACCAGCACCGTCCCCGGCCTCGCCAAAATCCATCCCAGCATCCCCGGCGCTTTGTCCTCCGGATGCAATGGCTCCGCTCGCGTGGGCAAATGAGCACTCGCCCGCCACCGATTCACAATCACCAGCAGCGCCGGCAGCACCACCGTCATTGCCGTCATGCACAACACCAATCCGCTCCCCGCAATCACACCCAATTCCCGCAACCCCTGAAACGTTGTGAACAACGCCATGAAAAACACCGTCGCCCCGGAAATCGAGCCTGTGATGTTGCCCCGCCCCGCCGTCAGTATCGCTCCGCTCACCGCACCGCGCACATCCGTCACCGCTCGATATTCCCGATACCGCGAAACCACATGCACACCGTAATCCAGTCCGATCCCCACCAGAATCAGAATGAACACGATGCTTAGCAGATTCAACTGCCCCACCGCCGCCGTCGCCAATCCGTACGTCCACGCCGCCCCGCATGCAAACGCCACCACCGCCAGCAGCGGCCTCACAACACTTCCAAACGCCACCATGAACACGATCGAACACAACGCCATCGCAATCATCGCCGCCCGCGTCATGTCCGCATCCGTCGTCGCCATCTCATCCGCCTGGAGCACCGGCTTGCCCGTCAATCCAATCACCACACCCGGCGGCGGAAACTCACGCCGCACTTCCTCAATCACCGCCCGAATCCGCCGCAGCGGCTCCTCAATCACCGAAAGCGTGCGGTAATCCTTCTCCGACATCACGTTGATAAAGTAAAACCGCCCCGTCGTGGATTTGAAATACTCCGGCTTGGCATCGCGACCGATCAGCAGAGCCAATTCCTTCTCGCTCTGCGATCCCTCCTTCGCTGATGCAATCACGTTCGCCAAAAACACCGCCGCCCCGCCCGCCTTCTGCTGCTGCTCCGGCGTCATGCCCATCCCCTGCTGCACCAACTGCTTCAATCGCTCCACCGTTTCATGCACCGCCCGCGCCCCGTTGCCCTTCCGCAAAACCCCAAACGCCCGAGCAGTGAGAGTGAACTGCTCCAACTCCTTCTCCGACATCGCCCTGCTCGCAATCCGCAACTGCTCCGCCCTCTCCACCGATCCATACGCCGCAGAAACATCCGTAATCTTCCGCAGCCGCGCCGTCAGCGCATCCACCGCCGCCTCCGCCCGCGCCGCATCCCCGGTGTTCTCCACCACCACGTTGATGTACTCCAGATCGCCAAACTCCTGGAGGAACTGGCGATACTCCACCATGTACTGCCGCTCCGGCGCAATCAGATCATCCGTATTCGCATTGAGTTTCAAGAAACTCGCTGCATACCAGATGCAGATCGCGGCAAGAGCCATCGCCACAAGCACCACCGTTACCGGTCGCTTCCATGTGAGATCAGCAATGAGATTCAGAATCCGGTCGCGCATGCGGTCCAAAGCATAAGCCCTAGCCCATTCCTCCGCGATACTTCACCAGCAACCCGATCATCACGGCCCAACCGTCTCCCGCGACCTCCTCGTCACCGCATGCTTCCCAAGTTTCTTCATCACTTCCCACACCGGCCCACCGCCGCCCCATTGGTGCAACTTTTTCATCACGTCCTCAAACCCCGTCAAAAACCATTTCACATCATCCTCGCCAATCACCAGCGGCGGGATCAGTTTGATCACATCCATGTTGTGTCCCGCCACCTGCGTAATAATCCGGTGGTCATCCATCAGCGGCAGCACCACCGCCTGCGGAAACAGATTCCCATCCATCGTGTGAATCAGCGACCAACCCGCTTTGAGCCCCAGCGACTTCGGCGGGCCAAACTCCACACCCATCATCAAACCCCGCCCACGCACTTCCTTCATCAACTCATATCGCGGCTTCATCGCCTCCAAACCATCCATCAGCATCTTCCCCATCCGCGCTGCATTCTCATACAACTTCTCATCATCCATCACCTTCAGCACCGCCAGCCCCGCCATCATCGCAAGACTGCCCTGATGAAACGTCGATGAATGCACAATCGCCCGCTCCATCGATGAAAAAACTTTCTGCCACACACTCTTGCGCGTCAGCACCGCGCCCACCGGTACGTAGCCGCCAGACAACGCCTTGGATAAAATAATGATGTCCGGATCAACCGCCGCCACGCCGCCCGGCTCATGATCCAGTCCCAAAAAAGTCCCGGTCCGCCCCACGCCCGTCTGTATTTCATCCGCCACAAACAGCGTGCCATGCTTGCGACAAAGTGCCGCCGCATCCCGCAGATATCCCGCCGCGGGCACGTTCACGCCCTTGCCCTGGATCGGCTCCACCACAAACGCCGCCACATCCTTCTTCGCCAGCGCCGCTTCCAACGCCGCCAAATCATCAAACGGCACCGCAATACATCCCGGCAAAAACGGCCCGAATCCCTCCCGAAAACTCTCATCCCCATTGATCGAAAGCGATCCGCTGGATAATCCATGAAAAGCCTTCTTCGCAAACACGATCCCCGGCCGGCCCGTCGCGCACTTCGCAAACTTGATCGCAGCCTCCACACCCTCCGTGCCGGAGTTCGTGAAGAAAACATAATCCAATTCGTGCGAACTTCCGGGAGCAACGCGCTTCTTCAACTCCGCCGCCAGCAACCCAGAAAGCAGCGGCGCATCAAACGCCACCATCGTCGAATAATCTTCCTTCAGAAAATCGATCAACGCCTGCTTCACCGCCGGATGATTGCGCCCCACATTGTGCACTGCGTATCCGCCCTGAAAATCCAGATACTTGTTGCCATCCACATCCCAGAGATAGGGCCCCAGCGCCTTGGTGTATACCCGATCAAACCCGATCGTCTTCAGCACCCGAGCAAACTGCGGATTCACATGATCCCGGTGCAGGTCATACGCCAAATGCTGATTCGCTTGCAAAAGTTGTTTGACATCAAGGGACATGCACAAGGCTCACAAAAAATCGAACGGCTGACAAAGTGGAACCACAGAGTACCCAGAGAGCATAGAGAAAACATGAAATTTGCCGTTTGCACACGACCACTTTGATTCTCAACCAAAATCCCTCTCTGTGATCTCTGTGTTCTCTGTGGTTAATCCCTCCAGGGACCGCCGCAAATCATATCACCCGCCCATCGCCGCGATCGCCTCCTTCACCGCCGCCGCCACCTGATCCGCCGTCACTGCCAGCATCGTCCATTTCACCTTCTCCCTCTGCCCCGCCGTCCACCGTCCCGGCAGTTCCGCCAGCACCCTTCCATATTCATGCGTCTTCTCATAATGATCCACACTCCGATCAGCCCCAACCTCACACCGGCGCGGCTTCGCAAACACAATCACATGCGCCTCGATCGAACCATTGCGAAACACAATCGCTGATGCCGGCCGATTCGTCACAGGTCGCCCCTCCTCATCCACCAGCGAAACCTTCAACCCCACTTTCGGATCGCTCGGAAAAGGAAAGCACTCCCACATCGCCTTGTATTCGCATGCCTTCGCTGCACCGACCGTCACTTCACACACAACCCGATCCCGCAGAAACCGATACTTCCGCTCAAAATCAATCGGCTGATCCCGCAACGTTCCCTTCACCGTCGCTTCCCCCCTCTCCGCATCAAACGTATTGCTCACGCTCCAGTAATCCTCCCAATCCGCGCCGCCCCCCCCAGCACAGCCCCCGCCCACAGAATCCCGCTCCGCAATAATCGTCTGCGCCGCATACGCCGACCAATTCTGCGCCATCACCGAAGACCCGAACAGCGGCGACCAGAACATGCACAACCCCCCGCCATTCCTCGCATGCTGCTTCCGCGCATCCGTCGGCCGCTCCGTCTTGCGCCACTCCGGATCAGGCTTCCCCGCATAAATAAACGTGTAGTAACTCGGCCGACGCACGCAGAAAAACTCATCACCAAAATTCCGCGTGAAGTCCCGCTCCGCGACCATCGGCAATTCGCCCTTGCGAGGCACCGCTCCAAAATGCTCCCAGATCGCAAACTGAATCTCCGGCCCAAACCCGATCGACTGCACGCTGTCCGCGTTCTTCAACACCGCATCATCCAGATAGTTCAGCCGTACCCCAACCGCCTGCTCCACCGATCTCCGAGAGACCAGATCCTGCTTCAGCGTTCGCTCCGTCGGCCAAACCCGATCCGCCAGCGGCGTCGCCTCCGGCAACACATCCGCCAGCATCGCCACGCCACCGCCATATTGCGGCTGCGTCCAGTTCCCCGGCGTCCGCGTGCAAAAACTTGAAACCCCCAGCAGCGTTCCATCCGCCTGCGGCGCAATTGTGTGATTGAACAGATCAACGCAACGCTCGATCGCCTCCAGCAGCGTCGCATCCTTCGTCTGCTTGTACAGCCACGCCAGGTTGTGCAGCGTGATGCCGTTGTACGTCGCATCCGGGCCTGATTCACAAAAATACCCCGCCTGCATCTGCCCCATGTCCCACTGATTGCGTGTGTACAGCCACCGCAAATTCCGTTGATTCACCGCCCGGTACGTTTCATCCCCGCTGCCATCCAGAAAATGTTGCACCCCCAGCATCAGGAATGTCCACTGATTCACCGCGCTGGCCACCTGACTGATCGATTCATGATCCACATACCGCCGCAAACCCTCCGTCCAAACCTCCTTCACAACCGCCGGACAGTCCTTCACCGCCAGCGGATAACTCCGCAGAAAACTCGCAAACGCAAACGCCCGCTCCCCCCCAAAATACCCGTCCGGCACCAAATCCATTGGCATCTCGTGCTCACGCAACAGCATCAGTTCCTGCAACGCCGCGATAATGATCCGACTCTGCAACCCCGCATCGTGATGCAGCGGATTGAACGGCTGATCAATGCTGTACACCGCCGCCAGTATCGCCACGTGCTCCGCAACTCGTGTCAGCCCAAGTCGATTGAGCGAATTCGACGGCCCTTCCTTCGCGCCGCTCCCCACCGCCGGTTTCCCAAACGTCCCAAACCACGGACTCGCCTGATCCAGATTCTGTTCCTTCAGAATCACCGGCAACGCGGCATACACACCTGATCCACCCAACAGCAAATCATTCCGCCCCGCGTTCGCCAACCATTGTTCCTTGTATCTCTCCAGCACCGGCACCTGCACCGCAAACACTTCACGCGGCATCTGACGAAACTTCTTCAACAACTCCTGCGCTTTCACTTGAAACTTGTGAAAGCAGATCGTGCCGTCTTCCAGCACATCCACACCCCCATGCACCGCTTTCGCAGTCTTTTCATCAGAACACAAGATGATCGGAACGCCGCCGAAATCCAGCCGAAAATCCGCCGCCCCTCCCATAGCCATCTTCCAGATCTTCCCCGCTTCCGATCGAATCCCAACCGTCCCACCTGCATTCGCCCCTTTCACCTCCAGCCGCGTCGCCCCGCGCTCATCAATCACCTTGCACCCTTCACCCTTCACTTCGCATCGCACCGGCAAATCCACTCCGCCGCCCGGCACAAAAAAATACGTGCTCTTGAATTCCTCCCCGCGCCCAGCCAATCGCGGATAACCCATCACACCCCAGCCCAAACCCGGCGTCGTCGAAAAATCCAGACTTCCACCAAATCCCGTCACGATCACCTGATACACACCCGCGCCGCGCCCGGTGATCGGCAAGTCAATCTTGTAATCCGGTATCCGCCCCTTCGTTTTCTCCCCCGCTTCGTCTCGCCGCAGTATCAAATTCTCCGCCGGATCAAAAACCCGAATCAACCGCGGCCGATCCGCATCCCCCTGGCTCTCATCACGCCACTGCATGCGAATAACAAAATCCGCACCCGCCTCATTGTTCAGATAAATCGTCACCGCCTGCCGCAACTCCAGATGAACCGTCGATGATGCCGCCGCCGGTGCCTTCACAACCGGAATCGTCGGCGAAGTTGACACCACCACAGGCTTCTCAACCGGCACATTCGGTTTCGCAACCGGCACACTCGGCTGCGCATCAGGCTTTGAATCCACCGGTGAAGTCTCAACAGGTTTCACCACCTCCGGCGAAGCAGGTCCGCTCGGCCCACTCGACCCGGAATGCGGCGTCTGATTCGTCCCGCGCCCGCAACCCCACCCAAAACCAATCGTCGCCACACACAACGCCACCGCCATCATCGGCCTGATCATCGCAAGGAACCCGCCGCTGCCGTCATGGACAACTCGATGTTTCACATTCTCCAATCGTTGAATTCATTCACCATCACGCGCCTGCCATCCATCACACTTTTCTCTAAGATACCGCCCAGCACACGCCATCGCCGCCGATCAAAGCATTTTCTCCAAATATTTGCCGTCCCCGTTGCCTTACGACCACACTCACCAATCGCTCCCACATCCAGAAGACCCGCCCCGCACAAACCAGAACGCCTCCCCCATGCTCATCGCCGAATTCCAAAAACTCATCCGCGATCGCTATTACCCCACCGATTCCGCCCGCGGTGCCCCAGCCACTTTCCTCTGGTTCACCGAGGAAGTCGGCGAACTCGCCCACGCCATCGCCAAACATCACCGCAACGACCGCTCCCCCGCCGACCTCCAAAACCTCAACGAAGAATTCGCCGATGTCCTCGCCTGGCTCACCACCCTCGCCAACATCCTCGACATCGATCTCACAAAAGCCATCCAACAAAAATACCTCCACGACGGCGGACCAAAGGGAACAAAGTGATTGACGATTTACGATTGACGATTTTCGATTCAACACCTTGGCGCGCATCGTGTCATTCGCCCAATCCATACCAACCGCGACCTGAGTGCAAACAATCGTCAATCGTCAATCGTTAATCCCTTGTCCCGCATCCCATCCATCTTCGCAAACCTTCGCGCCAAAAAACGCGCTGCCCTCATGCCCTTCATCACGGCTGGCTATCCCTCGCTTGATGTCACCGCCCAGATCATCCCCGCCCTCGAGCAAGCCGGCGCCTCCCTCGCCGAACTCGGCATTCCTTTCTCCGATCCCATCGCCGATGGCCCCGTCATCGCCGCCTCCATGCATCAGGCCCTCCAGTCCGGCGTCACTCCCCGCAAAATCTTTGAAACCGTCAAACGCATCCGCCCCCAGACCAACCTCGGCCTCATCGCCATGGTCAGCGATTCCATCATCACTCGCATCGGCCCGGAGCAATTCACCGCCGATGCCGCCGCCGCCGGCTTCGATGGCCTCATCGTCCCGGATATCGATCTCGCCGCCGCCAAACCACTCGCAGGCCTCGCTCGCCTCAACAACCTCACGCTCACACTCCTCATTGCTCCCACCACCTCCCCGCAGCGCATCGGCCAGATCGTCGATCAATGCACCGGCTTCATCTACCTCCTCGCCCGCGTCGGCATCACCGGCGAAAGCCAGCAACTCGACCACCTCGCCCTCCAGCAGCGCATCAAACTCATCCGCCAGCACTCCGATCTCCCCATCGCCGTCGGCTTCGGCATCTCCAACGCCAATCACGTCGCCGCCGTCGCCAAAATCGCCGATGCCGCCATCGTCGGTTCCGCCCTCGTCAAACGCATGGCCGAACCCAACCCCATCGCCGCCGCCAAATCCTTCATCTCCGATCTATCGTCAGGTTGTCCACAGGCATGATTCCCCCTCCCTTTGAGGCAGGGGGTTACGGGGTGGGTGAAAAGCCCAGCAGTCAGAAAAACCGCCCCTACCTCACTTGCGGTTTCACCCCCCATATTTGATACTCAAACCCACCCAAAACCTCGACCCTTCCATCCTCTTCCTGCGTATCATCTCCGCTTTATTCCGCCACCATTTCCTCCCCGTTCCGCCCCGCTTAGAGACCTTTCCATGAGCATCATTCCCAGCAAGCGCAACACCATTGATCACACCTCAAACTCCGGTCGCACACTCCCAGTGCACGTCGCCGACTTCGGCTTCCTCACGTTCACAGGCGATGTCATGCTCAAGCGCCTGCCCGCCGATGTCTTTGAAAAACTCCAGCAGACCATGCGCAAGGGTCTCCCGCTCGATCCCGCAATCGCCAACACCGTCGCCATCGCCATGAAAGACTGGGCGATCGAAAACGGCTGCACCCACTACTGCCACTGGTTCCAGCCCCTCACCGGCGCGACCGCGGAAAAGCACGATGCCTTCATCGTTCCCGATGGTGAAGGCGGCGCCATCGCCAAGTTCTCTGGCAGCGCGCTCATCCGCGGCGAACCAGACGCCTCCTCATTCCCCTCCGGCGGCATCCGCGATACCTACGAAGCCCGCGGCTACACCGCATGGGACGCCACCAGCCCCGCCTTCATCCTCCGCACAAACGATGGCGCCACCCTTTGCATCCCCACCGCTTTCGTCTCATGGACTGGCGAAGCCCTCGATAAAAAAACCCCGCTTCTCCGCTCCATCGCCGCCGTCAGCCGCCAGGCGATGCGCATCCTCAACATCTTCGGCACAGACAAAGGCGTCTCCCAGGTCATCACAACCCTCGGCTGCGAACAGGAATACTTCCTCGTCGATGAAGACTTCTGGAATCTCCGCCCCGATCTCCGCATCTGCGAGCGCACCCTTATCGGTGCCCACGCCCCCAAGGGCCAGCAGATGCACGATCACTACTTCGGCGCCATCCCGGAGCGCGTCCTTTCCTACATGCACGAAGTGGAACAGCGTCTCTTTGAACTCGGCGTCCCCGTCGCAACCCGGCACAACGAAGTCGCGCCCGGCCAGTACGAAATCGCACCCATGTTTGAAAATGCCAACGTCGCCGTCGATCACCAGATGATCATGATGCACACGTTGGAATCCGTCGCTCCTCATCACGGCCTCCGCTGCCTCCTCCATGAAAAACCCTTCGCTGGCGTCAACGGCTCCGGCAAGCACAACAACTGGTCCATCTCCACAGACAGTGGCGTCAACCTCCTCGATCCGCAGGAGGAAACCCACACCAACATGCAGTTCCTCGTCTTCCTCTGCAGCGTGATGCGCGCGGTCGATCTCCACGCCGATCTTCTCCGCGCTTCCATCGCCAGCGCCGCCAACGATCATCGTCTCGGCGCCAACGAAGCCCCGCCAGCAATCATCTCCATCTTCCTCGGCGACATGCTCTCCGATATCCTCGATCAACTCGGCAAGGGCCACACCACTTCCACCAAGCAGGGCGGCACGCT
>CAZWJR010000056.1:0-13773 GCA_964634655.1 uncultured Isosphaeraceae bacterium | reverse complement strand
GCGCGACATCATGGCATAGCCATGGCCCGCATCGATGTACGAAAGAACACGATTAGTCAGATCGAACATCCCCAGCCAGAGAGTCAGGAATCGTCCGCCTTCGCTGCGTTCATTGATGTAGCGGCTTAGTTCAGCGACAGCGTTGGCGGCGTCTCCGTTCTGCCTCAATGCACCATTCAACACCCCCACTGCTGTGGTCATTAGCACGGATGCAGCCATTCCCTTGCCAGAGACATCGCCCACCATGACGGCCACTTGTTCACCGGCGAGTGGAATGACCTCAAAGAAGTCACCGCTGACAACGCGGCCGGGACGACAATGTCCCAGGTATGTCAGCGAGCCGAACTTTCCCTGCCTTGGCGGAAGAATGGCTGCCTGCACTTCCGCTGCTGCGTTGAGCTCGCCTTCTATGCGGGCATAGCGTTTTTCCAGTTCCAACCGCATCAAGTTAGACCACGCCATAGATGCAAGGCGGCCAATGCCCACGGCATACGCGCACGCTTCACGACCGGCAACCTTGCCGCCGTCATCCAGCGCGCCTGGTCTCTTGCGATCTCGGCTGTCCAGATACAGAAATCCGGCGACGGTGGACTCCACCATCAGGGGTACGCAAATGGCTTCGTGGATTCCAAACTCCGCAATGCTGACGGCCTGGCGAACGATGTTTGTTGTATGGCCGGGCGCACCGGTAGCAACACCGCCGGAGCCAAGCATTTGTACAGGCATGCCGTGGCTGGCAGATCGCAAAAGCGAACGGCTAAGTCTGGGAATGGCGCCTTGGGTTTTAATCTCACCGCGACAAACAATGAGTTCAATTGCACCATCCGGCGTCATCGGCCCCGTGACGGCTGCATTGGAATAACCCGTGCCGGCGACGGCTGCTTCAAGGATGATCTCAGCCAACGTCTGCTGGCTGGAAGCCCGCTGGAGCGATTCGGCACATCGCAGTAGCAGCCGCAATCGTTCTTGTGCCAACTCGCGCCCGCCTTCGGCTTCAATTGAGGCCACCGTCGAACCGCTTGCAAGAGTGTCATCAACGGTGCTAACGCGCTCGCCTTGCGATCCGGAAGGTGATTGATCCATGAGCCGAAACGTCCAGGGAGCAATCTCAATCAAATCGCCTGGCACGATGGGGCATTCCCGATGAGCCTCCAACGCGATGCCATTGATTCTGGTGCCGTGACGGCTTGCCAGGTCAGTAATGAACCATGAACCGCTCGTCGAACTGGTTCGACTGCCCGATCTCCGTTGGCCCGCATCAACTGGAGTTTCCTGCGAAAGGCGATGTGAATCTTCACTTGAATGAGACTTGGCCACCCGTGCCTGAAACGCCAAGGCCGCATGGTCTTTGGAAACTTCCGGATGCATGAGCGCGATTGAATGACTTCCGCGCCGACCAATGACATATCGGGTGGCTGGATCAAGCGGAAACGAAAGCGATTCTGGCCCTGTGACAGCCAAAAGGCTCAATTGAGGCTGTGATGTAATGGTCGTTGACATGGCGGGTTTCTGGAATCTGTCTACTTGGCGATTGGTTCCTCTACGAACTGCGCTACACCAAATCCCCCAAATTCGCTGACGAAACTTGCTCCACCTCCGACCAGCAGTGGAAAGATGTAACGCACCGGACCATCGATCCTGATATTTCCGGCAACCCGATCAATCTCTTGGTTCCTTCCATTCTTGGTTTGTGGAACGGGCGGAATAGGTTTGAGCACGGTAAGTCCGCGACCGTGTCCCACCCAGAAGTCGCCATCAATTGGAACGACACATTGGAATTGGGCACCTTGGGGATCGGAATAATCCCAGGTTTGACTTGCCTGACCACCTCCGACATTCCACGTCATCGTTAATGTGCGACGATCTTCGCTGATTCTGGCCTGTGCTGAAGCGACAGATGCTGATGTGAGTGACGGCGGCGGTGCGAATTCAAATTGGCGGGTCGTCAGTTCTGCGCGCGCGTTTATCAAATACATCCAAAGACCTTCCCGGCTGCCGGCAAGAATATGCCGACCATCGGTCACCGCTTGCGAAAGGCGACTGGGCTCGCGCTGTACCTGAACGAATTTCTCGCCGGACCCTTTCGAATCGGTAGCGATCCGATACATGGCACGTCCAAACGTTCCTGCTACTACGAGGTAATTTTCATTGACTTGGCCAACATCGCGGGCACCCACCACATCCACATGGATCGGGTCGGTCAAGGTTCGTTCACCGATCCTGTAGCCGCTGATGGTTTGGTCGGTGACAATCCAAAGCCGATCGCCCGCTGCCCGCATGCTCTGCAATTGTCCTGGCACGGAGATAGTCGCATTTTGAGCATCGACTTCACGGACATCTGAATTCATCAACCCAACCAGAACACCTGCATCTCCTTGTCGGGCGAAGGCCAGTGGCGGAGCGGAACTACTCGCGGCAATCATCTGCACCTCGCTGGCAGAACCGATGTAGCGTTCATCTTCCACGCGAAACACACGTCGACCAATGCACGCGATGAGCCCCAATTCGCATCGGGCAACTCGGCTGACATCCTCATCGCTGGAAAAGATTTTCTTTCGATCGGACAGGCGGACGATTCCACCTTTGCCTGATACATACATCGTTCCATCGATCATCGTTAGGCGGCGGGGCTGAATACCCAAGGCGGAAGCCGCGATTCGGTCAACGATTTCCGGCGATTGAGGGGACTTCAACGACAATTCCACAACTTCATCGTCCTCCACGACGACAAACAGCCGAGGATGATCAAGGGAGTCAACGATGGATAGATCGATGGCTGGTCCTATCTCGCCAGACTTGCCAAGGTCAATGGTCTTCATGGGGATCACCTCGCCGGGGGTGATGATGAGCAGTTTTCCGCCCAAGGACTGGTACCACAACCCCGCATGAACAAGAGTTCGGTGGTGCGTTCCCCCCGTGTGATGACGGAGTGTCAATACCTTTGTGGTTGGCGGATTTACCGGCGTTGCAGGGCCGCTTGCACACCCCGTGATGCCCACGATAGTCATTCCGAAGCCAAGCGTTGATGCAACAATTGTCTTTCGATATAGGCTCATGCTTCCAGCGTACCATCTAGGCTGAATCTGGAGGCTCTTCGTGACGGCAGACCGCGTTATCCAACTCAAAAAGATGCTGGAAGTTGATCCGCGAGACACATTCTGTCTCTACGGGCTAGGAATGGAATACGCCAAGCGAGAAGAACACGGGGTCGCGGTGAGTTGGTTCGATCAGGCGATTCAGATTGATCCAAACTACCTTTACGCGTACTTTCACAAGGCCAAGAGCCAGGCCGCATCTGGCGACTTGAGTGGAGCAGAAGGGACTTTACAAGTGGGGTTGAAGCATGCCAATGTCAGTGGTGATGCCAAGGCAGCAAATGAAATCGCGTCACTTCTGGACGAATATTCGGAAGCGGGAAATGCCTCGGATTGATTTCATGCCGAAACTCCTTGCACAAGTCGTCAGTGAAATCAGACCAATAGGCAGTGATCCCAACATGCGCCGGATCAAGGTGGATGGTAATACGGTGGCGACGCTTCGTGTGACTGACATCGAAGCTTTGAAAATCAAAGTCGGCCAACATTGGACCGTCACTTTGGCTCGAGCCGTCGACCAGGTTGTCGCAACGAACCGAACCCGCAAGGCAGCACTAGGTTTGCTGGGTAGACGCCCTTATTCTCAAGCCGAATTGGCGGACCGGTTGCGAGGGAAGAACCATGCGCCTTCGAGTGTGAAGAGTGTTCTCAAGGAGTTGGTTGCCAATGGGTGGATCGATGATGCCGCGTACGGACGGAAAGTGGCAGATGAGGTCATTCGCAAGCCCGCATCGCGGCGGTACCTGAAGTCCAGATTGGAGGCGAGACAAATTGCGCCGCAATTGGCCGAGCAGATCGCGAAGGAGGCAGTAACTGGAATTGATCCGGTCGAGGCGGCGCTTTCGCTGGCCCGGCGGCGATTGGGTAGCATGGCGGGACTCCCTGTCGCAACTGTTCAGCGGCGGGTGGCCGGCACGTTGGCTCGGCGGGGTTTTGATGAGGATGTCATTGATGGTGTTCTCATCAGACTTGGGATTGGCGAACGAGACTACTCTGAGTAATGGTTGAACGGCGATTGAACTTGGAAGGCAATGTTTCATGAGCGATTCCACACAACATCCGCAACACCCTTGGGAGATTTCGCCACAGGAAGTTGTCAAATTGCGCAAGAGTGGCGAAGATTTCCTGTTTCTGGATTGTCGGACGCTTGACGAGTATGAAGCTGCGTCAATTGATGGCACGACACTTATCCCGATGCAGGACCTGGACATTCATTTGCCGGAATTGCGATCACAAAGAGACCGCATGATTGTCGTGCTATGCCGCAGCGGGAGGCGATCCATGACTGTAACAACAGTGATGCGAAACGACGGCTTCACGAACGTCAAATCGATGGCCGGTGGCATTGAGCGGTGGGCAGTTGAGATTGATCCGAGCGTAAAGCGGTAGTTCGACACCCTTGATTCCATGTTGAAGTACCGCCTCATCACAGGTCCCCTGCTCATCCTGCTGCTCTTGGCGGTTGTTGTCGTGGATGATCGATTGGACCAAGTGCAATTGACCGGGTTCTGGCAAGACCTGTTCAATGGCAAGGCCCATCCGCCGCGAGGGCTGGCAATGTTTGCTCTGGCGGTGTTCGTCGCGGCTCCGTTGGCCGCATGGGAACTCGCCGCGATAACCCGAGCGCAAGGCATTGCAAGTCAATGGGTACTGACTGCGCTGGCAGCGATGCTCGGAGTCGTCTTGAGTTACAGCATTCCGATGAGTACCGATGCGGTCTCGGCCATTGCCATACTTTCGACCGGAATGGTAGTGGTGTTTGTGGCTTCACTTCTGACCTTCAGCCGGCACAAGAATGTTCAGGGCGTCGTGGCAGCGGCGGGAGCGGTGATGTTCGCAATGGTGTACATCGGCTTGATGATGGGGTTTCTGCTTGCCCTACGCCGCAGTCATTCGGCATGGTGGATCGTCGGCATTATCCTCACCACGAAGACATGCGACAGTGGTGCCTATTTCACGGGGAAATCAATCGGCCGCCACAAACTCATTCCCTGGCTAAGCCCCGGTAAAACGTGGGAAGGCCTCATCGGCGGCGTTCTGGCATCGACCGGTGCAGGGCTGCTTTGTGCTTGGCTAAGCAGCAGATTCCTGGGCGAATCGGACCACGTCCCACTGGGCTTGGGGGCGATCTGGGGGCTGATCTTCGGGCTGGTTGGACAATTCGGCGATCTGATGAAGAGTCTGCTCAAACGCGGCGCGGGAATCAAAGATTCTTCATCGTTGCTTCCGGGACTTGGCGGCGTGTTGGATGTCTTGGATTCACCGCTGATGGTCGCACCGGTGGCCTATTGGCTCGTTGCATTGATGCTGCCGCGGTAATGCCAGTCTCTGATGCACGATTCGGCTGTCCGTGATACTATTTGTGTTGTCCAATGGGAGCCATGCATGGGTCTGGTCGACAATCTGTTGAATTTGTATCGCGTTGATGGGCAGGTTCGCGCCCTTCGAAGTCGCCTCCAGTCGGCGGAGCGGTACTTGAACGGTCAATCAAAGCAATTGGCGGATTTGATGGAGCGACATCAGGAGTTGCAAACGCGCCGTCGCCATCTTCAGGCAACGACAGGTGCGTTGGAAGTTGAAACCAAATCCATCGATGATCGCCTTGAAAAACTGCGAGGCGAATTGAACAGCGCGGTCAACAACAAGCAGTATTCGGCTCTGCTTGCTGAACTCAATACAGTCAAGGCATCGCGAGGCCAATTGGAAGACCGCATGCTTGCGGAAATGGAACAGGTCGAAGTCATTTCCAAGCAATTGGCAGACTTGGATGTGCAAGTCGCTGAACGAACCAAATTGCGCGGGGTAGCCCAGGCTCAATTGGATGAGCGCAAGGCCGATGTGGGACAGAAACTCTCAGAATTGGAAGCAGAGAGGCAAACCGCGGCGGCTGTCATTCCGCACGAAGCCATGACGGCATTTGATGAACTGGCTGATGCACACGATGGCGAAGCAATGTCTGTTATCGAGGAAGTGGATCGGCGTCATCGGGAATACGCCTGCGGAGCGTGCAACATGCACCTCCCATTTGAGCAGGTATCACTGCTTTCAAGCAGATCCGATTCACTGGTTCGGTGCCCTTCGTGCGGCCGCATTCTTTTCATGCAGGATGAATTGCGCGGCTCACTAGCGAAGAAATAAGGCCTCAACTCTTCTGATCCGGAAATAGCGCTTGTTGATTGGGCAGGTCCATCGGTCGCGATTTCAGATCGCTCAATTCATCCGCAAAATCATCCAGCGTACGGAATTCGTAGTATTCGCTGGCGTAGCGAATGTATGCGATCTGATCCACTTTCCGTAGCCTCTCTGCAACACGCCGGCCGATTTCCGCACTAGGCACTTCTCGGTCAAACTCTCGGTGAACCTCGTCTTCCACCTCGCGCACCACAAGCGATTTGGTTTCTTCAGAAATTGGCCGTTTGCCGCAGGCCGCCTGAACGCTGGCGAGAATTTTTTCGGAGTCGAATGTGACTCTTCGGCCGTCTTTTTTCACGACCGCAAGACGGGAAGTCTTCTCCACGCGCTCGTAGGTCGTAAATCGCTTGCTGCATCCCAGACATTCGCGGCGACGGCGAATCACCAGCCCTCCATCCGAAGCGCGGCTGTCGATCACCTTGTCGTTGTCCTGGGCACAGTATGGGCAGATCACGATTCAATCCCTAGGCCCAACATCTGGGCGTGAGCGATCTTTGGCAAACCAAATCTTGTAGCGAAAGCATATCATCCGCCTGCTGGCAGCGAGCGTCAAGCCAGCAGGATGGCAATGGCGTCAACGCTCCTTTTCGAGTATTCAGGATTCATCATGCCCAGTCCGATTCGCATCAAATTGCCCGATGGCAGCGTTCGAGAGTATTCAGAGCCAGTCACCGCAGGTAAGGTGGCCGCCGATATCGGTGCCGGCCTGGCCAAGGCGGCCATTGGTGCCAAGGTGAATGGCGAATTGTCTGACCTTGCCCGAGTCATTGATCACGATGCAGAGCTTTCCATCATCACCGCAATGGATCGCAAGACCGGTGAATCATCGGCGGATGCGCTGTTCCTGCTTCGCCACAGTGCCGCGCACGTCATGGCAGAAGCGATTCAGCGAATAATTCCCGGCGTGCAGCTGGTCTATGGTCCTCCGCTGGAAACCGGTTTCTATTACGACATGGCGGTTCCTGCCGACAGACCCATCCGCGCAGAGGATTTCACCGCGATCGAAGCCGAAATGGCCAAGATCATTGCCGAGAATCGACCGTTCACGCGGTACGAGATGCCGGTCAAAGACGGCTTGAAGAAACTGGAATCCGAAGGCAGCAAGTACAAACTTGACAATGCTCAACGTGCGATCGAGGTGGGCTCCGATCGATTGAGTTGGTATGTCACCGGCCAGCCGGACAAGAATTGGGAAGATCTTTGCCGCGGGCCGCATGTGCCTTCCACCGGAAGGATCGGCGCGTTCAAGGTGATGTCGCTGGCCTCCAGCTACTGGCACGGGGATGAGAAATCGGATCGTCTTACGCGGGTCTACGGCACCGCATTTGCCGATGCGAAGCAACTGGATCGCCATCTCAACATGATGGAAGAGGCAAAGAAGCGCGACCACCGAGTCATCGGCAAGCAATTAAGGTTGTTTCATGTCGATGAAGCAGTTGGGCAAGGCCTGATTCTCTGGCTGCCCAACGGCGCGGTGGTGCGACAGGAATTGCAAAATTTCATCAGCGAACAATTGCGGCGGCAGGGATATCAGCAGGTCTTCACGCCGCACATCGGCAAACTTGAGTTGTACAAGACGTCCGGCCACTTTCCGTATTACCAGGAATCGCAGTATCCGCCGCTGATCGGTCATGAGCAAATGGCTGAATTTGCAAAAGAGGGATGTTCTTGCGGAGAACTGGCCAATCGCATGAAAGATGGCGAGATCGAAGGCTACTTGCTTCGGCCGATGAATTGTCCGCACCACATCAAGGTGTTTGATTCCCAGCCGCACAGTTACCGCGATTTGCCTGTGCGGTTAGCGGAATTCGGCACGGTGTATCGCTGGGAACAATCTGGTGAGGTCGGCGGCATGACGCGCGTTCGCGGATTTACGCAGGATGACGCTCACCTTTTCTGCACGGAAGATCAAGTAGGGCCGGAATTGGTGGGTTGCCTGGAATTGGTCAAGATCATCTTCAGCACCTTGGGAATCAAGGAATATCGCGTTCGAGTTGGATTGCGTGATCCGGATTCCGCCAAATACATCGGCGATCCCAAGAACTGGGACAAGGCCGAGCAGGCGTGCCGGGAAGCCGCAAAGGGATTGGGTGTGTCATTCAGCGAAGAAGCCGGTGAGGCGGCGTTCTATGGCCCCAAAATTGACTTCATAGTGAAGGATGTGGTTGGCCGTGAATGGCAACTGGGAACTGTGCAGGTCGATTACAACCTTCCCAAGCGATTCAATCTGAAGTACATCGGTCAGGACAACCAATCCCACCAGCCAGTCATGATCCACCGGGCGCCGTTTGGATCAATGGAGCGGTTCATTGGTGTTCTAATCGAACATTTTGCGGGTGCGTTCCCCACGTGGCTGGCTCCGGAGCAGGTTCGTGTTCTGCCGATTAGCGAGAAAACGCTTGAGTATGGACAGGACGTGCTCGGCGCACTGAAGAAAGCCGGTGTCCGTGCCACCATCGACGACAGCGGCGAGCGAATCCAGGCAAAGATCAAGATCGCCACGGACATGAAGGTGCCTTACCTGCTTGTGGTTGGTCCACGCGATGCAGAGCAACGGGTTGTAAGCGTTCGAGCCTTGGGGGTTCGGCAGGATTTGGGGGCATTGGCTTTGGATTCCTTTGTGGAAACGATTCGCAAGGAAATTGGACAGCGCGGCCGAATCACGATTCTTACAGAACACTTTTCGAACGCAATGGTCGGGACTTGAATGGCACCTGCATCCACGAAAGGTCACTTTTGCTGGATTTTGTTTGCCGATTGGCCGATGTGAGGGTAGGCTATAATCGTTCTGACCGGACAAATGAGTTTGGGTCGAGGCGTTTGTAACTCTCGCGATCAAGCCGTTTGCCGGTTTTTGGAGTTTTGGCCCTGATGCAGTTTAAGTCACTTCTGAATCGGCTTGGAACCCTTTAGCAGATGCCTGCGGGTTCCGTCTCCACACCATTGAATGTTTCGCACGTTGCAGCGCCCTTGTCGGCGACCTGCCGCGTTTCTATTTGACCCAGCTGTTTCTCTTTTGGAGGTTCTTAGCCATCGCTCGTCAACAACGCTTTTTCCGCCCTCACGAAGCCGCCCATCGTGGGCCCGCAATCAATGACCGAATCCGGGCCAAACAAGTCTTCTTGATTGATGCCAACAACGAAAAGGTGGGCGTGGTGGACACCATTGAGGCGCTTCGGCGTTCTCATGAGGCTGGACTGGATCTGGTGGAAGTATCGCCTGATTCCACGCCTCCGGTCTGTCGCATTCTAGACTTTGGCAAGTACAAATATGAACTGGCCAAAAAGGAAAAGGCAAACAAGGCCAAATCCAAAGCAGTGGAAATGAAAGAAGTCCGACTGGGACGATCCATGAAGATCGACCCGCACGATGTCGGCATTCGCATCGAACAAGCGCGGCGATTCCTGATGGAAGGCCACAAAGTGCAGATTGTGCAGAATTTCCGTGGCCGCGAACTAATGCACCGGGATCGCGGTGATGTGCGCATGAAGGACATCATTGACAAACTCGCAGACATCAGTCGCGTTGAAACGCCGCCACGACTTGCTGGCAGGCGAATGTCCGTCATTCTTGCGCCGGATAAGCCCAAAGTTGACGCCATCCTTCGGAAGTTGAAGCAGTCCCAGCGCAATGCCCCACCACCCGCCATTGAGAACGGAACTCCGATGGAAGTGGCAAAGGCAGATCATGCCGTTGAGGTGAATGCCAAACGGGATGCATCGGCTGCGCCGCTCGAGGCGTAAGAGCCCGTTTCCGTCGTTGGCGTCCGAAAACACGAACGTGTGATCCCGGCGACTATTATTTGGGTGGAAGTAGTGACAGAATACCAGCGATGGCGCATCCTTTGGCAATATTGCTGCTGGTTTATCGTTTTCTTGACGGAACTTTAGAAACTTTCGCCGGTGTAATCCGATAGAGTCCGCAGGGAAGTCCTGACAACCCGCCAATGAGGCTTGGCCAAACAGCAACGCCTCAATACTGCTGTCAGTCCTGGGTTCTTTCGTCTATGAAACGGTTCGCCATCATTTCAGATATTCACGGCAACCTGCATGCACTACAGGCGGTTTTGACTCGACTTTCAGAATTTGAATTGGATCAAATCATTTGCTTGGGAGACATTGTCGGTTACGGCCCGTTTCCGGAGCGCTGTCTCGATCTGGTTGTGCGACATTGTGCCGTGACCGTGCAGGGTAATCACGATGAAGCGGCAGTCGATCCCTACGTGGCTGATCAATTCAATGGTGCCGCGCGAGAGGCGATTTACTGGACTCGCCAAAAGATCGGTCCGCTGCACCTCAACGCACTCAACAAGCTGCCCAAGACGGCACTCATCGGGGCGGATGTGCTCTGCGTTCACAACACGCCGTTGGATGGTCCCACGGACTATGTTCACGACAAGCAGGTCGCAGCCGTCGCGTTTGGCGGACTCGATCGCAACATCTGCCTCATCGGCCATACGCATGTTCCAATGGTGTTTGAGGCTCCTACGATGAACTCCCAGGATCACCTCACAGCGCCAGAATTGATCGCCTATCTCCCCAACGATGCGGAGCCGATCGAGCTGCTTGCTGATCGCCGTTACATCTGCAATCCGGGATCCGTTGGACAGCCACGAGATTGCGACCCTCGGGCGAGTTTTGCAGTCTTAGATCTGAACGATAGGACCTTTACTGTTCATCGCCAGGCGTACGATGTGGCTGGCGCACAGGCCGCCACGCAACGGGCGGGACTTCCGACAATTCTGGCGGAACGTCTTGCTCTTGGCGCATAAGCGCATAAGGAAATCAATCCGTCTTCTTTGGCTTGGCCGCAAGTGATTCGGCAAGCACGTTGATCTGGTCGGATTTCAGATTCACGGCTGCTTTTCCAAGCATCTTCTGAAAATGGGCGATTTCGTCAGGCTGCGCAGGGAAGCCGATATTGCCTTTTTCACCGTTGCTGTTTGCAAGGACGTTGCCAGTTGAATCGAGAAAAGCGAACCACGGAATGCCGCCCTTTGCGTCGGCTTTGAACTTGGTCATCAATTCCTTGCCCCCGATGGTCCGATCGACATCGATCTTCACATCCACAAAATCCTTTGAGAGAACGGGTTTAATATCCGCGCGGTCCATCCAGTCCTCAAGTTTGTGGCACCATCCGCACCAAGGCGCGCCAAAGTGAAGAAAGACGCGCTTGCCGGTTTCACTCGCCTGTGCCAAGCCGTGATCCAACAGTTCTTGTGCGTCCTGATAGGAGGCCTGGTGGTCGGTCAGAAACTTCAAGACCAATTTGGGATCATGCCAGGGAGCCTCGGAGGCGCCCTTGATTTCCAGCGATCCGGTGTCCTGATTCGCAAGCACCTTGCCATCAGCATCAAGAATCGTCAGATACGGAAAGCCGTGCTTCATCAAGTCTGCGCCGTAGCTTTCCGCGAGACTGATGTTCTTGTCATCCGGCCTGCCTGAATCAGCGTAGACCACGACGTATTCGTAAAGCAATTTCTTGGCAATGTCTTTGTCCGATTTGTACAGGCCGTGAAGGCGAGTGCACCAACCGCACCAGTTGCCACCCCACTGCACAAGCACCCGCAGATTTTCTTTCTTCGCCTTGACCAAAGCGTCGGCGATCAGCACCTTGACATCGGCCTTCTCGTCGTAGATGGGAGTGGGTTTTTCATCAGCGGGCTTGGCTGCGGGTGCACTACCGGCCGGGACAATGAGGGCAGGCGGCACCGTGTTCTGCCCAATCGCTGGTGAAACCGAACCGGCCAGACCGATGAAAAATGCGATGGCAAATTGCTTCATGAAAATCCTCCTTGATGGGAAGTGTAGGTTGTACACCAGTTTATCACGTCCGACGCAATACTTCAGTTGGATGATTCGTTGATAGGAACGGAGATGGTGCGCGCACCGCGAGCCCTTGGTCGGCTGCAGTGGAAGTGAACTTCATCGCCGTTTTCCTCGTTCTAGATTGTCGTCTCGCAAGACCGCATTGATTGGGAGTTTTCGGTCCATGACCACCACCACACACTTTGATGTCAAACAGATCGGCCAGCGAATTCAAACCGCAAGCGAGCCCTTCCGGAGCCTGCTCGATGAAATGCACCGTGTCATTGTCGGGCAGGACGACCTGTTGCATGGCATGATGCTGGGTTTGCTCTCAAACGGACACATCTTGATCGAAGGTGTGCCTGGACTGGCGAAGACCACCGCTGTGTCCTGCCTTGCCAACGGAATCAATACCGGATTTCAGCGCATTCAGTTCACACCAGATTTGCTGCCTGCAGATCTCATTGGCACACAGATCTACCAACCCAATGACCAGAAGTTCGTCGTCAAGAAGGGGCCAATTTTTTCCAATATCATTTTGGCAGACGAAATCAATCGCGCCCCTGCCAAAGTGCAGAGTGCTCTGCTTGAAGCCATGCAGGAACGCCAAGTTACCATTGGCAAGGAGACATTCAGACTTGAGGAACCGTTTCTTGTTCTTGCGACACAGAACCCGATTGAACAAGAGGGAACCTATCCCCTGCCCGAAGCCCAGGTGGACCGTTTCATGCTCAAAATCCTGGTTCAGTATCCAAACCGACAGGAGGAGCGAGAGATCCTCGATCGAATGTCGCGGACGAGCGCTGCCCATCGCATTCAGCCCGTCATGCAACCAACTGCCATTGCAGCAGCACGCGGTTTGGTCGATGAGATATACATGGATGGACAGATCAAGGAATACATCGTTGATCTGGTCTTTGCTACGCGCGAACCTGCTGCGTTGAAGATCAAGCAACTGGAGGGATTGATTCAATTTGGGGCATCGCCACGAGCCACCATCAACCTGAGCATCGCTGCGAAAGCCAACGCGTTTCTTGATGGTCGCGGCTTTGTGACACCCCAGGATGTGAAGGACATCGCCATGCTGGTGCTTCGTCATCGCGTGATTTTGACCTACGAAGCCGAGGCGGAGGAAAAGACCTCTGATGATGTGGTTCGCACGATTCTGGAAAACGTACCAGTGCCATGATCGAAAAAGACCTTCTGAAAAAAATCAGGCGAATTGAAATTCGCACCGCTCACATCGTGAATGAAGCGCTGGCGGGTCAGTACCACTCCGCTTTCAAAGGCCGTGGGATGGAGTTTGAGGAAGTCCGGCCGTATCAGGTCGGCGACGATATCCGCATCATTGATTGGAACGTAAGCGCCCGCTTTGGCCACCCATACGTCAAGATTTTCAGGGAAGAACGTGAACTTACCGTCATGCTCGTCGTGGACATGAGCCGTTCCCAACACTTTGGTACTTTGGGGCAACTCAAGCGCGAATTGGTTGCAGAACTGTGCGCCACCCTGGCATTTTCAGCAATCAAGAACAACGACAAAGTCGGGCTGATTTGTTTCACAGATCGCGTGGAGAAGTTCGTCATGCCACGCAAGGGCAGTCGGCATGTGCTGCGAGTGATTCGCGAACTGCTCGCATTTGAACCGAAACACACGGGAACGAGCATTGCTGGAGCGAT
>CAZWJR010000055.1:13254-13920 GCA_964634655.1 uncultured Isosphaeraceae bacterium | reverse complement strand
TTGAAGCAGTGGTTGGATGCCACCACTGCGGCGTTCGTGTTCAGCCCAGATCTGAAGACACCAATGGCCTCAAATCTCGCAGCAACGGCATCAGGCGCCGCCGACGAGGACTTGAATAAGTCGCTCATGGGCCAGATTCTTGACTTTCAAACGGCCACATCTCGGATTGATGGAGGACGCCAACCATGACCTCCTCAATTCTTCCCGAACCTGACTTCACCATTTCGACTATGGCTCATGAAACAACCGTTGGCACGCCTTCACATGACGATCACCTCGCCCATCACTTCGACACACCCAGGCAGCAATTCGAGGCCGCCAAATTGGGGATGTGGTTGTTCCTAGCCACTGAGTTCCTACTGTTTGGCGGCCTATTCTGTCTATACGCCGTGCTACGTGGCAACCATCCTGAAATATTCAGCTACGGGAGCCGGTTCCTTCAAACCAAGTGGGGTGCGATCAATACGGTCGTGCTGATTCTTAGCAGCCTCACCATGGCGTGGGGAGTTCGCTGCGCACAACTCAATCAGCGCACCGGATTGATCCTCTGCCTCGCGCTGACGATTGTCGGTGGCGGCATTTTCATGAGCATCAAGTACGTCGAATACTCGCACAAAATCCATGACAACATCGTGTGGGGTATCAAGTTCTATGAGTTGCCTCGCT
>CAZWJR010000055.1:0-13244 GCA_964634655.1 uncultured Isosphaeraceae bacterium | reverse complement strand
TCGCTCCGCACGGGCAGAATCCAAACCTGCAGCCGAACCATCAGCCGCCCCGATTGTCGGCGATCCTGTTAGGGGCCAGGCGCTTTGGATGACCACTTGCCGGACGTGTCACGGTCCGGATGGATCGGGAATCGCCGGACAGGGCAAGGACATCCGGGGTAGTGAGTTCATCGCCGGCAAATCTGACAAAGACCTCGTGGAATTTGTGAAGGGCGGGCGAATGCCGTTTGACAAACTCAATACCACCGGTATCCAGATGCCACCGCGAGGTGGAAACCCCATGTTGAAAGATGCGGACCTGTTGAACATCGTGGCGTATGTACGCACATTCAAAGCGCCAGCCGCTGGTTCAGCGCAAGCCGTCGCACCCGCCGCCTCAAACGAAGAGTTCTACATTCCGAAATCTGTTATGCCCAACGCCGCCAGCGGCCCGGCGTGCTTGGTTGCCGATTGGATGAACCCGCAACCGCGGCATCTTCCCTTCCCCACGCAAGACCCACGCCTTGATCCGGATCGCCCAGCCAATTTGCACCTGTTCTTCGGCATGTACTTCATGATGACGGGCCTGCATGGTTTGCACGTGCTGATCGGCATGATCGTCATCGGCTGGTTGCTGGTCCGGTCGCTTCTGGGGCATTTCAGCAGTGCCTATTTCACGCCGGTTGACCTGGTTGGGTTGTATTGGCACGTCGTGGACGTGATTTGGATTTTTCTCTTCCCACTGCTGTACCTCATTCACTAGTGCCACAACTGGCGCTGGCGCGCATGACGAAACCGCTGGCAGGTCGCTTGCCTATGTCATGAGTTGCCATGCGTTTTCATACCACAGGTCCATCGGTGGGATTGAGCACTGGTGTAGGTTCCGATCCGGCGATCGCTCTCTCCGCCTGTTGCGGATTGGCCACAAGTGTACGGTCGATGAATTGGCTCGCAGAGCCATGCGGCAATTGAATGAGCGGGCGGCATAATCGCAAACTGGAGTTTCAGGTACTATTATCGCAGAAGGAGTCGTCGCTTGATTTCACAAACCGCCGAATACGCGTTGCGTGCTGTGGTTGACTTGGCCTATCACCACGGCAAATCTCGTACGACCAAGCAAATCGCCACTGCCACCAAAGTGCCAACGGGCTATCTGGCAAAGGTTCTTCAGGATCTCAATCGCCAGGGCATCGTAGAATCGCAGCGGGGTCTTCATGGCGGAATGACTCTTTCGCGCCGTCCTGAGTCAATTACGGTCTTCGACGTGTTTCAGGCTGTTGATCCGCTTCGACGAATTCGAAGTTGTCCGCTCGGATTGGCGGCGCACGCGTCACAACTTTGCCTATTGCACCAAAAACTCGATGACGCCTTGGCCACAGTTGAGAGGGCGTTTCGCTCCACCACGATTGCCGACGTTACGGCTGACCCATTGGTGCAGTCGATGCGCAAGCGACCCACTGCGCTCACCATCAGCCCTGGTCTGGCCGCGACCAAGTCCAGGAGAAGGCTGAAGAAAACAGGTCGCCACTCATCGCGATGACACATGTTGAATAGCAACTATCGATAAGACATCGTCCGGCGTTCTTTGGTGACGAATCATTGATGACTTGAATTCAACGACAGTGCATCTCAAGAGGTGATCGGTCGTTCATGGTGCATGTGTCATTCTCATGATGCTTGAACAAGCCATCGACCGAAACCGGTTTGAAGCGAGCCTGGAAGAAGCGGAGGTGTTTGGGTTCGTAGATGAACTGCAGACCGTTGATCTGATGGCGGTTCGAAAAGAGCTCAATCACTGAGTCGGCCGTCACATCCATGTGAGCCTGCGTGTACATGCGGCGGGGAATAGTGAGACGGACAAGTTCAAGTTTGGGATAGATGTTTTGGCCGGTGTGCTTGTCGCGCCCGGCTGAAACGGCGCCTCGTTCCATCGCACGCACTCCAGACTCAACATACAACGCGCAGACCAGCGCCTGCGCGGGGAACTGACCCCGCGGAACATGCGGCAGAAATTCCCCCGCATCGATAAACACGCCATGCCCACCGATCGGTCGCACAATGGGAATGCCAGCGTGGATCAGAGCCTCGCCCAGATACAGAACCTGACCAATACGAGCCCGCATGTGATCCAGCGAGAGCGATTCGGAGATTCCGATCGCGATTGCCTGCAAATCGCGCCCCGTCAGCCCGCCACGCGTGTGCAGCCCCTCGAACAGCACGCAGAGATTTTTCGCCTCGGTCGCCAGTGCTTCATCGTTAATCGCCAGGAATCCGCCGATATTGGTCAGGCAATCCTTTTTGGCAGAGACGGTGCAGCCATCGGTGTGCGAACACAATTCCAAAAGGATTTCATCAAGAGACGAATCGCCATAGCCAGATTCGCGTTGCCGAATGAAATAGCAGTTCTCTACTGCTCGAGTGGCGTCCAAATACACCCGAATGCCGTGACGATGGCACAAACCGCAGGCCACCTTTACGCTCGCCATACTAATGGGCTGCCCGCCGGCCATGTTCACACTCGTACCAAACGACAGGTACGCGATACGATCGGCTCCACGCTGGTCAATCACTCGTTGCAATTTGTCCAAATCCACATTTCCCTTAAACGGATGTTTGTTGTTTGGATCGTGCGCTTCGTCAATGACCACATCTATGAACTCCCCGCCCGCAAGCTCCTGATGCGCCCTGGTCGTAGTGAAATACATGTTGCCAGGCACCACTTGACCCGGCTTGATGCACAGTCTGCTCAAGAGGTGCTCAGCCCCGCGACCCTGATGCGTGGGAATGACATGTTTGTAACCGTAGTGGCGCTTCACGGCATTTTCAAAGGCACGGTAGTTGTGCGAACCGGCATACGATTCGTCTCCCAGCATCAACCCTGCCCATTGCTGATCGCTCATCGCGCTGGTTCCTGAATCGGTAAGCAAATCGATGTAGACATCCTCGCTGTTGAGGAGGAATGGGTTGTAGCCAGCCTCGACGATGGCAGCCTCGCGCTGCACGCGCGTGGTCATTTTCAAGTGTTCAACCATCTTGATCTTGAACGGTTCGGCCCAGGCTCGCTTACGGTTCATTGATGCTCCTTTGTCTGCAACGGAGGATGATTCGACTGAAATTCCTGAAATGAGGTTTGCGGGATTGCGCCGAGCGGTGCGGTTATCGACGGCTGAGTCGCCGGTGAATTTGCTGTCTCCACCGACAATTTCTGATGAAGCGCCGCGCCGACCGAATCACCCTGTGCTTCCAGAAGCTCGCCCAACATTGAATGGGCTGCAGCCAGAATCTTTGCATTGCGCGATGATGCGGGAGATTGCTCTAATGCCGTGATCACGTGCTGCAACTCTAGAGTTGCCTCCTGCGCCTGCCCCCGTAGCAGTAGGACCGCCGCCAGAGTCAGTCGCCACTGTCCGGCATCGGGTCGGCGCTCGATAAGGCGTCGAATGTACGGCTCGGCGCACTGGGGCGAATCACTCATTAGGTGCAACGACGCCATTCGGTGATCAATCTCCGATGGGTGCAACAACCCCCATCGCTCGCAGATCTGAAAATGGCCCAATGCCGTCTTAATCTCCGTCGGCAAGGCATCTTCACCGAGCAAACTCCGATCGTGAATAGTCTGCAGCATTCGATTGCCCGCGACTTCGTGAAATCGAATCACCCCCGAATGAACGCTGAGCGTGAACAAGACCATCGCTAGGGCAGCAAAACCCCGACCTGCCATCGTCATTTTGCCCGATCGCTTCAATTGAAAATTGTTCAGCCGCAGATCAGGGGTCCGAAACAGCCGCACCACTAACACGGTGCCATACGCCAATATGGTCCCAAGGCCAAGAGTCACCAGAAATGGCACAGCATCATAAAGGCCGCGAAAGACAAACAAAGATGCCACAAAGACAATGCCAATCAACACCTCTTCAGCGGCGCTGAAGTCGTACGGCACACCAAAGCGGCCCAGTCTTCTCCATGATTTGAACAACGACGGCGTGGTGAACCCGTATTTGATCGATCCATTCGGACAAACACTGACGCAATCCAGATCCTTTAGACACGCTGGGCTGACCACTTTTCCGAAGACGGTGAGTTCTTCATGCACGCGAATGTGCGAATCGCATGTGGCGGTGCACAGTCCGCACTCGGCGCAATCCGCGCGATCACCTTTGGCCATGATCTTGCCCGGCGCGATGCGATCGGCAAGGCTGAAAATCGCCCCATAGGGGCATGCATAGTTGCAAAACGATCGAGTGCCCAGTACATACACTATGACAAAGCCGACGACAACGAATGTGAGAATCGTGACCCACGGTCCGGGTAGATTTCGCCAGAAGTCATTGGTGATGAACGAAGCCCATCCATCGGCATCGCCTCGCACGTGTAGGGATGGGGTCGGCCGGCCCTGCCAGATTCGGACGACATGCGGCCAGATGAACATGTACAGCATCGCGCCTATTGGAACCAAAAGCAGAACGCGCGAGCGCACAGGTTTGGGACGAATACCGATCTTCTCAAGAAGCCAGCCGCACAAATCTTCGAGCGCCAGGATGTGGCAGCCCCAGGAGCAGAAGAATCGTCCAAAAATCATCACCGACAGCACCGCCAGACTCATGAACATGAAGCCTGCAGTGACAATTCCCAGTTCTAGTGTATAGAGCACTTCATTCAACTCAAGCGGCGCTAACGTGCGGCCGGCCAAATTCCAATGCGCCACATGCGCCGCCATCAGCACGTACACTCCAATCAGGCATGCGGCACGCCACCGACTGTAGTTTCGCGGCCTGATACTACGCGCCGGTTGCGCAGGCCGAACCATCCTCCGGGGCAGCGCTCGGCGTGTTCGATCGGCTCGGTCCGTGATCTGGCGACCCACCCTTTACCCCCAGTTGGTGATCACCAAAAGAAGGTCAATCACATTGACCACGCCATTGTGATCTAGATCAGCCGGCCCCCCACCACCAGCCTTGCCCCAAGCGTTTATCACTGCCAAGAGGTCACTCACATTCACACGGCCGTCGCAGGTGACATCACCTTGGCGCGGTGGACTTACAACTATCAGGGTTGTGACCATCGGAATCGGTGGCGCCTTTTCGGTCTGGAGCCACAGGTCGTGAAGAATGTCTCCCCAGTCGTTGGTCACGTTTGCATCGCGCAGTGCTTCGATGTAATGCCGTGTAACGGTCTGGTAGTTGACCGTCACCTGGGCGCGCACTGAGCCTTTGGGAATAGCGAACAAAGTGTCATCCCAGTACTGTCCATTGGCATACTGCACTCCTACGGCCGGTGCTCCGCCAGCCTCATAAGTGGCGTTATTGAAGCCGCGCGGCGGGATGCGATTATCCTTCACGATCGTATCGGCAAGGGCCATGTGCGTCGTGACACCCGCAGGAATCCCTGTCGCCAGAGCCGCATCCGGACTCAAGCCGACTTGCATTTCGTAGATCTTTGTCGATGCTTCATCGAGGTGAGCCTCGGCTGAGTCGTAGTGACCATGTTCCCTCACAATCGCGTCATTTTGGTCAAGAAACTTCACGTTGAGCCACACTCGCCGCCCCTCAATATGCCCGGTGGGCAGCTTGTGACCACTTTCATTGGTCACGCGCACGCGGAGCGAATTGCATTCCTGCGTTACTCCAAGAGATGCAGCGCGGCTCAACATGTCGACCGCGTTTGCCTGCCCCACCAGAAGTGCGGCTTGATCGACGTCTGGATCGTCCGGATAGTGCAGTCCGATGATCTGCAGTACCCACGCCGAGGCTCCGGCGAAGTCGTGGCGAGCGAGATCCGCTCGTGGAGGCGAGAACGCGCAACCCTGTCCAACCGTGCGCGGCATGTGACAATCCTGACAGGTACTTACCACCGGGCCGCCATTGCCTCCAAAGCGACCTTGCATGTCCACACCACCGTTGGCAAAGGCACTGAGCTTCCACTCCGTGTATGTGCGCTCCAACGGAAATTGATCGTGAAGGTTCTCGCTCGGCGTCGGCTGGTCGAGTTGGTTGTAACGATAAGTGCCGTTCGGTTGGCGCGACACCGCCACATTGCCAACATCGTGACACGTCCCGCACATTTCGCCGGTTCGGTGGAAAGGTGAGTAGATTGCCTGATGCGGAGGTGTGGCATCTTGATATGGCCCACGCCGCAGTCCTTCGGGATCTAGAACAAACATCGCATTGCCATAGAACTCCGGTGACGACGCCAGCGCTTGAAGAATGGGAAGGTCCTGCGATGGGCTGACGCCGGGTTTGTAAATCGGATCGACCATTGAGTGACAGAAATGGCAATTCACGCCATCTTGATCAAAGTGGTCCAGCGAGCTGCCATCGGCTTGATACGCATGCCCCGTCACAAAGGACATGGGTACATGGCACCGCATGCAAAAGTAGCCTGCGTTAGCCACGTCCTGATTGGCGGTGGTCATTTGCGCGTAGAACAGTGGATCGCGTCCGGCTTGTGCCATTAGGCTGCCTGACCATGTGGCGTAGGGATCGGTGCCTTGCTCCAGTGGTCCGTGGCAGTACATGCAATCGGCAGCGAGATAAAAGTTCCACAGCGGCGCGTCGCCAATCTGCGTACCGGAAAGATGAAAATCTTGAATCGTCGTATTCACCAGCGAGGCCACTGCCACACCCGTAATACCAAGCGCCACCAGACTCCAAATCAACCAGCGACGAGTCCGCTTTCGAATGCTAAAACCACTATGCATGACGCGCCTCTCCTTGACAGTTTTGAAGGAAGCCGGACTATTTGTCAATATTTATATCCAAATATACCTTTAATCCGGTCGGAATCTAGGCCCGAGCAAAAAAACCCACCGAGCAATGACGAGATGGGCAAAACAGGGTAGTTTTCGGGCCGATCCGCCACGCTTCCGCGTTGCCAAATACGTCGCCATAACTGGCAACAACCACGACGTCGGAGTCGCCGATTGGCACAACAGATTTGTGGAACTTCACTCCGCACCAGTCAAAGGTTGCAGGTAGACCAAAGCCCCCATGTGTCTGATCACGAAACGTCGAACCGCAATCACTCGATACATCGAAGCAGAAGTGTCAGATCGGCTACCCCGGGCGGATGACGTGCCTAGGCTGCCGCAAATGGTGGCGGTGGCAACGGTAATTCCACATGATCTGTTCAAGCCCTTGGCCGCTTTTGGTCATTTGTATCGCTCATCAAGCCTGTCGCTGCCCGGTGACTTCAGGCTCACCATGTTCGCAGCGAGATGGCCCGAATCACCATGACGGGCGCAATGTGATCCAAATACCGCGCTGTCGTGGCAATGCTGATATGACCGAGCTGCTTTGAGATGATGCCAATATCGATTCCTTCGCCGCGGAGTTGTGCGGCGTGGGTATGGCGCAGTCCATGCGGATGCACTCGCTTCTGGATTCCTGATTTGCGGCCGAGCGCGGGGAACAGCCGCCGAATGTAGCCAGGGCCAATCCGCTCACCACTGCGCGTGCAGAAGATTGGATGGCAGCCGTTGACCCCCCACCGCTCGCGCATCTCAAGCCACCGCTGAACGAATTCAATCGCGCCGGCGTCGATGCCCACGGTCCTCGCTTTGTCACCCTTGCCATGCAACACGCGAATCGCGCCGCTGGCGAAGTCGATGTCCTTGGGCAGCAGCGCCAGCGCCTCATTGATCCGAAGACCGCTGCGATAGAGCACTGTGATGAGAGCGCGGTTGCGGATGCCGGTTGGCGTGAACTTACCGCAGGCATCCATCAACGCCCTTACCTCCTGATCGGTAAGCACTTCCGGTGGGAAGCGCCGTTTTGGCTTCGTGGCCTTTCGTTTCTCCCCCGGCTTCCATCGACGATTTCGTTCGTCCATAGCCGGTCCTCTGCATGGTTCAGGCACGCTTTCGGTCGAGAGCGTGCCTCAACCCTTACCCCACTTTGCAGGAGAATGGAAGTTGGCTGCGATGGAATGTAACGGCGGACAGTTGGCGGATGCCTCGGTTTGCTGATGCAACGCTCATGGGCTGCTCTTCCGCTTTCCTCGCTGATCCTGAGGAGTCGATTCCCTTACTCGAAATCAAGTGGCACGGCGGGCGGATCCGAGCTGGTAGCCACTGATGTCTTGAACGGACAAAGCGCCGATAGATCCTTGACGATTGGCAATTCGATATTGGCGAAACTGGCCACTTCATCTTTTTTCAAATTGAGGTGGCCACAATGCGCAACAGAATCACACCGCTCTGCTATCGTAAGTCATGACAACTAGGTCGCTCCTTGAGTCGAATTCTTGGCCGGAGCTCCGACATGTATCCAATTGGCATGGATCACCGATGCGGCCAGCGACCTCTACTTCAAGCGAGCTCAGCCCTAAAGGTTGGCGGCGGCCACTGCCCCTCACATTGTTGAAACAACAAGTCTCATGACGAACTCCTCGGTGAAACAGAAAGAAAAATGAAGCAAGGAATGTACATTCACGGAGTGCTACCCTCGTTGTTCCCAGTATCCCAATGATGTCGCAGTTGCCACTTCTTGGCCATGAAAAAGATTACGGGGAAGATGAGCAATTCCATCAGGAAACTAATGATTAGGCCGCCAATCATTGGCGCGGCGATCCTTCTCATGGTGTCGGCTCCTGTTCCATGTGCCCACAGTAGCGGCACTAGGCCGACAAATGCTGCTGCGACGGTCATGGCTTTCGGTCGAATTCGCATGACCGCGCCGTCGTGAACTGCATGCCACAAATCTTCCATGTTTCTCATGCGCCCACTGTCGGCAAATCGCTGGAAGCTGTTGTCGAGATACAGGAGCATGACCATGCCGGTTTCTGCATCCAGACCCGCCAGGGCAATCATGCCGATCACGACAGCCAGCGACATGTTGTAGTCCAAGGCATACAAGAACCACAAAGCGCCGATGAGACTGAACGGCACAGCCATCATGATCACCGCCACTCGAAACCAGCTTCGTGAACTGGCATAAAGAAGCAACACAATGAGCAGAACTGTCAGAATTGTGGCCATGGTCAACCGCGGAATGGTCTTTTCCCAAAATTCGAATTGCCCCGCAAAGATCAGCGTGTACCCGGTCGGAAGGTGTACCTGCTTGGCAACAACCTCTCTCGCCTCCTTAATGTAGCCGCCCAAATCGCGGCCTGCGATATCGACGAATACCCATGCGGTGCGCTGGGCGTTTTCGGATCGTATCATCGGCGGTCCTGGATTTATCGTGATCCTGGCAAGTTGACCAAGTGGAATTTGCATTCCAGAGGATGTTGAAACAAGCATACGCTGCAGCGATGGGACATCGTCGCGCAGTTCGCGCGCGTAGCGGATATTCAGTGGATATCGCTCCAGACCCTCGACCGTCGTGGTAATGTTCATACCTCCAACCGCGGATTGAATAACATCCTGTACATCACCCACAGCCAGTCCGTATCTCGCCGCCTCTAGACGATCGATATCGAAGTCCAGGTAATACCCGCCGAACGTGCGATCGGGGTACGCGCTCAATGTTCCATTGATCGTGCGCACAGCGTTGGCCGCCTCCTCGGCGAGGTCATTGAGCACCTTCAGATCAGAACCAAGAATCTTGATGCCCACCGGAGTCTTAATGCCGGTGGCAAGCATGTTGATCCGATTCTCGATCGGAAACGGCCATGCGTTGGCGAGCCCGGGCAGACTCACAACGCTGTTCAGCCCTGGATGCTGCGATCCGTCAGGGTCCGTCCAGCCGAATTTCAGTTCCTCGGTTGTGATGGGCCGAGTCTCTGGCCAGAAGGTCTTGGTGAGCGGCCACTTCAGCCAGTGGTACCAATCGCTGAAGAAATGTTTCACATTTCGGCTGCGCCATTGGCTGCGATCGGAGTTCAGTTGCACAACGGTTTCAATCATTGACAGTGGAGCCGGGTCGGTGGCAGTCTCCGCGCGGCCGATCTTCCCGTGCACGCTCACTACCTCCGGAAAAGTGGCAATCAGTTTATCTGTTTGTTGCAGCAATTCCTTACTCTTGGCAATGCTGATACTCGGATCAGCGGTGGGCATGTACAGTAGATCTCCCTCATCCAACGGAGGCATGAATTCGGAACCAAGTCGTGATAACGGATACAAACTGGAGGCCAGAGCGATGATTGCAAAACCCAAGACGGCCCAGCGGAAGCGCATCGCCAGGACAAAAATTGGCGCGTACAACCATTGAAGGAAACTGCTGATTGGACTGCGGTTCTCGTGAATGATTTTCTGCGGCACGAGCAGCATTCCGACCAATACGGCCCATCCCCCTGCGAGCCACCAGCGATACGGCGCGAGGTGCGGCTGCGAATCAGCCAGCATGAAGAGCGCGATTGCCGGAATCGCCATCGCGGACATCGTAATTATCAAATTGCGAGGCCAGCCCCAGCGCCTTGGCAGGACGCGGCTTGTAATGAGGTAATACATCAGCACCGGAATAATGGTGATGGAAAGAATGGCCGCTGCCGCCATGGCAAACGTTTTTGTGAATGCAAGTGGCTTGAACAGCCGTCCCGCCTCACCTCCCAACACAAATACCGGCAGAAAACTGACCGTGATGATCAACAGCGAGAAGAACAACTGTGGGCCGACTTCTCGGGCGGCTTCCAGCATGATCTGTGATCGAGGTGAAGGTGGTTGGCCGGCGTGGACATTTTCTTCCTCGCGGTCCAAATGCTTGTGAGCGTTTTCAACCATGATGATGGCGGAATCGACCACAACGCCGATCGAAATTGCGATTCCGCCTAGCGACATAATGTTGGCATTAAAGCCCATCAGATGCATCACAAGCAGCGCAATAATGACGCTGGCTGGAACAACGAAGACCGCCACCAGTTCACTACGCGCGTGAATGAGAAACAAGATGCACACAAGCCCAACCACGATGATTTCCTCAAGCAGCGTGTCGCGGAGCGTGCGCACCGATCGCTGAATCAGCTCCGAACGATCGTACGTTGGCCGGACAAACACCCCGGGCGGTAGGCCGTCTTCAAGTTCAAAAAGTTTTGCCTTGGCATCATGAATGACCTTGTAGGCGTTTGCACCAAAGCGGGCAACGATTATGCCGCCGACGGCTTCGCCGGTGCCGTTGTATTCTCCCACGCCTCGCCGCGCTTCCCCGCCGATTTGAAGTGTTGCAATGTTGCCCAGGAGAATCGGGGTACCGTTCTTGCCCAATCCGACAACTACATTGGAGAGATCATCCAGCCCTTTTAGGTAGCCACGCGAACGAACCATGTATTCGTTTTCGCTTAACTCAATGACGGAACCGCCCACATCGTTGTTGGACCGCTGAATTGCCGTTTGGATATCCTGCAACGAAAGGCGATAAGCCTGTAGCTTTTGAGGATCAAGCACAACCTGGTACTGCCGAACATAGCCGCCGATGGAAGCGACTTCAGCGACGTCTTCCACAGAAGTGAGCGGATAGCGCAAATACCAGTCTTGTAGGCTTCGTAATTGCGACAGGTCTTGGTCTGCGGATGCGAGCGGTTGACCATCCAGCGGACATTTTCCGCTCTTCTCGAACCCTCTCACTCGTTTCAGATTGTCCTGCCGATCGGCCGGCGCATCAGCCATGGAGCTGTACCACTTGTCAGACGCCTCGTCGTGCCAAACACCCTTGGGATGTTCGGCACAGAAGTACCCGGGATAAAGAACGTACTGGTACACCCAACCAACGCCGGTCGCATCCGGCCCTAGCTTGGGCTCAACGCCTTTTGGCAGGCGATCACGTGCAAAATTGAGATACTCAAGCACACGACTGCGCGCCCAATAAATATCGGTGCCATCTTCAAAGAGGACATACACGAAAGATTGCTCGAACATGCTGAAGCCGCGCACGACGGTTGAACCAGGCACCGAGAGCATCGCGCTTGCCAACGGATAGGTAACCTGATCGTCGACCACTTGCGGATTCTGGCCGGGATATTCGGTGGTAACGATAACTTGCACGTCCGACAGGTCTGGAATGGCATCCAGGCGAATGTTGAAAATGCTCCAGATGCCCGTACCCACAACGATTGATGTGAGCAGGAACACGAGAAACCGGTTCCTCATGGAAAGTTCAATGATTTTGGTGATCACGGGCGCGCCTCCCGCGTCGTGATGAAGCCTTTGATCTCTCCGCAACTCTTCATTGTGGTGGCGTAATACGGGTTTGCGACTTCTTCGCTCGTTTGCAACCAGCTTCCGGGGGCCATGGGGCAGTATGCGATAAACAGTTTTTCTGCGACTGCGTTTGATGGCGGGATTCGCTGGCTCAACTCGATCATGGCATCACTCAACTTCTTGAATGCCTCCCGTTGATCTACAAGTGACTTGCCCTGGAGAGTGGCTGCGGCTTCGTTGACAGCAATGGCGAACGTCTTTGCGTCCGCATCAGAGTTATCAGCTAGTCGTTGGGCTGCATTTATGAAACTTCCGACATCGATTGGATCTGAAGAGTCCTGTTTGGCACCGAGTATTCGTGCGATCTTGAGGTATTCGGCCATTACCGAATCGACTTCTGGTGTCCATGCGTCAAGCAATGGCGGGACTGGTTTGGGGGCAGGCTCAACCGCCGCCGAAGGGGGCGTGGAAGGCTGAAGGAGGTTGGCGCTCAAGTGTTTTTGAATCGCCTCCTTCATGCGACTCTCGGAATCAAGCAGGAATTGCCCGCTGGTAACGACTGTCTCGCCGGGGAGTAGTCCCGTGAGCACCTGGATCATGCCATTTTCACCAGTCACACCAGTGGTCACGATACGCGGTTCAAACGTTCCGCCACTTTTGGCAACCATCGCGATCTGCCGCTCACCGGTGTCGATGATTGCCTCTCGCGGAACGAGAATCGCTTTGGCGGCAACTTCGCTATCAATTCGGACAGTCGCGTACATTTTCTGCCGCAATTGCAAATCGGAATTCGGGATAGCGATACGGACCAAAGCCGTTCTGGTCATTTCATCCAAGTGCGGATGGATGAAAATCACATCGCCCTCAAATTCCCGTCCAGGCATTGCGTCGACGATCGCTTTGACCTTCTGACCAACGCGCACAAGCGACAGATCTTGTTCAAACACGCGCAGGTCGATCCACATGGTGGAGTTGTCTGCCAGCCGAAGGACCAATTGGCCGGCCTGAACCGCCGCACCTTCATAAACCATCTTGGCAGTAATGTGACCGGTCATCGGACTGCTGAACCGCACGGTGCGAGGTGATTGCGTCATTTGTGCAATCTGCTCGATCTGCCCTGCATCCACTCCAGCGAGATCGAGCTTTCGCCGCGCCGCTTCCTGCGCTGATTTCAGAAATTCCAGAGGTGCATGTT
>CAZWJR010000054.1:0-14005 GCA_964634655.1 uncultured Isosphaeraceae bacterium | reverse complement strand
CGGTGCAATCGGCAGAATTGCACTTTGATTGGCAATTGGACCCGCCCAAACTGATGGTGGGCAATCGGGATGTGACGAATCGAATTCGTGACATGGATGTGAGCGAAATTGTTTCCATCGTCGCGGCCCAACCGCAGTTGAGGCATGTGCTGGTTCATCATCAGCGGAACGTGGCGCGGAAGCATCCGCGATTGGTGAGCGAAGGGCGCGATCAGGGGTCGGTGGTGTTTCCGGATGCATCGCTTCGTTTTTATCTGCATGCGGAGGTGAAGATTCGGGCTGATCGCAGGGTGGCGCAACTGGTGGCTGCGGGAAAAACCGTGGACCTGGCCCGCATCGTTCGGGACATTCAGGAGCGAGATCGTTTGGATTCCAGTCGCTCGGATGGGCCGCTGGTGCGTCCGCCCGGGGCGATTGACATTGACACGGGAAATCGCAGCGTTTCGCAGGTGGTTGATGAGCTGGAGCGGGTGGTGAGGGAGCGGCTGGATCGAGTTCAATTCACGCCCGTCGCAAAGAATGCTGCCGCTTCGTCGAGAACGCACAAGTGAACGCGCTGCGATTTCTTCAAACACAGCGTCGCTCGCCGGGGCGGCCGGCGATTTCGTTTCTCTTCTGGTGGACGGGTGTGCGAAATCTGGTGTGGCTTTTTTTCAAAGCGGTGTATCGAATTCAGTTGATCGGCCGGGAAAACGTGCCCACGACAGGGCCGATCATTTACGTTGCGAATCATCAATCGCATTTCGATCCGTGCATTGTGGGGCTGGTGGTGACGGATCGGCCATTTTCAGGAATGGCACGGGCGACGCTGTTCAAGAACAAAATCCTGGCTTGGATCATGCACGGCATCGGCGCGATTGAATTGGAACAAGGCAAGGGCGATGCGGGGGCGATGAAGGCCGCGCTGAAGGAACTGGAAGCAGGTCGCTGCGTGCTGATCTACCCGGAGGGAACAAGGACACGAGACGGCGCACTGGGTGAATTTCAACGTGGCGCGATGCTACTGATCAAGCGATCTGGTGCGCCGGTTGTGCCGGTGGCATTGGAGGGCGCGTTTGATGTGTGGCGGATCGGACAGAAGTTGCCGAAGTTGAGCGGTCGAATCATGGTGCAGGTAGCGCCAGCGATTTCTGCAGAAGACCTGATGAAGGATGGACCCGACACCGGGCTGGAGCGATTGAAAAATGTGATTGAAGGAATGCGATTGGGATTGCGAGCGCGCCTGCGGCGAGAAAGTGGCGGGAGGTATCCTGCGCCCGGACCTGGCGATGGGGCAATCACCAAAGACCAAGCATGTCCGCACACGCCCACGACAGAAGCAGAATGAATGCCAGGCGCACCCAGGTGAGCGGCAGGATGTGGGTGAGGCGGCCGCCAATGAGCCCGCCGATGATGGCGGTGGGGGCGAGAATGGCAGCCAGCATGAGGCAGCGGTAGGGGTCCTGATCCAGTGAGGCGAGCGAAAAAACCTTTCTTGTGGCGCCAAACGACGCGCTGACGCACATGAACCCGGCGGAAGTGGCAATGCACTGGCGAAGCGGCAGATTGCCGATGCGCTGAAGCAGCGGCACGGAGATATTGCCGCCGCCAATGCCGAGCAGGCCGGCGATGAAGCCCGTTACAGCACCGATACTGCCAATCGGGATCCATCCGACGCGCTGTTGATGCTTTTCGGGTTCCGGACGACGTGAGAGCAGTTGCCGCACGTTGATGATAATAATGTAGATCAGGAACGCGCCGAAGATTCGTTTGAGAAGTGCGGCGTCAACCCGGTTGCTGGACTCGACACCTACAAGGATGAAAACGATGCCAAGAGGGAGCATGCGAAGCATGACATCCCAGCGCACGGCTTTGGCGCGGTGGTGTTGAAGCAACGCCGGCAGCGCGACAAAAACGTTGATGATCATCGCAATGGCTTGCGCCAGATGCTGATTAAGATTGAGGATGAGGATGAGGAACGGAATGATGATGATGGAGCCGCCAATGCCCAGCAGCCCGCCGACAACGCCGGTGGCAAGCCCAAGCACGAGAAGTTCAAACACTTCCATCCAAGTCACGTTCGCAGTGTAGAGAAAACCCAGCCGGGTGGTTCTTACTCGAACGCCTCGGTCTGGACTGGCTGAACGATCGGAATAAACCGCACAGACGGAAAATCCCGCGCCGATTGACTGGAAACGCCATTTTTTGCTTTGTGACGTGAAGAAATCTTGCGGCAACGGTTGACGCTGATATAGTCTTGCCACTTCCCAGGAGTCACTCCGGAACAGGTCAAGAAAAGATGGGCACGAACACGAATCAGGCTCTTCCTCACGCGCGATTGGATCGGAACCGCGCCGCCTTTACGACCGCCATTGTCGTGATCACGGCCTGTTGCATTGCGATGATGTTGAAATTTTCGATGAGCGCGCGACCGGGGCCGCTGTTGCTGTCGATCGATGAAATGAGCGCGCTGTCGACCAGCCCGGTGGAGGAATCGCCAATCGCGCCGGTGGCATTGGCGCCAGTAATGGAAATGCCCGAGGCATCGGTGAAGAACGAGTTGCAGGCGGAAGTTGTGACAGAGCCTGCGGCTGAACCTGAACCAAATGTGCCACGTTTCAATGGTCGCCCGGTTCGTCCTGTGCGCACCATCACGATGGTAGTGACGGCGTACAGCCCGGATTCTCAATCTTGCGGCGAATCGGCGGATGGCATCACTGCCAGCGGTTACTCGGTTTGGACCAACGGTATGAAACTTGCGGCGGCGGACACCAGATTGCTGCCATTTGGAACGATGATTTCTGTTCCGGGATATGACAATGAGCAGTTGGTGCCGGTGTTGGATCGGGGCAGCGCGATCAAGGGAAACCGGCTGGATATTCTCTTTCCCACGCATGAAGTGGCTCGCAAATGGGGCCGACAGCGATTGAAGGTAACGGTGTGGGAATATGCCGACGGCAAGCCGAGCGATTTTGTGGCCCGGTACAAGTGATGGATTTGGGGGCTGGATTCCCGTTAGCGGGTTTGAAAATGCAGTTTGGCGTCAAGTATCGGCGCGATCAGCCAGCGTCAGCATCGTAATCTGGTGCAGCGTGACGCGGCCGTTCAGTTGGTGCTGTTGGAAGATGTGCCTCAACTCACTTTCCAATTGATCGCGGCATGGGCCGGAGCGCGGAAAATATGAGGCGCTGCGGGCACGACCGAGCACGCCATCCAGATCAAGTATCTGTGGGTTGTTGAATTCTCGCCTGCGTGGATTGATGAAGTAGCCACCATCTGTGGGTTCGTAGTCGCGGTCTGGCGGGACGCGCAAGCCGCGAGATTCTGCATCGTCCTGCGCTGCTTTGGTCAGGCGGGCGAATTCGGTTGAGAAGGCGTTTTCTGCGGTTTTCATGTTCCACATCAAAGCCAGTCGTCCGCCGGGTTTGAGAATGCGGTGAAACTCCCGCAGCGCCTTGAGGGCTGGAAACCAGTGAAAAGACTGGGCGCACAGCACGAGGTCAACAGATCGATCGCCGAGTCCTGTACGTTGTGCCTCGCCTGGTCTGTATTCGAGTGAGAATTGTTTTGGTGCGCGCTTGCGGGCCTCGGTGAGCATATCTGCATTGGGATCAATGCCGATGACGTTGGCTCCGCGTTGGGCTAACAGAAGTGCAGAAATGCCGGTTCCGCATCCCACATCTGCCGCGTGCACGGGGTCGGGAAGGCCGCTCAAGATCCAATCAATTGCCGGGGCTGGATACGTTGGGCGGTGATCCGCGTAGACGTTGGCGAGGCCGGTGAAGTATTCAGTTACCAGTAGCGGATTTTGAGATTGTCCCGACATTGCCACTTGGATTCTGGACTCATTCAAAGGCGGCCGAACTCATGCCGTTGCGGCGGCACGTCGTCTCATTTCCGTCACGACGGCGCGATAGACGTTCTCACACTGCAAAGCGGCCCCGTCCCAGGTGATCTTGCGAACTTCAAATGATCCATGTTCACGCAGGGTCTGGCTCAACGGCGGATGGCGAAGCACGGCGATGATCTTGTCGGCCATGTCATCGATGTCCCAGAAATCCACCTTGAGCGCGTTCACCAGGACTTCACTGACACCGGATGACTTGCTTATGAGCACCGGCACATCGTTGCCCATGGCTTCCAGCGGCGCGATGCCGAATGGTTCGCTCACGCTGGGCATGACATACAGATCAGCCATGGCGAAGACGCGCTTGATGTCCTTGCCGCGCAGAAACCCTGTGAACAGTACTTTGTGGCCAATGCCCAGATGCGCGGCGAGTTCGATCATTCCCTTGGCCTGATCGCCGCTGCCAGCGACCACGAACTTCACATCCGGCATCATCTCCAACACACGCTTGGCGGCGTGAATGAAATACTCCGGCCCCTTCTGATAGGTGATGCGGCCGAAATACAGAACGATTTTGTCCTTCGACTGGATGGCGGTTTGGTGCTCGCCCTGGGTTGGTTCCAAATCGACGCCGTTGTACACCACCTGCACTTTTTGATCCGGCACGCCATAGCGGCGCATGACGACGTTCTTGGTGAGTTGGCTGACGGTGATAACGCGCATCGAACCGTGCATGCCACGACGCTCAATGTCGTACACGCGCTGGTTGACGTGGGCGCCGGAACGGTCAAATTCCGTGCTGTGAACGTGGACCACCAGCGGCTTGCCGGAGATACGTGCCACGGCCTGGCCTGCCGGATAAGTCATCCAGTCGTGGGCATGAATCACATCAAAAGGCAGCGTCCGGGTGGCTGCGACGCAGAACTGGGCAAAGCGCTCCACCTGCGTCATGAGATCGCCGCCGTAGTCCTCACCTGCCGGTGGAGTGGCATATGTTGCCAACTGCTGGATAGTCGCGGCGGCCTGCAACTGGCTGTAGGAGACCGGGGTTACATCAGCGGGGTCCGGAGCATCCGAAGGCGCCAGGAACATCGGCGAACCACGGCGCATGACCCATCGGCCGACCGGGCCTTCGCCGGCGGTCTGCTGGTAGGGGTTCATGAAACCGGCCGGTATGCCGAGGAATTGAACGTGAGAAAAACTCTCACCGCCTGCTGGCACATATCCGCCTGCTGTGGGTGAGGATGGGACCGGTGCACCGGTTGGATTGTCAACAATTGAACCACCGACATTGGGCGTCAGCGAGGCGGCCACCGCTGCCAAAGTTGTCGGGGTTGGGGCCAGCAGATCCACGTGTGATGACTGGCTGCGATCTATCGAGCGCGGCAGGACGAAGGTGACATCAATTTCACGCCGATCCAGGGCCTTGGTCAGGCCGTGGCAAGCGGTGCCAAGTCCGCCGGCGATAAAGGGAGGGAACTCCCAGCCAAGCATCAGCACGCGCATGGTTGGCTCCCCTTGACGGCGCGTGGAAGAACGGCGGTGCAAGCCGTTTCAGCGATTCGATGTTGTTGCTCCTGGATGGATAAAGTCCAAGGGCAGAGTTCCCTGTGCATGCAAATGATCCCATCACCGTTGGTGAATTGGTCCGACTTCCAGGCTCCGGCAGCGGTCGTGCTTGACAAGCACATTTTGCGGGCCAGCCCAGCGTCAGAATCACCATCTTACCAGTTTCGCGGCGATTCTCCACCCGGCCCGTACAATCATTTTCGATGAAGAAACCGCAAACACCAGCCAAAATCGGCCAAGCCAAAGCGGAAGTATGGACCACCCGCCGCCTCTTGGGCTGGATGACCGGGCATTTCACCGCGAAACAGATCGATTCACCCCGTGTGGTAGCGGAAATGCTGCTTTCGCATGTGCTTGGCTGCGAACGGCTGCGGCTGTACATGGATGTGGACAGGCCCGCGTCTCCGCCGGAATTGACGCAGCTGCGTGATCTGGTGGCTCGAGCCGCCCAAGATGAACCGGTGCAATATTTGGTGGGGCAGGGATGGTTCTTCGGCCGGGCGTTTGCGGTGGATCGATCCACACTCATTCCGCGGCCATGCACGGAAACGCTGGTGGAGCACGTGCTGCAATGGCATCGCGTGAACCCCGGGCACCTGAACCCGTTGATTGCGGACATCGGCACTGGAACCGGATGCATTGGAATCTCTTTGACAGCCCAGATTGCGACTGCCCGAGTGATCGCAACGGATGTGATTCCTGAAGCGCTGGAGTTGGCGAAAACCAACGCGACGAAACATGGCGTAATGGATCGCATGGAGTTTCGGCTGGGGGCGGGTGTGGAACCGCTGAAAACCGGAGGCGCGCCCGGTGAGCGGTACGACGTGATTGCCTCCAACCCACCATACATTCCTGACAACGAATGGGAGACGCCCGGGGGGGTAGGTCGCAACGTCAAAGGAAAAGAACCGGATCGCGCGCTGCGTGGCGGACCGGATGGGTTGAACGTAATCAGGCCACTGATTGCGGAGGCGCCGGCATTGCTGAAGGTGGGAGGGCTGCTTGTGATTGAAATTGCCGAAAGTCAGCGCGATGCGGTGCTGGAGTTAGCAGCCAAATCGCCGCTGCTGGAGAATGCAACGGCGTTGAAAGATCATGAAGGGTTGTGGCGAGTGCTGGTGGCGGCGCGGATGTAGAGTCTTGACTACTAAATTGCTACTGGGGCGCGACAATCGACCGGCCGACCGCATTCGGTGCAGACAGGACTGATGCCGATGGGGTAGCCACATGCGGAACATTGATTTCGACTGGCTCTCCAAGATCGTCGGACCATAAGTGCAATCGCCCAAGGGATCCAGCTGGCGATGGCCCAAAACAGTGCATTAGCAGCACTCCCAGACCAATCGACTTTGGCCATTCTTAGCCACTCCGATAGGTCATTTCTCCCACCTCCCTGGAGAAGGGTTCGATTGGTGACGGCGATGGTAGTGTCAACTCGACGAATCGAGCGCAAGGGCCAACCGCAGTCAACGATTGCGATGATGGCAGCGTCGGCATCGCCGCTCCACGCTCCATTGACGCTGTTGTTCAAGGGGACGTATCCGTTTCCCAGGCCTCTTGTCGTCACGCCAAATCGCTGATCGCGCCAGCCATTGAGTGTGAGGTTGCTGGCGCGTACAGTCGCGGGAGCATGACGGTCCCAAAGCGGCTGCATCTCTGCCGCGCTCAACTTCGTTCCTGACAATTCCAGTCTTCCCATCCCGGGCCATCTGTATCGAACGCCCAAGTAGACAGCCAGTGAAAAATTGATCGCCGCCCCAATAAGCAGCAAGAGTATGACAGGCAACATGATACGCTTCATTGAGTCACTCCCCTTCAGCAGACTCTCGCAACACCTGCTCCAACTGTATCACCAGCGGTGGAAGATTCGTGTGTATCGTGTCCCAGACGCGCTTTGGATCGATTCCCCAGTAGACGTGAACGACGAAATTTCGCATCGCTCGCATGTCAGCCCAAGGAACATCAGGCCAACGCAAGACCACATCATTCGGAATGTTTCTTGCTCCTTCACCAATAGAGATGAAGTTTCGTTCGATGGCATCAAGCGTCTTACGATCAGCGGCGAACTGCTCAAAAGTCTGCTCGGATGCATACGACTGAATGCGAGCGATTGCATCCAGAATGTCTCTAATGCGAAACTGCCACATCCGCGGTTCACGCGGCATCAAGCGCCTCGTCAAGAATCCGGTCGCGCAACGCGGGGTGAATCCCCTCGCGAGTCACCAGATCAACATGTTCAACGCCAAGCAATTCTCCCAACCTTCGTTGGAGTCGTGCCATTTCAAACAGACCGATCGGCCGTTCGTCGAACTCCACGAGGAGGTCGACATCGCTTCCGGGTGCTGCCTCATCATGGGCGGCTGAACCAAACAGCCACAGCCTTTTTACGCCAAATTGATTCAATTCAGGCTTTGCCAAGGCCAATGTTTCAAGAATTTGCCGCCGATTCATGGCTTATTTCTTCGTCAAACTTCGCGTCACCAGATCCATCAATTGGCTCACCTTGAAGGGCTTGAAGAGGAACGACTGCAAGCCTTCCTGTGAAGCGCGGACGATGGAGTGGTGGGGGTCGTAACCGAAGCCGGTCATCAGGATGACAGGTGTGTCCGGCTTGAAGGATTTGGCGGTGCGGTAGACTTCGTACCCGTTGCGATCAGGCATCTTGATATCGCTGATGACCAGATCGAAGAACTCGCCGGGAACCTTGGCGGCTTTGTCCAACGCATCAATCGTTTGGCCGCCGGTTTGGCAAATGGTCACAATCGCGCCCTTCTGTACGAGGATGGCGCCGAGGGTGTCGCGGATTGCCGGTTCATCATCCGCCACCAGAACGCGCTTGCCGACGAGCAGGGGATCGGGTTCCTGCTTGTGCAGTTCCTGTTCCGCACCAAGAATGGTGCGAGGGCCGGCGGTGCAGGACTTGATTCGCGTGTTCATCTTGTCAACAAGGCCCAGCAATTGATCAGCAGCCTTGCGGACGGATTCGTTGCCGGCCTGTGTGGTGCGCAGAGCGGTCAGTTGGCTGGTGAGTTCCGCCAGCGGAATGCTCAATTCACCAACAATGTTGGAGGCGACTTGTTCGTTTGTTGTGAAGCGCTCAATGACGAGCAGATCAAGGATGTTCATCGCGGTGGCGATGTAGCGGCCAAATTGCTCGGCAAAGCGGCGGTCGTGTTCGCTGAATGCGTTGGTCTGGCGCGATTCAATGTTCAGCGTACCAATGACGCGGTCATCCAATTTGAGCGGCACAGTGAGGGAACTGGCGGCACTGTCCAACCCTTCACGATAGAGAGAATCTTCCTGCACGTTTGGGCACAGATAGCACTTGCCGGTTGCCGCCACATAGCCGGAAATGCCGTTGCCATCGGCCTGTGCGTAGATGACCTCGCCAACCCGAAGCGGTGCGATGTTTTGGGCGATCACGAGTTCCAGTTGCTGGGACTCCCGATCGAGCAAGCGCACTTCAAAGTTGTCGAAGTGGAGCACTTCGCGGATGGAGCGGATGATTTTCTGCTCCAGCATTTTCAACCGCTCCGCCATGTTCATGCGGCTGACAGTGGTTGAATCAAATCGCAAAAGATCGGCCCCGGCTGCATCCACTGCCAGGGCCTTTTCCAACATTCGCTGTCCGGCTGAGACGTCCCACAGCACGCCAACCACGCTCATGACCTTGTCCAATGTCTGGTCGAGCGAAGCCGGCGAAACGATCAATTCATACTGGCAACCGTCACTGGCGAAACCAAATCGCTTGGTGTGGCGACGATCGGCCCCGGCCTTGTCAGCGGGCATGTTGAACAGGTCAATTGCCTGCCGGCATTTCTGAATGAACTCGGCCCGCACATGCTCATCATGAACCTTGAAGCGAGCATCAGTCCAAAGGATGGCGCCGGTGGAATCAACCACACCCACACCATCGCCGACGCGGGCAAGAATAGTGGTGGCGGCGTCCGGGAGCGGTTCGCCATCCACGTTGATGCATTCGCAAGGGGCGCACACAACGACGCCACCAACGGAACCATCAAGCATTTTTTTGGCAGCAGCAGCGCTGTGGACTTCCACCACATCAAAAGCGGACTTCAAGACCTGAACCTGACTGGCTTCATGGGGAACGGCACCCTTGAGAATGACCAGCCTGGGGCGGGTTGAAGTCAAGACTGGATCGTGATATTCCATCTGCGCGAACAAGCCCATTAGTGTACGCTGGCCGAACGTTTCAATGCAACAAAAATCCGGATCGGCGTTGCGACGCCTTTCCAGACAATAGATCGGCTTGATTTGAGGTAGGGACTGTATTTGACAGGATTTTGATGCAAAGCCTTCCCCTGCCTCGCAAACGCCCATCTTGCCGTGGCGGGGGCCGTGAGGGGATACAATTTGCCCCGTTTAAGGAGCTTGCCGGTTGGCTTCGGACTTGTCCAACATGATCGTAGCGCGTCATCTCACCAAGCGATACGGGGCGCTGACGGCGGTTGATGCAGTTGATTTGGTTATCCCGCGCGGGCGCGTGGTTGGTTTTCTCGGACCTAACGGGGCGGGCAAGAGCACAACCATTCGAATGATCGCTGGTTATCTGACTCCCCCAGCCGGTTCCGTGGAGGTGGATGGATTGGATGTGCTGCGCTGCGGCAAGCAGGTTCGGCAAAGAATCGGCTATTTGCCGGAATCCGCACCGCTGTATGGAGAGATGCGTGTTGTGGAGTTTCTCACCTGGCGTGCCCGGTTGTTTTCGGTTGCCCGATCGCAACGCCGGAGCGCCATTGACCTATCGTTGCGAAGATGCGGTCTGGAGGAGGTGCGCCGCCGGCCGATCCACCAACTCTCAAAGGGTTATCGCCAACGGGTGGGTCTTGCTGCCGCGCTGCTGCATCAGCCGCCGGTGTTAATTCTGGATGAACCAACCGTGGGATTGGATCCAACGCAGATTCGGGAAGTGCGGAGTTTGATTCGTGAACTGGCGGCCCATCACACGATCTTGCTTTCAACGCACATTCTGCCGGAAGTGGAAATGACCTGCGATGAAATCGTGATGATCGCGCGCGGGCGAATTCGGGCAGCAGGAACGATTAACGATTTGAAGAGTGCCGCTGCCGATGCGGATCGATACATCGTTGAACATGATTCATCCAAAGCAGGATCGGCGCTGCTGGCGGTGCGCGGGGTAACAGATGTGCAACAAGTGTCGCTGGATGGGTCGTGGCGGCGGTACACCATTACTGCAAGTCGCGGCACGGCGGATCTGCGCGAACCGATTGCAGCAGCGCTGACAACCGTGGGGGGTGTGATGCGGGAACTCCGTCGTGAGACTCCTTCGCTGGAACAGTTGTTTGTGAAAGTGAGCGCGGATGCGGAAGCGATGGATTCCGCTCCAATTCTTTCCGGGGCGGCAGCATGAATCGAGTTATCGCCCTGGCCGGTCGCGAAGTGCGCAGTTTTTTTCTTGCTCCCACCGGGTACATCATCATTGGCCTTTTTCTGCTGATGAGCGGCGTGGTGTTTGTGGTTCGGAGTTTTGATCAAGGCCAGCCGGCATCGCTGCGGCCGGTGTTTGAATGGGGCACGTGGATGCTGTTGTTCGTTTGCCCCGCCATTTCAATGCGGGCCATCAGCGAAGAGCGCAGGCTTGGCACGTTTGAAATGCTGATGACCTGCCCCGTAAGCGAGGCACAGGTGATTCTGGCCAAGTTTTTCGCGGCGGTGGTTTTTCTGCTGGTGATGCTGGCCTCAACCAGTGTTTTTGTGATTGCGTTGGAGATGCACGGACGGCCTGACTACGGCGAAATGTTGTGCGGCTTCCTTGGCATGGCGTTGGTGGGCGCGGCGTACTTGGCCAGCGGCATCCTTGCGTCTTGCCTCACCAACAGTCAGGTCGTTGCGTTTCTGCTCACGTTGTTTTTCTGGATGGGTTTGAGCGTCGCGGCGAAATCACTGCCCGGATATCTCGCCGAGCCGTGGGGGAGTGCCGCGTTTGCCGCCGACCCCGATCCGCGCTTGCGTGATTTTGCGATCGGGCTGGTTGATACCTCCAATGTGGTGTACTTCGTTTCGCTGACGTGGCTCTTTCTGCTGGCGTCTGTGAAGTCGCTGGAAGTTCGGAGGTGGCGGTGAACCGCGCGCTGCACATTCTCAACCTTGTGGTCTTGCTGCTTAGCGCACTGGCCATTGTCATCGTGGCCAATTCCTTCGCTGGCAGGCCCGCCTGGCGAGAGCGAATTGATGCCACAAAAACTCGTGCCTATTCGTTGAGCCAGCAATCGCGCCAATTGCTTACCGGTTTACAGGGCAACTGGAGAATTGCCATTGTGCTCGACAGCAGCCTTGCCGATCGCAGTGTGCACAGCCAGATTGATGAAGTGTTGAAGCGGTACACCGATGCGTCGCCGCAGATTTCGGTCGTGCGGATTGATCCATCCGATGCATCGTCGCTTGTGCAATACGATCAATTGCTGGCAGAACTGACGGGTGTCTACAAGGACGCAATCGCTCAATACGACCGCGCTCTTGATACGGGCATGCATTCGTTTGAGGCCGCCCAGTCATTTGTGCAACAACAGGGCGGGCGATTGGAACGGTTGCTGGCGATACTCCCAGCAGAAGACCCAGTGCGTGAACCCCTTAAGCAACATGTTGGGGTGTTGTCGCTCCTGCCGGATCAAGGCAACCAGATTCGTTTGGCCGTGCAGAAGGCCCGGCGAGTGGATGAATCCAAACCGTTGCCGGATTTTGAGACTGCACGCAGCACGCTAGCTGCCGCCCTGACGCAAACCGCGGAGGAAGCCGATGCCCTTGCGGAGATTCTTGCAAAGTGGCAGCAGCGGCCGAATCTTGATGCCGCCGCAAAGGACGTTCTCGCAAACCTTCATTATGAGTGTCGGCAAGTTGCCCAGAACCTGGCGGAAAGCGCTGATCCGCTCAAACGCTTGCCGCCGCTGGAACTTTCAACAATTGGCAAGACGCTGCAAGAAGGCGAGGCCGCCGTTGTCATTGGTCCCGATCGCGCTGCGGTCATTCCATCCGCACAGTTGTTTCCCAAGAGCAACATCAAGCGGAAGGACGATGGCGGCGTGACATTTGACCAGCGATTCCGTGGCGAGCAGTTGATTTCCGCCACGATTCGTTCGCTCACGGTGGAACATATGCCGCTGGTTGTGTTTGTACACAGCGAGGCCGCGTCACTGCTCAAACCCCGCGATCGTCAGGATGACCTGGTTGGCGTTACCCAGATGCTGCGTGCCTCCCGATTTGAAGTGGCGGAGTGGGCGTTGGCACAGCAAAGCGCCAAGCCGGTACCCGCCGCCGGGCAGCGTGTGGTTTGGGTGATTGTTCCGCCGCCACCGGCCCGCAGTTTGGAACCAACCGCAGCAACTCGCGCACTGATTGAGGCGACAACCAAACTTATTGCGGATGGGCAGAACGTTCTGCTCAACGTCAGCCCCAGCCTTGTTGCCAAGTACGGGCAGGCCGATCCGTTTGCAACGATGGCGGTTGGATTCGGCGTGGAAGCGGATACCGCGCGGCTGGTGTTGGAATCTGTCAGCGGTGAAGGCGGCACGACACAGATTTCAATTGGCCAGACGTTGCGCGATTTTGCTCCCGATCATCTCATCGGCCGTGCAGTGGATGGTCAGCAGGCGTATCTCGGCATGCCGGTTCCGTTGGTGATGAGAACCTCACCGAATGTGCAACATGGAGTAGTGGCGGCGATCAGCCCAAGTGAAACGCGTTGGATTGAGAAGGAATGGACAGGAGATTTGAGCGGGCGCAAGCCGGAAGAATCCAGTCGGTTCAAAGAGCCGGTTCCGCTCATCATCACCGCCGAGCGGTCGAATCCGAACGGCCGGAGCACACAGAGAATCATCGTAAGCGGGTCCGGTGGATGGATGGTCAGCAATGTGGCTGATGTAACCTATGACATCAGCGGCGGCAGAGGAACGCGCATCGCGCTCATCAATCCCGGCAATCACGAATTGATGCTGGCATCGGCTGCATGGTTGGCGGGTATGGATGATCTGATCGCCGCCAGCCCGGTGAGCCAGGAAGTGGCGCGGCTTCGCAACGTCACACCAGAGGTTCGACGTTTGTGGATGTGGATCGTTCTTGCCGGGTTGCCTGGAGCGTGTGTATTTCTTGGATTTTCAGTTTGGTTGATTCGTCGCCGGTGATTCGCTCATGAAGATCACGACAACAATTCTTCTGTTCGTGCTGGCTGCCGTGGGAGTCGTGGCGATGGTGCGCACCGGTTGGAACGCACCCGTGCCAAAGAGCGGCGTGGCACAGCGCAGGCATCTGGATGCAGCGGCTCAACTTCCAGCGGAGGCGGTGGACCGTATCACACTGAAACGCGCCGGCGAGCCGACCACTGCTCTCGAGCGCAAGCAATCAAACTGGACGCAGGTTCAGCCGTTTGCGCACCCGATGGATGAACGTGCCATCAATCAATTGGTGCAGGACGTTCGAGAGTTGGAACTGCTGGATTCCATCGCAGTGCCGCAGGCAAGTACCGGCACATCTCTTGAATCAATTGGTCTGCAACCGCCGGTTGCGGAGTTATCCATGGAATGGAAGGACGGTTCGCTGACGCTGCAACTCGGCCGTCGCAGTGTTGCGGGAAGG
>CAZWJR010000053.1:4928-14014 GCA_964634655.1 uncultured Isosphaeraceae bacterium | reverse complement strand
CTTTGATGCCGCCCATCGAACTCTCGATGAAGTGCAAAACTCCGGAGCGCCGCACAACAACGCATCGTTTCCGCCGCTTGCCTCCGGCCCCGTCGGTGTACGATGCCTTCTCGAACGCGGGCGGCTGTTCAATTCATCCAGCCAGAGCGAAATGGCTATGCCGTTCTTTGTGAAGGCGTTCGATTCCGCCGTAAATATTCATGATGACCACCTCGCCATCGATTCCGCCCACATGATCGCCATCGTCCACGGCTCACAGAAGCGCAACGACGAAGCCATACAATGGAACCGCCGCGCTCTGGAACTCGCCGAATCCTCCGATCAACCCCGGGCCCGTCAATGGCGTGGTTCGCTCCACAACAACATCGGCTGGTCATTGCACGATGCCGGCGATTTCACAACCGCCCTCTGCCATTTTGAGCAAGCGTTGTCCTGCCGCATCGAGCAAAACAGACCAAACGAAATCCGCATTGCGCGCTGGTGCATCGGCCGCTGTCTCCGTTCCCTCAATCGCATTGATGATGCCCTCCAAATCCAGCGATCGCTCAATGCAGAATGCGAATCCACCGGCGAGCAAAACGATGGTTACGTGCAGGAGGAAATCGGTGAATGTCTGTTGGCACTGAACCGTCCCGCCGAAGCAGCCCCGCACTTCGCCGCCGCACACGCACTGCTATCCAAAGACGCATGGCTCGTAGCCGATCAACCAAAACGTCTTCAAAGGCTCGCCGATTGCAGCCGCTGGCCGCGATGAACGAACCTGCTTCGCTGGGCCAAATTCATTTCCCCGCTGTATCATCCCGTCGTGAACGATTGGTGGATCAGCAATTACATTCACAACGGCATGACGGTGCTGCTCGTCAGCCATCTGTTCTGGGTCATCTTTTCAATTACGCTCCACGAACTCGGCCACGGCTGGGCCGCCATTTGGCAAGGCGATGACACCCCGCGTCGCCTCGGCCACATGAACATGAACCCGCTGGTTCACATGGGCCCAATGTCGCTCATCGCCCTGGCTCTGATCGGAATCGCATGGGGCGCGATGCCCGTCGATCCCAGCCGCTTCCGATGGAAGCGCAAAGGCAATGCCCTCGTCTCCGCCGCTGGTCCCGCTGTCAACCTGTTGCTTGCCATTGTTTGCATCATCCTTCTAGCCGTCTGGATCAAAGTTGGTCCCGTCGGTCAGCCGGTGTACGACCATCTCAACACGTTCTTTTTCATCGGCGCGGAACTAAACATCGTGCTCATGATCTTCAACCTGCTGCCCGTGCCCCCGCTGGATGGTTCAGCAATTCTCTCCGGCCTTTCCTTCCGCTGGTACAGAATGTTGAACCAAACCAACGCGCCGATGATCGGCATGTTTATCGTGCTGGTTCTGATGATGAGCGGCACCTTCGGCTTCCTGAGGGATGCAGGCCGAAGCGCTGCCGCCGCCGGCACCGATCTGCTGGGCTCATTCATGGGCAATCCGGCCTTGCGCGATGTCCTGCCGTTCCGCTGATGGCTCACCACCACCCGGCTGATCCTCAACTCCCGCTGACCACCCAAAAAAACAGCCAAAAGCCGCATTTTCCGGCACAATCAGCCCGCTTCAATCTCTCCCCAGGTTGCCTTTTCCTGGGAAACTGCTATTCTTCGCGGTTCGCATCCGCCCGCTGAAGCGGCATCGCACGGAGCCCCTCGGAAGTGTTCTGTTTGGAAAGCAGCCGATGGTATCGGCTGTCATTCAACCGGCTTCCCGCTCTCCACGATACGCCGGCATTCGGTGATCATTGTGATCCCCGAACCCCCGAAGCAGGCGCCTGGAAGGAGTTCGTGAATGGTAGTTATGCGTTTGAAGCGAATGGGTCGTCGTCATCGTCCGTTCTTTCGTTTGAACGTGATGGATCAGCGAAGCCCTCGCGATGGCCGCGTCATCGAGGAATTGGGCTGGTTTGATCCAATCGCCCCCGAAGACAAGCAGATCAATCTCAAGGTGGACCGTGTGGCGTACTGGTTGAGCGTCGGAGCGCAGCCAAGTCGCACCGCCAAGGGGTTGATCCGCCGAATCGGCGCTGATCCAACTTCGGGTCAGAAGGTCGCCGCCCCGGCTGCGTGATGCGGATCGATATTCTCACCCTGTTCCCGGAGATGTTTCCCTGCGTGCTAAACGCAAGCATCCTCGGCAGGGCGGCTCAAAGCGGATGTGTCCAGATACACATTCACAACATCCGCGACTGGGCCGACAACAAACACGCCAAGGTCGATGATCGACCGTTCGGCGGCGGACCAGGGATGGTCATGATGTGTCAGCCGCTCCATGATTCCGTCATGGCGGTTGAAGGAAAAGACAATCGTCCAGCCACTCGTCTCCTGCTCAGTCCACAAGGGCAACCTCTGGATCAACGCAGGGTCGAGGAACTGGCTTCAAAACCCCGGCTGCTCATGATCGCCGGGCATTACGAAGGGGTTGACCAGCGCGTTATCGACGAGCTGCAACCTCTTGAGTTGAGCATCGGTGATTACGTGCTCAGCGGTGGCGAGTTGCCCGCGATGGTGTTGATCGACGCAGTCGTTCGACTCATCCCGGGAGTGCTCGGCCACGAGGATTCAGCGGCGCAGGACTCCTTCGCTGCACGCGGACCAGAGGGCAAACGCCTTTTGGATTGCCCGCATTACACAAGGCCACGCCAATGGCGCGGCCGGGACGTGCCGGATGTGCTGCTCAACGGTGACCACCAGGCCATCGAACAGTGGCGAATGAAGGAAATGCTCGAACGGACACAGGCAAAACGTCCGGATTTGATCGAAGGTTGAGACACCCATGAACCAGCAACAGACTCTCATCGACGCCGTCGCCAAGCAACTCAAACCCGCCACGGACCTTCCGGATTTCTCCGTTGGTGACACGCTCAACATCCACGTTCGCATCGTGGAAGGCGACAAGGAGCGCATCCAGATCTATCAAGGCGTGCTCATTTCCGTCAACGGCCGTGGGATCAATCGCACCATCACCGTCCGGCGAATCGTCGCCAATGAAGGCGTCGAGAGAATCTTCCCCCTTCACTCGCCTCGCCTGGCCCAGATTGAAATCGTCCGCCGCTCCGACGCTCGCCGCAGCAAGTTGTATTACCTGCGCCAGCGCGTCGGAAAGAGCCGCCGCCTCCGCGATCAACGCCGCGGCCTCAAGCACATGGAAGAAGCCGCTCCGGCCGAACAGTCAGCCTAAAGGAACCCGCACGCCCGATCATGGTGCCGGTGACGAACCGGCCTGCTCGATTTCAGCCAAGGCCGCTCTTGCAGGCGCAAAATCCGGCTTGGCTCGCAGAATTTCCTGAAGTTCAACAACCGCTTCACTCTTGCGCCCGCTGCCCGACAGCGCCAGGGCAAGATTCAGCCGTACGCCCAATCGCTCCGGATGAACTTCCTTCACCATCGAAAGATTGCGAATCGCTTCTTCGTACTTGCCTACCTTGAGCAGCGCAAGTCCGAAGTTGCCTCGGGCTTGCAAGTTGTTTGGATCAAGGTCGACGGAGCGGCGCAATTCCAATTCGGCATCGGCAAACCGTAGTTGCGACAGGTGCACAACGCCGCGGCTGTTGTGGGCTGAATACGAATCGGGATCAAGTTGAACCGCCAGATCAAGTTCCTTCATCGCTGCGTCATAGCGCTGCGCCTTGATGTAAATGTTGGCGATGTTTTCATGAATTTTTCCGTAGTTGGGGCGTAGCTTGGCCGCTCGTTGATAGTGCTCCATGGCCTTGGCGATTTCACCCTTGACTTCCAGGTCGTTTCCCAGGTTCTGGTGGGCCATGAAATTGTTGGGGTTCACCGCGATGGCTTGAAGAAACAACGCGCGGCTGTCTTTCCAACACGAAGCCTGTACCGTCGCAGTAATCGCCAGCGCCAAAACGCACAGGGATGTGAGCGCGGTCACCGAGGCACGCCCAAACATGTCCTGGGGATTTGGAATGCTCCAGGCGATCATGATGAATATGCCGACAGCCGGAAAGTACATGTATCGATCCGCCATTGATTGCATCCCGACCTGCACGAGACCGATGACCGGAACCAGCATGCCCAGGAACAACAGCCAGCCGACCGTCAGCCATGGCCTGGACCGCCATAGGGAAAGGACCAATACTGAAATGACCACGAGAATCACGCTGCTGTACATCACTTCTGACTGGCCCCACGTTCCAGGATGCGGATAGAAAACCGCAAGGTTGATGGGCACAAACAGTTTTTGCAGGTACATGGCATACGAAACGAGCGCGTTCGCGGCACGAGTCGACAAGGAAAATGCCTCGAGTGATGACATGGCCTTGGCTGAATGTTGTGAAAACACGGCGATCGCGCTGATCGCTATCGAACACATCAGAAGTGGGATTTTTTCCAGTATCAGGCGCGAGTACGCCACTCTTCCTGTCGACGTCGCACCGATCGTCAGCCGTTTCAATGGCCAGAAGTCCAAGAGCAGATAGACACACGGAAGGGTCACCATCATCGGCTTGCACAAGAGGCTGACCGCAAACGGAAGCACGATCATCATGTATCGCTGAAGTGACGGCGTCCGAACGTACCGGGCGTACGCCAGCATCGCCAACAGGCCAAAGAACGTGCTAAGCACATCCTTGCGCTCGGCGATCCATGCCACAGATTCCACGTGCAACGGATGCACCGCGAACAGGATCGCCACCAGCATGCTGCGCCACACGGCGGTTGTCATCAGGCGAAACACAGCGAACAACAACAATGTGTTGGCGACATGGATCAGCAGATTGGTCAGGTGATGCCCGCCCGCCCAAAACCCCCAGATCGTTACATCCGCCATGTGAGAAAGCCACGTCAGCGGATGCCAGTTGCCCGTGTCAAAAGTTGAAAACGCATACTGAACACCCTTCCACGTGAGGCCCGCCTGCACAATTTGATTGTCCGTCAGGTAGGCATTGTCATCGAAATTGACAAAATCGAATCCAAGCGTCTGAACGTACGGCGCTGCCGCCGCGATGATCAAAATGATGGAGACCCAAATCGGAGCGCGTGGAGCGTCGTCAGCATTCATAACGATCGATGATACCGCGCGAAGCGAACGACCGGCCAACATCCGGACCCGATCGCCGGCGACCACGCACAGCGATGCTACGGCGCGTTCATCCGTTTCCATGCCCCCTCAACTCGCTCCCGATAGAACGCCGCATCCGTGTTCGCCGGATCAAGGCGCAGCGCCTCATCGAACTGCCCAAGCGACTCTTCAACCCGGTTCAGTACCGCAAGCGCTCGCCCCATGCCCACGTGCGCCGCGGCTGACTTCTCATCCAGCGTCAACGCTTTCGCATACGCATCATACGATTCCTGATACTTTCGCAGGTACAGGAGCGTTTCGCCAAGATTCAACTGCACTCGGATGGACTTCGGATCCAACTCCAGCGATTTAACATACGCCTGCACCGCCTCTTCAAGCCGCCCCATCTGGGCATACACCGATCCAAGGTTGTTGTACGTGGCAGCCGCATCCGGAACCAGTTCAATGGCTCGCTTGTAGTGGGCAATCGCCTTTTCGTATTCTCCCTTGGCCGCCAGCGCGTTTCCTAGATTGTCCTGCGCCGGGGCATAGTCTTCCTGAATCTCCAGGCACCGGGTGAATTGTTCAATCACCTCGTCATTTCGATCTTTGGCGTGCAACAAAATCCCCAGGTTGTAATGAATGATGAAGTTTTTCTCGGTCACGCTCAACGCTCGACGATACAACGTTTCGCTGTCGCTCCAATACTGCACCTGAATCCAACTGCCCACACCAAATGCCATCAGCGCCGCCAAAGCCAACGCGGTCGAAACGCCAGCCCATCGCCCAAACTTCTCTGCACCGCTTCCGGGCAGGCTCCACGCCGCCATGATAAAAACACCGATGAACGGAACATAGGTGTATCGATCCGCCATCGATTGAAACCCGACCTGCACCAGGCCAATCACCGGTACCAGCGTGCCAAGAAACCACAGCCAGCCGACGATCAGATGCCGTTGCGTGTTTCGAAGCGCGATCGCCACCGCCGTTACGGCGATCAACAGAGAAACGCAGAGAACCACGATGTGCACCGGCCATTCACCTGGGTGCGGGTACAGCACCGCCATTCCCGTCGGCCAGATCGCCAGCCCAAGGTACGACACATACGCCACGATGGCGTTGACAACGCGCGCCCCGAACGGCAGCAGGATCAGCGAGAACATCGCTCCGCCGGATTCTTGCACCCGAACCGTCGCTGCACTGATCGCAATGGACATGACCAGAAGAGGAATCTTCTCCGCCAACAATCGGGTGATTCGCGGCGATGCAATGGCGACTTGGGATTCAGCGCCATCCCGCTTTGGCGCCAGCCGTCGCAGTGGCCAGTAGTCCAGTAACAGGAATACAAACGGCAGCGTGACCAACATCGGCTTGCACAGCAGGCTAAGTGCAAACAGCAAGGCAACCGGCACATACCGTCCGATCGATGGAGCCGAGGCATACCGCGCGTAGGCCGCCACGCATGCCAGACCAAAAAACGTACTCAACACATCTTTGCGTTCCGCAATCCACGCCACGGATTCAACGTGCATTGGATGCACCGCAAACAACGCCGCCACCAGGGCGCTTCTCCACACAGCCCCGGTCATCCGCCGCAATACGATCAACAGCAGCAATGTGTTGGCCACATGGAAAAACACATTCGTAAAATGAAACCAACCCGGCCGCCCTCCAGACAACTCATAATCCAACATGTAGGAGAGCCACGTCAGTGGATGCCAGTTTGAGACCGATGTTGTTGTGAACGCCCACGCGACGTTGCTCCAGGTTAATCCCTGTTGCACACGCGGATTGGCCGTGACGTATTCGCTGTCATCGTAACTCAAGAATTCAAAACCCAGCGTGTTCACATACGGGGCCGCCGCTATGACAATCAAGAGGAGGTAGACCCAGATCGGAGCCCGTTGGGAGTCGCCTGTTTTCATCTTGTTCGATGATAACCGCACTTGCCGCTATATCGTGAATCACCCCGCCACAGGCGCCGCACGCCGATGATGTTCGGCGGCCCGGTCTAGCGCGGTTGCCGTTCCACCGTTGCCAGCGCGGACATCACATCGCCGCACACCGGAAACACTCGATCCAACTGCGTCAAGCGGAACAGATACTGAACGCTCGCCGCCGCATTTGCCAGTGCGATGCGCCCGCCGTTTCTCGCTATTCGATTCAACGCCTCCACCAGGCATCCGAGGCATGCCGAATCCATGAACTGTACGTTCTGTGTATCCAGCACAAAATGGGTCGCGCCGGAATCCGTCATCTCGTTCAGCAAATCCATCAGAAGAGCCACCCCGTGCGGTTGTGAGATTTCAACCACCGTAAACGTGGCGACCGCAACGTTGCCGATGCGCTGCACCTGCGCAATTGAAGTGTCAACCAATGGACCGCTTGAAAACACGGTGTCCACAGCGGCCAACCTGACTTTCTCTTCAATCAATGGCGGGTCAACCACGGCCGGTGGACGACGCGAAAAAGGATTCCACATGAACCTCGCACTCCATCCCACTCACCCGATCAACAATGCAATTGCCCAGCAACATCTCCAAGCAGATCGCTCACTAATCGAGTGAATTCGGGCAACAAAAAATTGACTGGGTTAACGGTGCGGATTCTGTCAGTTACGACGTTTGAACATCGATTTGGTCTTCTCTGCCTCAATGCCATCAACCAACCTGCGACCGATAAGCCGATCGTTCAAATGGATTCACCAGTGGTGAATTCAACGGCTTCGGGCGGGCCTTGAGTCGGGGTGTGTCCGGATCGTCCGCAACTTGTGGGTTGATAGGGTTCTGAACGGGAGTGAGATTCGACAGAGTTGGGCGAGGTGACTCAACGCGTGCGGGATTGCCAGCCACCGTTGGAAACCCAACGCGCTGACTCCGGGCAGAGTCGATAGATCTCTCCATGGCCTGCAAAATCGGCCTCATTCGTTCAGAGCAGGTTTTCTTCGATTCCATGTGACGCACTCCTGTCCTTGATAGATCGGCGGTTTTTGGCCCCAAGTTGCGTTGCACAGCCCCATTTTCGGACGATCCAAACCCCCACCCTTCAAATATGATCAATCCGGTGCGGCCGAACCCCCAAACATGGCGTACATTGAATGATCATTTGGAGGTCTGCACGCATGTCGGAGTGCCCGTTCTCTCGCCTTAATCCTTCACCAGGCTTTGCTTTGCTGCTGATTGCAGCGGTGCTGGCCACTGCCCCGATTGCGAATGGAGTCACGGCTACTTTTCGCCCATACAAGGACAACACGCTTATTGAAAGTAGCACGGGCGCGCTTAGCAACGGACTGGGAGATGGCATCTTCTGTGGCAGGCTCGGTACCAGCGGCGACAGCATGAGACTTAGAGCCGTGCTTGCCTTTGATACCTCAAGCATTCCCGTTGGCTCCACCGTTACAAGCGCCAGTCTTCGGATGTGGCTCGTCCAGGGCCACGGCGGCAATCAGACCTGCAGCCTCTATCGCTTGCTTGGTAACTGGGGCGAAGGCACCTACGTCAACAACGGCGGCAACGGCGCACCTGCCACCGCCAACGATGCAACTTGGATTCACAAGTTCTATCCCGGCACACTCTGGACAACTCCCGGCGGCAATTTTTCCTCCACCAGCAGTGCCAGTGCAACCGTTGGCAACAGTGGAAACCAGACGTGGTCTTCCGCGGGCGTCATCGCTGATGTCCAATATTGGATCAACAACCCCGCCAACAACTTCGGCTGGATCGTTCGCGGAAACGAAACCACACTCTCCACCGCAAAAAAGTGGGTCAGCCGCAATTGGACCGATCAATCCGAATCCCCGCTCCTCACCGTCACTTACACACCGCCCGCACCTCCTCCGTGCACCGCGGATATCAATCACGATGGCACCGTAAACTCCGCCGATCTTCTCGCCGTCATCAACGCCTGGGGTCGTTGCCCCGCACAGCCCGCACCCTGCCCGGCTGATATCGCACCCGCCGTCGCCAACGGCGTTGTTGATGTCAACGATCTGCTCTTCGTTATCAACAAGTGGGGCCCCTGTCCCACGAGTTAGTTCGTCCCC
>CAZWJR010000053.1:0-4918 GCA_964634655.1 uncultured Isosphaeraceae bacterium | reverse complement strand
CATCAAATCATTCGTCCGATTCTTCCTTGGCGTTCTCAACCGGCGCCGCCGCCGCATCCTGCGCCTCCTGCATCCGCCGCGCTGCCGCCCCAACAGTGTCATAAACGCTCGCCAGCAGGCCAACCATCGGAAATCGTCCATTCATTGGCGAAGGACCAAGCCGCCGAAGCAGCGCATGCGGGACGTGATGCAGCGGTGGGGGAGCCCCCTCCGCCAAATCATGCGATCGCGCCGGACTCCGCCAGAATTCATCCAAGCACGCCTCCAGTGGCACCGCAAAATTCTCCATCTCCCCAATCGGTGCATCGCCGTGCGCACTCGTCACACCATTCGTCTGCATCGCCCGCGCCTGTCGCAACTGTTCCAGCAACCGCTCCGATGGCATGCCTAGCAGCGTGAAGATCAACAGCGGTTGCGCCGCCAAACGCTCCGCCGACACATGAACCGCAGTCGCCGCATGCTTGCAAAACCGTCCCTGCTTCGCCGCCTCTGCCGCAAATCCGCACGAACATTGGAACGACACTTCCTCCGCCTTTGCCGGCAGCAACGCCAGATCAAGCGACTTCATCAAATCGTCCAGCGTCGCAGGCAATTCACCGGATAGCAACTTCGCAACATGCACCGCCTCCGCCGCCATCGCCTCAATCACTCCCGGCCACGATGCACTGGAAATCACCGGCACCTTCAACCGCGTGACATACGGCCGCGGCGCAGATCCCTGCACCGCCGCTTCAATCACGCCCGGCAAAAACTCAACGCTCACCGTCTGCCCGCTGCGCGCGTATTCCAATCCCGCCGCCAGCACCGCCGGTTCCAGCCGCGCCTCAACAAGCGCAATCAGCCGTCGGGCCAATTCCATACCCGGATTCGGGTTTTGCCCCGCCGCATTCGCTCGCAATGATTCCCCGCCCGCGCCAACAAACGTGCCCGCCAGTTTGATCCCGCCGCGCACCTTGCGCGGTCCGTCAAATCGACGTGGCGTGAATGATCGATTCTGTGAATTTCCCGGCGATACCGTCACGATTCACCCTCCATCGCGCTCGGCCGCAGCATCAACAACTCATGCAACTGCCCCGTGGAAAGTTCCGTCAGCCACTGTTCACCCGCACCAATAATATTCTGCGCCAATTCAGTCTTCTGTTCGATCATCTGATCGATCCGCTCTTCCAGCGTCCCCTGGCACACAAACTTGTGAACGTGCACCGCCCGCCGCTGCCCGATTCGGTACGCCCGGTCCGTCGCCTGATTTTCCACCGCCGGGTTCCACCATCGATCGTAATGGAACACATGATTCGCCGCCGTCAGGTTCAAACCCAATCCACCCGCCTTCAACGAGAGCACAAAAATCGGCGCGCCGCCCTTCTCATCCTGAAAGCGATCAATGAGAGCCTGCCGCTTGTTCGCCGGCGTGCCGCCATGCAGGAACAACGCCTCGCAATCCAGATCGTTCTGAATCATCGCCGTCAGCAGATGCCCCATCTGACGGAACTGCGTAAAGATCAGCGCCTTCTCTTCGCTGGCAATCACTTCCTCCAGCATCACCATCAGCCGCTTTGCCTTCCCGGATCGCCCGGACAAAGCGCCGACATTCTGCGAAGTCGAAATCTGCGGCTCCGGCGCGGAGTCATCCTCCATCACCAGTTCACCGGGGCGCAACTTCGCCAGATCATCCAGCCGTGCTCCCGCACTCATGGAAGATTGCGCCGGGTGATTGCAAATCTGCTTCAGTTTCACCAGCGTCGCCAACACCAATCCGCGCCGTTGAATGCCCGATGCCTTCTCCACCTGCCCAAGCATCGCATCCACCGTCTGCTGATACAGCCCCGCCTGTTCAACCGTCAACGTTGCGTAATCCTTCGTTTCAGTGCAATCCGGCAGATCATCAATCACCTTCGGATCGGTCTTCACTCGCCGCAGCACGAACGGCCGAACCATCTGCCGCAATCGCTCTGCTTGCAATCGATTCCGATGTCTTTCCACAGGTATGCCAAACCGCCTGCGGAATTCTCCCGCCGCTCCCAGGTATCCCGGATTGCAGAACTCCATGATCGACCACAACTCGCTCAACCGATTCTCCACCGGCGTGCCCGTCAACGCCAGCCGGTGCGGCGCATGCAACGAACGTATCGCCGTCGTCTGCTTGGTGGGGGGGTTCTTGATGTACTGCGCTTCATCCAACGCCACTCGATGCCAGCGAATCCGCTTGAGCGTTTCGATATCGCGGCTGATCAACGGATACGTCGTGATCACCACATCATGCACCGCCGCCACTTCAAGAAAGCGGTCACCCACAGGTCGCTCCGGCCCGTGCTGCACATGCGTGGTCAGTTCCGGTGCAAATCGTTCCAGTTCACGCACCCAGTTTGCCACCACAGATGTCGGAACCACCAGCAGCGTTGGTGCCAGCCGCGCCTGTGCTTGCTCGTTCGATGCCGCAATAGGCAATTGCCCCCGCACCTGTCTTTCATGCTGCAGCAATGCAATAAGTTGAATCGTCTTACCCAATCCCATGTCGTCCGCAAGGCACGCACCCAACCCAAACCGATCAAGAAACGCCAGCCAACTCAATCCCGTCTTCTGATACGGCCGCAGGGTTCCCAAAAATCCCGCCGGTTGCTCCAGCATCGGCATGTTCTGATTCTCTCCCGATGTGGATGCCGCAAACAAATCCGCAACCCACCCCGTTGCGTCCATCCCCATGATCGGCAACCCGCCGGATTTCGCCGACGTCGCTGGATCGCCCCCATGCGCCAGTCGAATCGCTTCCAGCAGCGTCATCTCACCCGCCGGCGTCTTTTCCAAAAACTCACGCGCATCCGCAATCTGTTGCGAACTGATCTCAATCCACTTGCCCCGCACCTGCACCAGCGGCGCATTCGCCTTCGCCAGAGCATGGAACTCTTCCATGGAAAGCGGCTGATCGCCAATCGCAATCTGCCACGTGAACTTCACCAGACTGTTCAGCCCAAGCATGCTCGCAGCCGGAGCCGTCCCCGCACTTGAACCCGCCAGAGATTCCGTCGTCGGCGCATCAATGTGCAATCTCGCAGCCAATCGTCCCAACGGCTGATCCCACCATTCCGGTGCAATCACGCCAAATCCCGATTCCTCCAGCAGCGGCATTGCCTCGCGCAAAAACTCATAAGCCTCCGCCGTCGTCAACAGCAGCGTCGTTGGATGCTGTTCCGAGAGCGCCGCTTCAATCCGTGGATACACCCTGCTGCATCGGCCAAGTTCCGCCAGCAACAACTCCTGCGGATTCTCCACACTCGATATCTGATTCTTCCGTCCCGCCGCCGATGTCACCTGGCTCCAGATATGCTCCGCCGCGATCAGGAACTCCGGGTCCTCCGGCGATTGCAAATGCAGCGTCAACGGCCACTGCGGATCGCTCCCCGCCCCCGCGCCCGGCTCGCTCAACTTCAAGCACAGCCGCATCGCCCGTTCCTGGCTCGCATCATCCAGTCGGCTCACCCACTGGGCCGCATCGCGCAGCAGATACAAACCGCCATCGCCGTTCAGTTGAACGCGGCTCTCCAGCCCCAGCAGTCCCGTCAGCCACGCTACGTGCGGATCAAGCGGGTCCCGGTCCTCCAGCGCATCCGTAAATTGCTCCGCCGCCAGCGCGCTTCGCACAAACGCATCAGTCCACATCCGCATTGCTTCTTCAAGGATCGACCACGGCTTGCCCTGATGACGATCAACCGTCGCCCGCACGCTTGGTGGCATGGATCGGATCAAAACAGCCAGCCGCTTGCGCACATCCTCATCATGCAGCCACGGTTGCCACGATCCGCGCAAACCATCACCACGAGATTGCACCAGCGTGGGTATAAACCGCTGATCCGCCAGCAAATCCGAAACAAAATTCGCCACACTCATCCAGAACCGTAGCGAAGGCGCAAAATCAAATTCCGGGTTTTGCTCGTGTTCTTCCCAACTCGGCAGCGCAACCAGCGCCTGTTCATTGGCGATTCCCACATTCGGAACTTCAAACTCCCCCAGCCACGGATCAATCGGCATCTCTATCGCACCGGCCCGCCGCGCCAAACGATCGCTCGGCCACGGACCTTGTGGATCGCGCGGCAGGCGCAGTCGAAACAACCCCGCCGCCGATGTCATCGCTCCCAAGTCCGCCGGCAGCCGTTGCCGCAATTGCTCCGCTGATGCAGCAAATGGATGCATTGCACCATCTGCTAGCGCCACTGCAGACTGGTCATCCGCAACGCCGCTTGCCGCAACAGCGACCTCGGCAAAACGCGGTGAGGCAACATACGCCTCCAGCGATTCGCCCCAAAGGCGCAGCGAGCCCTCGACCCAATTAGCGTGTAGAACCAGCATCGGCTGGAGGTGATCTCCCATTCCCTGAAAATTCAACGCGCAAAAACCGCCTGATCAGTGATCGCGCTGGGACTCGAACCCAGGACCTAGCGCTTAAAAGGCGCTTGCTCTACCAACTGAGCTACGCGATCAGCCGAATCGATCAGTTTAGTCGATCTCCCGCAATACGTCCAAGCATTTCAATTTCCCTATGAACCGCCGGGCGTACTCACTTCTAGGAGTACGCCCGTGCTTACTTTCATTGCGATCCTCACTCCAACGCCCCAATTCCGCCTTTCCATTTTCACACTTTTTTAACTCACGCCTTCCCAAAATCAAGCCGATAACCCACGTCCGCATCAGTTCTTCTCGGCATACGCCGCGGAGATGACCGGCTCAAGCGGGTTCCTCTATTCGTCCGATAAGAGGCCCAGATCGGAGATCACGTGAAGATTCAGACCCTCTGGAATTCCCGCACCCTCTTCGCCGTTTCCTTCGGCGCGATCATCGGTTGCTCGCTCCTGACCGGCTGCGAGACCATCCAATCCCAATCCACCACGCAGCCACCCGCAACCGCGGCCACCTCTGCCAAAACCAC
>CAZWJR010000052.1:0-14029 GCA_964634655.1 uncultured Isosphaeraceae bacterium | reverse complement strand
GGGGTTTTGGTGGTGCAAGATTTTTTTGAAAATTGGGATTTTTGTTTTTTGGGGTAGCCCTAATGGCGCGCGCTAGGGTGGGGACGCGCTTTGGGTGTTCGGGCTTTTCGCCCACCCCCTTGCCCCCTCGTCGCCTCGGCGACTCTGCGATCTCGGGGGAGGGGGATTTAGGGGCCTCGTTGGCGCTTCGGTCTGGAGGGTTGGGTTGTCCCGGCTTGGGGTTGGGCGTTGAAGCGACGGGATTTGTTAAAAGGATTCAGGACGGGTCGGATTGACCCGTCCTGAATTTTTGGTTTGCTGGGCGGTGTGGTTATTGGAGTGTTACCTTGAGTGTCACGCCGGAGAACGAGTATGCGGCGAGGACCCAGAAGTAGTGGCGTCCAGCGGTTGGGGATGACAGGTTGATCCATTCGTAGTTTGACAGTGGAGCCTGCTGCTGGATGTCGTAGGTATTCCAGGTTGGTTCAGCGCCGAAGCGGTAGAGGAGTGAGGCATCTCCCGCGCCGCCGGAGGTTTCGATGCGGAGTGAGGACTTGCCTGCGGGGACATCAACCCAATAGAGCAGGTAGTTGCCGGTGGTTGCGTTAAGACCAGTGAAGGTCCAGACCTGTGGCGGTGGAGGCGGCGGCGGCGTATTCAGAGTGAATTTGGCATTGAGATTCATGCCCCAGAAGAACGTCTTGGCGTAGACCATAACGTACCACCGGCCGGCCGCGGGACTGTTGATGGTGATGGTGGCATCGTTGTTGTTGGATGTGTTGTGGCGATCGTAGTTGCTTAGGGTGGGAGTGTTTCCGCGTCGAACATAGAGATTGGCGTTGCCGACACCTGCCCATGTCTTGATGACGAGCGACGAGGCGTTGTTAGGAACATCGATGTAGAAATGCTGGCGGTTGCCTTCGAAATCCCAGATCAATCCGTGTGTGACGTTGTTGGTGAGTTTGGTTGCGGCGGAAGCGGGAGCCGCGGGAGCCATGAGGGTTGCCAAGACGAGTGCGTAGAGGACGGTGATGAATTTGCGAGCGGACATGACGATCTCCTTTTGTTGCGAGAGGTGAAAAGCGATTGGAAAGACGGTCTTTCCACCAGTGACTAGCGCGAGAGGACAAGGCTTTGGACACACCCGGGAAAAATTTCTCTGCTGGCGCTCGGGCTCATCGGGCGGAGATCGCCGCCCGAGGGCCACACGAGGGCAGCCGAACAGGAGCATGAAAAGAACAGGACGGGTCTGAAAGACCCGTCCTGTGTTGGAGAACCGTGGTGTGGCGCTGTTATTGGAGAGTGATCTTCAAATTTACGCCGGAGTAACTGGAAGCCGCGAGCACCCAGAGATAATGGCGACCGACACTGGGATGTGAAACCGAAATCCATTCGTTCGTATTCCAAGGCGATTGCTGGAGGTAGTCGTACAGGTTCCAGGTTGGAGCCGCGCCAAACCGGTAGACGAGAGCGGGGTCTCCGAAGCCACCGGAGGTCTCTAATTTCAGGGTGGTCTTGCCGGGAGGAACATCGACCCAGAAGAGTTGGTAATTGCCGGTGGTCGCGGACAGGTTGTTGAAGTTCCAGACCTGCGGTGGCGGAGCCGGATTCATCGTGATCGAAGCCCGTAGGAGCACGGCGGTGTAGTTGACTTTCGAATTCACCATCACGCGCCACATGCCGGGTGCTGGATTGTTGATCGTGACGGAGTCCGAATTTGTGGGTCCGATCGATCGTGCGTGGTAACTGGCCAACGTTGGATAGTCGTTGAACTTGACATACAGATCAGCGTTGCCGATGTTCAAGAAACTTGAGTTCCAGGTTTTCACCACCAATTTTGAGGCGTTGTTGGGAACGCTGATGTAGAAAAACTGCTGATGGTTGGCGGCATCATTCTGGCTGCTGATGGCCTTGTTGACGTTGTTAGTCAGGGCCGTTGCAGCGGATGCCGGCGCGGTCGCGGTGGCAAAGGCGCCGAGGACAAGAGCGGAAAGAACGGTAGTGATTGTGCGTGCAAACATGACGAGCTCCTTTTTTTGTGAAAGATGAGTGTTTTGGGAAAGACAACCTTTCCACACCCATGACTAGCGCGTCGCTGCCGGCCGTTGGACACTGACCAGTGAAATTTGTCGCCGAAGGCTTCGTCGACCTTCATCCGCGGCTGAAAATCGCTGTTGGCGGTTGAAAAACGCAGATTCCGGGTAGTATCGAGCAGGTGGAAATCCATCAATGAACCCAGAAGTTACCCAAGCATCACTGCTCTCCCGCGTCCGAGATCCGGCCAATCAAACCGCCTGGAGGGAGTTTGACGCCAAGTATCGCGAGTTGATTTTGCGGTTTTGCCGGCGTCGGGGACTACAGGATGCGGATGCGGATGATGTGCTGCAACTGACTATGCAGTTTCTGCTGCAGGCGTTGCCAGCGTTTGTTTATGATCCGACGCGTGGGCGTTTTCGAGATTACCTCTATCGAACGGTGCGGAGCGCGCTGGCGAGGCGCGGGAAGAAAACGCCCTGCGCGGATGCGCTTGACACATCGTTGCTGGGCGTTGTGGCGGATGCGGATGAATCTGAATCCGCGGCGCAATGGGAGCAGGAGTGGACGGATCATCATTTGCGATTGGCGTTGGAAACGATTCGGCAGACGTTTGATACGCGGAGCGTGGAGGTTTTTGAGCATCTGTTGCGAGGGCCTTCTGTGGAAGAGGCCGCGAGCGCCTTCCAGATGAGCGTGGAGGCGGTGTACAAGGTACGGCAGCGTGTTCGAGCGCGCATGGAGGAGTTGATCGCGACACAGGTGCGCGAAGAGGACACGGTCGATGGATGAACCCGAAAAACATACCGCCGACGCGGAGTGGATGAAGCGAGTGCGCCAGGCGGTTTCGCAGGAGACAGCCGGCGAGCGTTTGCCGGAGCGCATCGGGCGGTATCGGATCATTCGTGAGATCGGTCGTGGCGGAATGGGTGCGGTGTATGAGGCGGAGCAGGACAATCCCCGGCGAACTGTTGCGCTCAAGATAATCAAGCCTGGGGTGATGTCGCGTGAGCACATTCGCCGTTTTGAGCATGAAGCGCAGATTCTGGGTCGGCTTCAACATCCGGGGATTGCGCAGATTTTTGAGGCGGGCGTGTTTGGCGAGGGCGGGGAAACGGGCGGGCAGCCTTATTTTGCGATGGAGTTCATCCGGGGCCAGCGCCTGCATGATTACGCGATGCAGCATTTTCTCTCGACACGGGATCGATTGCGATTGATGGTAAAGGTTTGCCATGCGGTGCAGCATGCGCATCAGAAGGGAGTGATTCATCGCGATCTGAAGCCGGGGAACATTCTGGTGACGGATGATTCGGCCCCGGTCGGCGAGGCGAGCAGCACGGCGCGGGCGCAGCCCAAGATTCTTGATTTTGGAATCGCGCGAGCGACGGATGCGGATGTTCAATCGGCGACGCTGCGCACGGACATCGGCCAACTCATCGGCACGATTCCTTATATGAGTCCGGAGCAGGCGGGTGGAAATCCGGATGAACTGGATACGCGCAGCGATGTGTATGCGCTGGGGGTGATTGCGTACCAACTGCTTTCGGGCCACCTTCCGTACAACCTGCAGAAAAAGTTTATCCACGAAGCGGTGAGGGTGATTCGGGAAGATGAGCCGACGCGACTGGCATCGATTGACAGAGCCCTCGGCGGTGATGTGGAGATCGTGATCGGCAAAGCGCTGGAGAAGGAGCGCGATCGGCGGTACCAATCGGCGCAGGAATTTGCTTCCGACATTGAGCGATATCTCAACGACGAACCGATTGTCGCGAGGCCTGCGAGCACGTGGTACAACGCTCGCAAGTTTGCTCGGCGAAACAAGGCGCTGGTGGGCGGCGTAGCGGCGACGTTTCTGGCGCTTGTTGCAGGTCTTGTGACTTCGTTGGCGCTGCTCGATCAGGCAAATACCGCACGCGCGTCGGAATCGAAAGCCTTGATTGCCGAGAAAGAGCGCGGCGATGAGTTGAACAAAGTTTCCACGTTTCAGGCGGAGCAATTGAGCGGCATTGACGCCACCACCATGGGCGTGCGGCTGCGAGCGGACCTGCTCAACCGCCGGCGAGAATCTCTCAAGCAGGGCAAACACACAGAAGAAGAGATCCGGCAATCAATTGCGGAACTGGAAAAATCACTCGTCGGCGTGAATTTCACGGACGCCGCGCTGAAGACGCTTGATGAAAACATCTTTGACCGCGCGTTGCAAGCCATCGACAAGCAGTTTGCGGATCAACCACTGGTGCAGGCGCGTCTACTCACGAGCATTGCGGAAACTCTCTTCATATTGGGGAATTATGATCGCGCGGCGGCGATTCAGGCAAAGGCGCTGGATCTTCGCCTTGCCAAACTTGGGGATGAACATGCGGACACGCTGCGCGCCAAGCACAATCTTGGTGTTGCGCTGAAGGCCGCGGGGAAACTGAAGGACGCGCGGCCGTACCTGGAGGAAACGCTGGCGGCACGCCGACGACTTTTTGGCAACGGGCATCCCGATACTTTGCAATCGATAGGCGACGTGGGTGAGTTGCTTCGATTTGAAGGCAAACTAGATGAGGCAGAGCCGTTCTATCGTGAAAACCTGGAGACAAGTCGTCGAGAACTTGGACCCAACGATGCACACACCCGGAAAACCGTAAATGACATGGGTGTCTTGCTCCAGGAGCAGGGTCAGTTGGAGCAAGCCGAGAGATTCTTTCGTGAGGATCTTGAAATGTGTCGGCGGACTCTCGGTGAGGAAAATGCCGACACTTTGACTTCCATGTCCAACCTGGCGAATGTGCTGATCAATCAGAACAAATTGGATGAAGCAGAGCCGATTGTGCGCAAGGCTTTGGAAGCGAATCGGCGCGTAAGAGGTGATGACCATCCACACACGCTTTCCGCCATCAACACCATGGGCGGGCTGCTCCTTTCCCAGCGAAAAATTGAGGAAGCCGAGCCATACTTTCGTGAGGCTCTGAACAAGCACGAAAGACTTTTCGGGAGCGATCATCCCGATACGCTCACTTTCATGAGCAATTTGGGACTTCTTCTGCGGGCTCAAAACAAACTGGATGAGGCTGAAGAAATCTTGCGCCGGGCGGAGGCAGGCTACCAACGCGGCTCCAGCCTTGATCATCCCGATGCACTGGCCACGTTGAACAACCTTGCGCTGGTATTGCAGGCTCGGGGAAAGCCGGCCGATGCCGAACCTTATTTTCGAACCGTGATCGATGGTTGCAGAAAGGCGCTTGGCAACGACCATGGACACACGCTTCAATCCATCAACAATCTTGGCAGTGTCCTGATTGATCAGCACAAATTCCAGGAGGCGGAAGACTTGTTGTTGCCCTTGGCAACCAACCTTGGAAGCAACCTCCCATCGCAGGCCGTCCTTCGGCTTCACGTGACTTCCAATATTTACAAGTTGTTTTCCCTCTGGCACAGTGCCGAACCCGACAAGGGCTACGACGCGAAAGCAGCGGAGTGGAAGGCGAAATTGGCTGAATTGGAAGCGCCAAAACTCGAAGTAACGGCTCCAAAATGACCTGTGAAAGCCTTTCAAGGCACGCCAACAGGTTGTCAAGTGGAGTGCAAACCGCTCAATTTGCCGCCTTGAACTCCCCTGCCGATCGGCTATACTGCCCGGCTCGAAATTTCAGGTCCTGATCGTCCCCACCCGCACCGTCACGACCACTGCGTCCCCCCCGCCCCGGAACCGGCCAATAGTTCCTGGGCTTCGGAATTGTCTTCCGAGGATGTTGGTGGCAGGTAGGAGTCCCAATGGCCAAGAAGATCGCTAAACAATTTAAAGTCATGGCACCGGGCGGCAAAGCCACGCCTGCGCCGCCGCTGGGCCCTGCGCTGGGCGCCAACGGCATCAACCCGGGGCAGTTCATTCAGCAGTTCAATGCAGCCACGGCGAAGTTGAACGGCAAGGTTGTGGGCTGCGTGATCACCGTGTTTGCAGACCGCACGTTTGAATTTGAGATCAAGTCATCGCCTGCGGCGGTGTTGATCAAGGAAGCGGCGAAGGCGGAGAAGGGTTCTGCGAAGCCGAACACGGAAAAGGTTGGGAAGATCACGAAGGAGCATGTTCGGCAGATTGCACAGGAGAAGATGGCAGACCTGAATGCAACGAATATTGAATCTGCGATGAAATCCATTGAAGGCACAGCCCGCTCCATGGGCGTAACGGTGGAGGGTTGACGATGCCAGTACTGACTAAAAAACGCAAAGCGAATATTGAGATTGCGGCGAAGGCCGCGGGCCCGCAGCCTGTGGAGGCGGCGGTGAAGGTGCTCAAGAGTTTCAAGGGCACGAAGTTTGATCAGACCGTTGATGTGGTGGTGAGCCTGGGTGTTGACACCAAGCAGGCGGATCAGCAGTTGCGAGGTTCGATCTCGATGCCGAAGGGCGTTGGAAGAACGGCGCGTGTGGTTTGCTTCTGCGGATCGGACAAGGTTGCGGCGGCGAAAGCGGCCGGGGCGATTGAGGCGGGCGGCGATGATCTGATTGAGAAGATCAACGGCGGGTGGATGGATTTTGAAGTAGCGGTTGCCTCGCCGGACATGATGCGGACGGTCTCCAAACTGGGCAAAGTGCTTGGCCCGAAGGGTTTGATGCCATCGCCGAAGGCAGGGACGGTTGCGGCGGATGTTGTGACGGCGGTGAAGGAATATTCCGCGGGCAAGGTGGAATTTCGCACGGATGACGGGGGGAACGTTCACGGCATTATCGGGAAGATGAGTTTCAGCGCGGAAGATTTGACGTTGAATCTTCAGCACTTTCTGCAGATTATTGAGAAGATCAAGCCCGCCTCCGCCAAGGGCACATACATCAAGAAGTGCGTCATCAGCGGAACCATGACGCCGGGAGTGCAGGTGGCGGTATGAGCAAACCAGTTAAAGAAATGATCGTTGCTGACTACAAGAAGCGCTTTGAAGAAGTTGACGGCGCGCTGGTGGTTGACATTCGCGGCATTGATGCCAACACGAACAACGACCTTCGGATGGGTCTTCAGAAGAAGAACATTCGAGTGACCATCGTGAAGAACACGCTGGCAAAGAAGGCGTTTGAAGGGACGCGGCTGGATGCCTTGGGCACGGCGCTGGAAGGGCCAAGCGCGCTGGCGTACGGAGCGGAATCCGTCGTTGATGTGGCGCGAGAGCTGGTGGATTGGGCGAAGAAGATCAAGAACTTGTCGCTCAAGGGCGCGGTGCTGGACGGGACGTATTACGCCGGCGCTGAAGGCGTGAAGCGATTGAGCACGTTTCCGACGAAGGATGAAGCGATCGCCAAGGTTGTGCAGTTGGTGCTTTCGCCTGCGAGCAATCTGCTGCGTGCGGCGACGAGCCCGGGCTCGAATATCCTTGGGATTGTGAAGGAGATTCAGGAACGATTGGAGAAGGGACAGGCGATCGCGAAAGCGTCGTAACACGAGATTTGTCTCATTCAACTGGCCCACGGGTTAAAAGTCGCGTGTGCGGCTCCTCTTGGATGAGAAGACACTTAGTAGTTTGGAGTTTTAGACATGAGCGATGAAGCAACGAAAACATTTGACGCCAAGATCAGCAAGCTGGGCGATGACATTTCCAAGTTGACGCTGAAGGAAGCGGTTGATCTGGCTGATTACATGAAGACGACGTACGGCATTGAACCGGCGGCGGGCGGAGCCGTGATGATGGCGGCAGCCGGTGGCGGCGGCGGCGGCGCGGCGGAAGCCGAGGAACAGACGGAGTTTGATGTGATCCTCAAGGCAGCCGGCGACAAGAAGATTCAGGTGATCAAGGTTGTGCGCGAAGCAACGGGCCTGGGTTTGAAGGAAGCCAAGGATGTTGTGGATGCAGCACCCAAGCCGGTCAAGGAAAAGGTTTCCAAGGCCGATGCGGATGCCCTCAAGGCCAAGTTGGAAGAGGCCGGCGCGACGGTCGAGATCAAGTAACAGGACGTATTTCAGGATCAAAGACAAAGCCCACGGATTTTCATCCGTGGGCTTTTTTCATTGGCGAGACGCGAGACTCGATCGTGCAGGCTGGTTGGTTGGTTTACGGGCAAGGTCCCCAACTGCTGATGACGGCGAGGAGTTCGCTGACGCCGACGGTGCCGTTGCCGCCGCGCGGGACGAAGTCAACCGGGCAGGACGCAGGCGGCGCTGGGCACGGACCCCAATTGCTGATGACGGCGAGAAGATCGCTGACGTTGACGACGCCATCGCCGCCGGTCGGTGCGACATCGGCCGGGCAAGTGTTGATGATGCGGTTGACGGTGAGGGTGGCGATTGAACTGAAGGCGGAACCGCAGGCGCTGGTGGCGACGACATCGTATTCGCCGGCGTCATCGAGTTGAACGTTGGTGATGGTGAGTTCCGAGGTGCCGCTGCCGGTGATTGCTGAACCGGAACCGGTGGGGCCATCGGCAAGTTCCACGCCGTCCTTGCGCCAGATCAGCGTATCGGCGTTGGAGGCAATGACAGTGAGGACAACGGTTTGGCCGACGTCGGCGGTTTGATCAACGGGTTGGAGTGCGAAGCCGGAGTACTGGTTGAAGAGGACCCAGACTTCATCGGAGCCGTAGGCGGTGATGGCGATTTCGGGTGTGCCATTGCCATCGAGATCGCCGACATCGAGCCCGACGGGATCGGTGCCGACTTGGAAATCATAAGAGGGAGCGAGGGTGCCATCGCCGTTGTTGAGGAGGATGGAGACGTAACCGGATTCATCGGAACAAACAACATCGAGGAAGCCATTTGAGTTGAAATCAGACATTTTGACGGTGTAGGGGCCGACGGGCACGCTGTAGACGACCTGTGCGGCGAATGTGCCATCGCCGTTGTTCATGAGGACAGAGAGTGTGTTGCCGTTGTAGGCTTGATTGAGGTTGGCGCAGACAATGTCGAGATCGCCATCGTTGTCGAGATCGCCGGCGTCGTTGCCGACGGGGCCATCGCCGACGGTGTATGGGACGGCAGCGGCGAAGGTGCCATCACCGTTGTTAAGCAGAATGTGAACGGTGTCGGAGGCGAAATTGCTGACGGCGAGATCGAGCCGGGTATCGCCGTTGAAATCGGCGGCGACGAGGCCGTAGGGACCAGCGCCGCATGGATAGACGATTTGGCTTGCGAACGTACCATCGCCGTTGTTCAGAAGCACGGAAAGGGTGGCGTCGTAAATGTTGGTGGCGACGAGATCGAGATCAGAATCAGAATCGACATCAGCCATGATGACGAAACCGGGACCGCCGCCGACTTCGTAGGTGACTTGAGGAGCGAAGGTGCCATCGCCGTTGTTGTGATAAACGGAGACGGTGGTGGCGAAGTAGTTTGAGACGGCCATGTCGTTATCGAGATCGCCATCAATATCGCCGAGGGCGATCCAATAGGGTCGAGTACCGGCGTCGTAGTAGACGCTGGGAGCAAAGGTGCCATCGCCATTGTTGATGAGGATGGCGACGCGGTTGTCGATCTTGGGATCGTGATCGGCAACGGCAAGATCGCGGAAGCCATCGCCATTGAGATCTGCCATGGTGACGGATGATGGCTGGGAACCAACCGCGTAGGGGGTTGGGCTGAAGCAGGCAACGCTGGCGGCGCGGGTAGTGGGCCGCGGACCAATGTCATTGACGCTTGTAGACGGTGTTCTTGAGGGTGTGGTCGCTGCGCAAAGCAGCGAGCCGAAGACCAGAGAGGCGATGGAAGCGAAACATGCTGGTTTGGGAAAGCGTGGGGACATTTTGTGCTCCTGTGAGTTCAGAATCGTGAAGGACCGGCTGGGCGAATTGGGGCGAGCAAACTGACCAGCCGAGAGTTGATGCGATATGGGGGCACGGCCATTCACGCTCTTTTTGAACAAAATTCGGAGGATCGGCGGCTACACTTGGGGTTTCTGGAAGCGGTGAAACCCGATGAATGATCACGTGGACCCATTGCTGGCGCAGGCGGTTTCAGGCGATACGGTCGCTTTGAGCAAACTGCTACGGCAACACGGGCCGGGAGTGCAGGAGCAACTTCGAATCGGGACGCAGTGGCGATCGATGATCGGACCGGAGGATGTGATGCAGATCACGTACCTGGAGGCGTTCATTCAGATCGGGCGGTTTGATCCAAAGCGAAGCGCGTTTGCGGGTTGGCTGCGGCACATAGCGGAGAACAACTTGCGGGATGCGATTCGTGGATTGGGGCGGCAGAAACAGCCGCCGCCGGCGAATCGGGTGAATGTTTCCGGAGCGGGTAACGGCGATTCGTTTGTTGGCTTGCTTGAAGCGTTGGGAGCGACTTCGGCCACGCCAAGCCGGTCTGCGGCCCGGCATGAAACCAAGGCGATGTTGGAGGCGGCGATTGCGCGGCTGCCCTTGGATTACGCAACGGTTGTGCGGCTTTACGATTTGGAGGGGCAATCAATCGGGGAGGTGGCGGCGGCGATGAAGCGCTCGGCGGGTGCAGTCCACATGCTGCGGGCCCGCGCCCATGATGCAATGCGGGAACTGCTTGGGCGAGAATCGATTTTTTTCAGTCGCTCCGCGTGAAAGTGGGATGAGTTTCATCGCAAGGATCCAGAACATGGCGACGCCTGAATCAGAAGCAAACGCTGGCAGCGATCCTGCATTGGATCTGGTCGACACGGCGAGGGTGCAGGTAGAGGAATGGCGGAAGCGAAGCGGGAGCCATGTGCGGGACTCGATTCAAGGCGAGATCTATCGTGGTGTTGCAGGGTTACGGAGTGATTCGTTGCCGGGGTATGAGTTGGGTTTGGAGATTCATCGCGGCGGGCAAGGTGTGGTGTATGCGGCGGTGCAATCGGCGACGGGACGCAAAGTGGCAATCAAGATGCTGCGGCAGGGTGCATTGGCATCACGGCACGGACAAGCGCGATTGGAACGTGAAGTGCAGATTCTGGAGAGCCTGAATCATCCCAATATTGTGGGAGTGATCGATCGCGGTTCCAGTGCGGACCATCGCTATTTTGTCATGGATTACGTGGATGGGCAGCCGCTGGATGTTTTTGCGGCGGGTTTGGAGCAGGGACAGATATTGGAGTTGTTTTTTTCGATCTGCGAGGCGGTTCATACGGCCCATCTGCGCGGTGTGCTTCATCGCGATCTCAAGCCTGCGAACATTTTGATTGACCGCGAAGGGCAACCGAAGATTCTTGATTTTGGTTTGGCGAAAATCATGGGGCCGGAGGCTGATTTCGAGTCGCCGAATACGGTAACGATGACGGGGCAGTTTGTGGGTTCGCTGCCTTGGGCTTCGCCGGAACAGGCGGCGGGCGGCGGGCAAGATGAGCGGGCGATTGATATTCGGTCGGATGTTTATTCGCTGGGTGTGATGCTTTATCAGTTGTTGACGGGGTCGTTTCCATATCGCGTGATCGGAGCGATGCGCGATGTGCAGGACAACATCATTCACGCAGAGCCGATCCGACCCGGTGCGGTGAATGGGGCGATTGATGACGAGTTGGAAACGATTGTTCTGAAGTGCTTGTGCAAGGAGCCGGAGCGGCGGTACCAATCGGCGGGGGAACTTGGACGCGATCTGCGGCATTACCTGGCGGATGAACCGATTGAGGCGAAGGGAGATTCGTTTGGGTATTTGTTGAAGAAGCAAATGCGGCGACACCGCGCGGCGGTGATGGTGGCGGCGGCGTTCATGCTGCTGGTTGCGGCGAGCAGCGTTGTCTCCTTGAGTTTGTGGCGATCGGCGGTGCGTGAACGTGATCAGAAGGAGGCGGAGCGCGCCAAGGCGGAATCGGTCAATGCGGTGTTGCGCAACATGCTTGCTTCGGCGAATCCGGAGGTTTCCAATGGCCGGGAATTGACGGTGATGGAGGTGTTGGGGGTTGCGGCGAGGGACATCGAGGTTGGTTCACTGCGGGATTTTCCTGCGGTGGAAGCGTCTGTGCGGCTGACGATGGGCGAGTCGTATCTGGCGTTGGGGAAACTTGAGCCCGCATCGCATCATCTTCACATTGCACTGAAATTGCTGGAGCAAACTCACGGCCGACGTCATCCAGAATCCGCCGTGTGCATGGGCGCGCTGGGTCGATTGTGTTTTTCTCAAGGCAATTTCACGCAGGCGGCGGCGTATCAGGAAGAAGCGATCGGAATCCTTCGCCTAGCCGAGCCGCCGAGGTACGAAATACCCTGGCTGATGAAAGGCTTGGCAGGGACGCTGGATCGACTGGGTCGGCGCGATGAAGCATCGGTCATGCAGCAGCAGGCGTTGGAGTTGATGAAACAGCAGCGCGGCGAGAATCATCCGGAAACAGCGCGGATGGAAACCGATGTAGCGACATTTCAACTCGGAAGCGAGCAGGCGGTGCCGTTGCTGGAGAAAGCGCTGGCGACGTATCGGGCAACGTTGGGGCCGAAGCATCCGGAAGTGGCGAGAACGCTGCGAAAACTGGGGGCAGAGTTGCACCTGAAGGGGCGGTATCAGGAGGCGGAAGCGGCGTATTTGGAAGCGTTGGAGTTGTGCCGGGAGATTTACGGGCTTTCCCATCCGGAGATTCCCACCATCGTGATGAATCTGCACTGGCTCTATGACAACGCGGGGCAGAAGGAGAAGGGTCCGCCGCTGATGAGATTGCATGAGCCTTCGGCTCTGGCGACCTATGGCCGCGATTCGGTCAACTATGCCCAATACTTGTACATCATGGGGTGGAGCGTTGCCCGTATTGAGAATGTTGAGGAAGGAGAAGCGATGCTGGGGAGATCGCTGGAGATTCTCAAATTGATTGGAAAAGACAGCACATGGCATGGAGCGGAGTGTCGAGTTCAATTGGCAACGATTCACCTTGGAAAAGGCGAATACGACGCGGCTGAAGGGTTGGCTCGTGAGACAATTGCTATCACGGATTTGTCCGATCGGGGCCGCGTTCGCCGGGTGAAGGCGCAGGGGATTCTCGCGGAGGTTCTGTACAAACGCGGGGAGTTTGAGGAGGCGGAAGGATTGCTGACGGAATGCGAGCAAGAAACGGCGGGAAGGCGAACGCTGGCGACCGAGCGGGCACGGACGATAGAGCGGTTTGTGGAACTGTATGAAGAGTGGAATGCGGCGGTGCCAAGCGCTGAAACGGCGGGAAAAGCGGCGATTTGGCGGGAGAAATTGGCTTCAGAGCCTACGGGGTCCCTCACTGTTGGTCAGAATCGGTAGTTGCCGAAGAGGGATGGTTGCCTCTAACGGGGTCTTACACGGATGGCTTGGCAGAATCTGGGGACCTAGGGACAAGAACGAATGCTTTTTTGGAAGACATTGGCAAGGAAACAGGTAGTTTTTGCCCAAAGTTGAGGTCCCATACGGATCCCTACCCAAAAAGTGCAAAAAATTCAAGAAAAGTCTTGCCATGCTATTGTAATTGTGGTAGGCAACCGCTAAGATTCCCAATTCGGCGACAGCGGCAGCCCAGTTATCTCCTATGAATCGAAGAAGAATCGAACTCCCGGCTACGGACAGGCTATGCCTGCCGGCTCTCGAGGTGATTTGATGTCAGTAGTTAAGGTACGCGACTTTTCCAAGCGCGGCGATGCAATCGCCGTGCCAACCCAGACCCGTGTCCAGCTCGAAGCGTACAACCGCTTCGTCCAGATGAACAAGCCATACAACGAGCGCGATCCCAAGGTGGGGCTTGAGGCCCTGCTGCGCGAGGTGTTCCCCATTGTTTCGTACGACGAGACGATGAAACTGGAATACCTGCACTACAAACTCGATGAGGCGCGCTACACGCCCGATGAGTGCCGCGAACTGCGCCTGACGTATGGCATGCCGTTCCGCGTTGGTGTGCGGCTGGTGCGTGAAGGACACGCCGACATCGTAGAGGAGGAAATCTACCTCGGCGAGATTCCCATCATCATGGGCGGCGGCGAGTTCATCATCAATGGCGCCGAGCGCGTCATCGTCAGCCAGTTGCACCGGTCGCCCGGTGTGGACTTTGGCATCGCGTCTTCCGTCGGCGATCGGCCGCTGCACTCGGCCCGTTTCATTCCCGAGCGCGGCTCGTGGATTGAACTGGAAGTGACCAAGAAGGACGTGCTGGCGATGCGG
>CAZWJR010000051.1:0-14248 GCA_964634655.1 uncultured Isosphaeraceae bacterium | reverse complement strand
TATCCGCCCTTCCCGTACCTGCAAGCTGTCGGCAAGACTCTCGGCCATCATGGCATTCTCCTTGGCGCACAGGATGTCTATCACGAGTCCAACGGCGCGTTCACCGGTGAAGTCAGCGCGGAAATGCTTGTTGATCTCAATGTTGCCATCGTGCTGTGCGGCCACTCGGAACGCAGGCATGTCATTGGCGAGACCGATGACCTCATCAACCTGAAGGTGCAGGCCGCGCTGGATGCGGGGCTTTGGGTCACGCTTTGTATTGGAGAGACGATTGAGCAGCGGGAGGCGGGCGAAACCCAGGCCGTCAACATCCGCCAACTCACGGCGGGTCTGGATGGCGTCCCCATTGAGCAAATGCGGCAGGTGGTTATCGCCTACGAGCCGGTTTGGGCGATCGGGACGGGCCGAAATGCCACCCCGGCGGATGCGGAGGCGGTTCACAAGGTGATTCGACAGCGGCTGGCCATCCTTTATGATGGTGAAATCGCCGATTCGGTCCGAATTCAATACGGCGGGTCGGTCAAGGCCCAGAATGCCCGGGATCTGCTTCGGGAGCCTAATATCGACGGCGGTTTGATCGGCGGGGCGTCCTTGAAAGCCTCCGATTTCACCGCAATTGTTCAGGCGGCGGCCGATTGTTCTTCAACTGTCTGATTTCTGACCTCTGACCTCTGGAATACGCATGAGCCCCACGTTTCTGATTCTGACCATTGTTTTCATCATCGTTTCTGCGGTGATGGTTCTGATTATCCTCGTTCAGCGACCCCAGGGCGGCGGCCTGGCTGGCGCCTTTGGCGGAGCAGGCGGCGGCAGCACCGATACCGTCTTTGGCGGCCGCGTGGGTGACGCCTTGACCGTCATGACCACCGTCGCTTTTGTGGTGTACCTGGCGCTGGCAATTGGTTTGAATCTTGTTCCCATTCGCCCGGCCGCTGTTGCAGCCGATCCCGGGCCCGTCATTACTTCTACCGACGAAAAAGGCAACACGACAACCGTTCCGCTTACACCGGTTGATCCCCCACCCTTTGCAACTCCGCCTAATGGCGCGCCAGTTACTCCCGGCACAACAGGCACACCCGCGCCGACCGGCACGCCCGGCGGAGAGAATCCAACCGGCGGAACCCCCGTCCAACCACCAGTCGAAACCCCGCCGACCACCCCTCCAACCACGCCTGAGTAGTTTCAGAGGGAGCCGCGCATGATTCGTTCGATGACCGGCTTTGGCGAGGCTTCGGCGAAGGTCGACGGCACGCATTACGGCGTCGAAATACGCTCGGTCAACAACCGTTATTTCAAAGCCCAAATCCGGCTGCCGGATGAATTGCAAGGCATGGAGGCGGAACTTGATTCGGCCGTCGCCAAGCGTTTGACGCGCGGCAGCATCATCGTCGCTATCCGTTTTTCCGATACCTCGGCCAACGCTGCGGCACAGATCAACACCAAGGCGATTCAACGGTATTTGGAGCAACTGCTATCGGTTCCCGGTTTGGAACACGCCTCCGCACGCATTGATCTGGGCGCGCTCATCAACCTTCCCGGCGTCGTCATCAGCGACAGCGGTGAAGAACGATTGAAGAACGCACGACAGGTTCTGCCAAAACTGATCAACGAAGCCTGCGACAAGGTGGAAGCGATGCGCGAGCGCGAAGGCCGCACGCTGTTTGCTGATTTGCAGAAGCATTGCCACCTCATTGCGGAACATCTGGCGGTGGTAAAGGAGCGCGTTCCTGCCACCGTGGTGTTGTATCAGGAGAGACTGCGTCAGCGCATGCAGACGCTGCTGGCGGAAGTTGCCAATTCCACGGTGCGCGATGAGGATTTGCTGCGTGAAGTCGCCATCTACGCGGAACGGACCGACATTGCGGAGGAAGTCGCTCGGTTGGAAGGCCACCTGGCGCAGTTCGGCGAAATCATCAGTGCCGATGGCGAAGAACCCGCCGGCCGCACGCTGGATTTTCTTGCCCAGGAACTGCTCCGGGAGGCCAACACCATTGCCAGCAAGTGTCTGGATGTGGAAATCAGCCGCCGAATCGTAGAAATCAAGGGCGCGATCGACCGCATCAAGGAACAGGCTCAAAACGTCGAGTAATCAGCAGGCCGTGGGCATCCGGCACTTCCCACAGTGCCTGATGCCCAGTGCCTGATGCCTTCTCCTCTCAACCCGTCCCCCAACCCCAGCATCCGCATGTCGGTTCCACGGTTGCGGATCAGTCTTTGCGGGAACGGTTTGATGGCCACGAACTCACCATTGTCCTAAGCCACTACGATCTAGGTGCGATTGAAAGCCTGCGCGTGTTTCCGCGCGGCTCACGGCGTTCGCCAAAGATTCGTGTCAAATCTCATCGTGGCGAGTACCTGCTCAAACGCCGTGCCTCCGGACAGGACGACCCGTACCGCGTCGCCTTCGCTCATGATCTGCAACTTCTGCTGGCCCAGCGAGGTTACCCCGTGCCGGGGATCATCGGCACGCGTGACAACAACTCCATGCTCCAATTGAACGGGCGCATTTACGAATTGTTCAATTACGTTCATGGCACGCGCTTTGATAGAACCGCTTCGCAGGCTCATCAGGTCGGCTGGCAACTGGCGCGACTGCACACCAACCTGGCGAACCATCGATCCAAGTATGAACTGCCCAGCAACAGTTTTCACGCGGCGACGGAGATCGATGCAAAGATGGGACTGCTTGCCCCTGCGATCATGTCTGCCGAGCCGCAAATCGATCGTGCCGCCCTGTTGAGCACGACCGATTATCTTCGCCGTGCGTATCTGGACGCGGCTCACCGGGTCGAGGATGCCGGGTTCCGCGCCTGGCCGCGCGATATTCTTCATGGCGACTGGCACCCGGGGAACCTGCTGTTCCGTGATGGCCGCGTTGTGGGCGTTTTGGACTTTGATTCGGCCCGCATTGAGCCGCGCGTTGTGGATATCGCCAACGCCGCTCTTCAGTTTTCCATGCTCATGGACGCCCCGGATCAGCCGGAAACGTGGCCCGACGGCCTGGACGCCAACATGATCCGCATCCTCCTCAAGGGATATGATGATGGTGTTGAGGGTGTTGGCCAACCGCTGGGTTCTTCGGAACATGCGGCGTTTCCCTGGCTGATGATTGAGGCCTTGGTGATTGAAAGCATCGTGCCCATCGTGGCCACCGGCAGTTTTGCCCGTATCCCCGGATCGGCGTTCTTGCGGATGATAGAACGCAAGGTCAGATGGATTCGCCCGCGTGCGGAAAAGTTGGCGGTGCTCGCAAAGGAGTAGGAAGGATCGTGCGATTGATCAGCGGAACAACTTGCAATGCGGCACGGGGCCGCGCGGCAGGTCTGCTTGCCTTGGCACTGGTGTTATCCGGCGTCCGTTCGCTTCATGCACAAAACGATCCGCCACGAGTGAAAATTACGCCGGGAATCGCCCTGCAACTGAACGAACCCGTGTTCACATCCACCCTCAACGGCGAGATGATTCTGCCCACCGCAGAGGAACTCAAGAACGTCAAGATTGATCCAGCGCTCCGCGCCATCGTGCAGCAACTGGAAGATCCCTCGTTTGCAGTGAGAGAACAGGCCACCAAGCAACTGATTGAGAACGCGCCGGACAAGATGCAGTTGTACGCGCTTCTCTATGGCGAAGAAACGCTGACGCCGGAGCAACGCTACCGTCTGCTTGGAGCCTTGCGAGAAAGTCTGCTTTCCATACCCAGAGGCGCGGTCGGCATCAGCATGCAGCCGTTCCAGCCAATGATGGGCGGGCCGATGGAAATCCGCGTGACGGAACTTATTCCCGGCCTTCCCGCAGAACGGGTCTTGAAAATCGGCGATCGCATCACGCAGGTGGATGGCCAGCCGTTGGCCATGTTTGATGACCTTCAATTCCGCGTTCAATCCAAGAAGCCCGGTGAGAAAGTTTCGCTTGTCATCAAGCGGCCCAGGCTTGACGCGCAGGGCCGACAGTTGGTTGATGCCAACAACGAAGCGTTGGTCGATGTGCTGCCGATTGAACTTGAACTTGGCTCTGCCGAGGTGCTCCGCCGCTACAACGAAGCCACGCAGTTTCCCAATCAGGCAGGCAATCCGTTTGGGAATCAAGGCAACCGGCAACTTTCGCAACGTGTGGAAACCATGAGACAGGCAGAGGCTGAAACCGCGGCCCGCAAATTTGGCCCCATGGCTCACCCGGTTGCGGTGGACGCCAATTCACATCTGGTGGCTGCGAAATCCACGTCTCCGGATGAGCCAGCGCCGCTTGACCCGGAAGTGGAACGTCACCCCCTGGTGCAGGCGATCAGAACGCAGCAGAACTTGATCAGCCAGGGAAGAGTCACACTCGAGCAGAAAAAACTTTGGCACGATCAGTGGCAGGTGCAGTTGTATGACCTGTACCGTCAGACGCAGAATCGGCAGCTCACGCGCAGTCAGCAGGAGTATCTGCAACAGGTTATTGAGCGATTCGCTGAACTGATGCAGCAACCGTGACGAAACTCCCTCTCCCAGCGGGAGAGGGCTGGGGTGAGGGCGAACGTCCGATTCACTTTCCATTCGAGTAGGCGAGGACTATCGTGATGATGAGCCCGAGGACCACCGTGCCAAGCAACAACAGCGTGAGCAGCCATGCGATTCGCGCCGCTGGCGGCATCCCTTCACGGGTCGTCAACGGCAAATCATCCACGCGCTCGCCAACATCAACTTGATCCCAATCCAGATCGACCGAATCCGCAACATTCTGGGCAAGCGCGGCTCGCGCCCGGTCAACATCCGCCTGCCGAACTTGAACAACAACCGGCGTAAGACGCTTGCCCAGCGGTTCCATCGCACTCACCGCGCCGAATGAAAACGCCTTGATACCCGCATTGTCCAACACCGCGACGAGTATCCCAGCCTGAAAATCAGTCTCCGTCGTGGTCAGCGTCACCAGATCATCCGGATAGACGGATTTTTCACTCATCGGCGCACTGTTTCCCTGATTTGCGTTACGGCCTCCAGCAAACCGCCTGCCGTGCCGGGACCGAAATGGCCCTTTTTCGTCAAAACCTGCCAATCGCACACGGTAGAGGCATCAATCTGCAGCACATCGCCTTGATGCAAATGCGGCAAGTCGAACGGTTCGTTCACCAATTCCGCTTCGATTCGCCCGCCAGCCTCGCCATGAAATCGCTTCACCTCAAACCATAACTCCTCACGGTTGTTTTCATGGGCGTCATATGACTTTGCGCCGTTGCGATTGGGTTTCTGCAAACCTGCCTGAATGAGGAACACCGCCGCGCGGTCATCTGTTTTCTGCCGCACCTCAGCCGGCAGCGTGGCAAAGGCCTGCATCAATTCGCCCCATGTTTCCCGCGCCATTTGCTTTTGTCGCACCGCTGCGCGGCGCGTTTTGAACAGCGCGGTGGGACCTCGCCGCGCCAATTCCTGCACCACTTCCGATGGCCATGTCCAGATTTTTCGGTACGTTCCGGTTGGCGTTGCGCCGCAGATGGCCACGCGATTGTCGATCAATTCCCGCTGTTCGTGATCCAGTCGATTTTTCGCATGGCCCGGCGAAGTTGCATCTGCGTGTTCTGCCGCCTCGCGCCACGGTTGCAACGTCACCGCCAAACCATCACTGATCTCGAACGGCTGTCCGGGCTCCGGAACATCATTCTCCACGATCTGTTCCGCCACCGCATTCACCAGGGCAATCGCGCTGCCCACCAACGGAAATGGCACCTCCAGCATTTCCAACTCCGGTCGATCACAGCGAGAAAGTCCGTGCGTGTAGATCCAGATCTTGCTGCTTTCGTTCGGTGGTGAATCCTTGCCCGCAGCGTGAATGAACCAGAGGATTGATTCTGAAATCTCAACATCGTCGCGCAGCAGCGATTGGTCCAATTCCTCCCGTGTGTGCCAGCCTTCCTTGTTTACATCCAGAATGCCGGGAGAATTCGGCACCGCACGCCCCAGCAATCGCAGCAATTTCACAAAATGGCCCAGCGGATCTTCCGGCCACAGAATCGTCTCCACCCCCACCGCCCATTTGATCGCCTCGGCCTTCAATTGCCGCACTGTTTCCGCACCCATTTCACGCATTGGCTCTGCCCAGAGGACGAGCGGCACCGGGAAATCATCAACCGCAGGCAGTTGCACGATCGCTGCCCAGATTGGTTCGCCTTCACCAGCGATATGACGGCAGAGTTCCGGCGGCGGCTCGCCGATAACTTCAATCTCTCCGCCTCTGTGCGCTTTCAACGCAGCGAGAACCTCCTGCAGCGTTGGAGCATTCTCGCCGGGCCACAGCGTGATTAAGTCCGTCGGCTCAATGTGGCTCAATCCATCGCCCGCACCGGTGCCAGGCTCATCTGAATCGAACGGCTGTGTGAAATCGATGCGCATGCAGTTGCATCGTACCGGATTCACTCGCGAATTCGCGGCACAAAAAAACTCGACGACGGCACAAAGTCCGTCGTCGAGCACAATCGTCCAAGCGGGTTTTGAGGCACCGCATAAAGGACGCCGGGATGAGGTCCCGGCATTAGTGTCGAGTCATCTACGTACACTTATGACATGTGTCTTTCAAACGTCAAGTGAATTCTTCCAACGTTGCACAATTTCGATGATCCTGGTCTGAATATCCGGCTGTGGCCGCAACGGGAAACCGCCCCATTCATCACGATCGTCGTTTCGCCTGCCAATTGGCAAGCATGGTGCGCGCTTCTTCGCCTTTGAGCGTTGCCGATCCCTTTGCTGGTCCATCAAATCTCGCATCATCCAATGATCCATCCAATTCATTCAACCACGCCTTGGTGACTCGCAGCGCGTGTGGACCCTTGGCAGCCAATCGCGTGCAATGCGCCATGGCATCCGCCAGAACAGTCTCGGCGGAATCTGAAAGATGCGTTATCAGCCCCAGCCGATGCCCTTCCAACGCCGTGATGAGTTCGCCACTCATCAGCAAGGATCGTGCCGCACCGCCACCGATGGCCTGTGATAACGTGGGAATGGTGACCGCCGGCGAAACACCGATGCGATGCACCGGATAACCCAACATCGCATCCCGTGCCGCCACCACAAAATCACAGGCGCTAAGCAACGCACAACCGCCGGCAATTGCGGCCCCCTGCACCGCTGCCGTTACCACCTGCGGCATGCGCCTCACAGCGCGATTGAATTTGCTAAGTCGCACGATGAACTGTTCCATCAGCGCTGCATCTTCCATCGCTGCTGCCAGATCAAACCCGGCACAGAACACGCTGCCTTCTCCCCGAATCAGCACAACATGAATGGCTTCATTGGCTGCAATTTCACGCACTGCGGCATCCAGCCCGTCAAACATCGCCAGGGTCATCGCATTGCGCTTCGCAGGGTCGTTCAGCGCGATTACGCCTACCGGCCCTTCGCTGGTGATTTTGACGGATTGCTGCGGCAAAGTGAACCAAGCCTAATGCGGCGATCTCCCGTTGGCCAGTGCCCCAAAATGACGGCCCGCAAGGCTGGACGATTTTTCACCCCTCCCACTACAATTCCCCACATGAAGAAACACCGCTCCATCAAGGGCCCGGTCATTTCCATCGCGTGCTACAAGCCCAAGCCGCGCAAAGCCAAGCAACTGCACAAGTGTGTGAAGGATCACCTGCCGATACTCCGTTCGCAGAAACTGGTCACCGCACGCAAGTCGATCGCCATGCTTGCGACCGATGGAACCGTGGTAGAGGTCTTTGAATGGAAATCTGAAAAGGCCATTTCGGCCGCCCACCAGAACCGGCAGGTACTCAAACTCTGGCAGCGATTTGATGCCTGTTGCACCTTTGCGAAATTCCGAGACCTTGCGGAAGCCAAGTCCATGTTCCCCGGCTTCACGCCGCTGACATCCTGAAGCCTGGAGGCAACCGTACCGGGTGCCACGGCCAGCGACCAACGGGAGTCAACCGCACGACGTTCTAGTGCCCAATCGATTTCACACAGCCGTTTCCGTCTCCAAGCCGCCCCCCTGTCCATCTTGCCGGAACCTCTGGTTTTCGGTAGCGTACACCTTCTTATCCCCCTGTTTTCTGAAGGATTTCCGCTATGGCCAAGATGTTCTACACAATTGATGAGGTCGCCGCCAAACTCAAGAAGTCGCAGGATGAGGTGCGGGCCATGGCCAAGAGCGGACAGATTCAGGAATTCCGCGATCGCGACAAGATCATGTTCAAGGTCGATCAGATCAACCTCCTCGCTGGCGGCGATGAGGAAAGCGGCGAAGTCCACCTGGAACTGGAAGACACCGGCACGGGTCTTGGCCTCGGCGGTTCCGGCCTGGACTTAAAAGACGACACCGGCATCGGTCTGGCGGATTCACGCGAAGGCACCGGCATCAGCGTCTTTGACACCGATCACGGCGGCGAAGACAGCCGCATGGGAACCGGCGCGGCTGGCAAATCCGGCGCGGGTCTGGCCGGCGAAACGCAAGTCGGAGACGCGGTGGATGATGAACTTAGTCTGGAATCCGTCGGTTCCGGCAGCGGCTTGCTGGATCTCACCCGCGAAAGCGATGACACTTCGCTGGGCGCTGAACTTCTGGAAGAGGTTTACTCCAGCGAAGAGAATCCGGAGATTCCCGCCAATGCCTCCGGCTTGTTTGAAACCGTTGCTCCGGAGAATGCTGCACCCGATCTTCGCCGCGCTCCCGCTGCCATGCCCATGATGGTGGAGGTGTACGACGGCGCGGGTTCCGGACTCGGCGCGGGCCTGCTCATCGGCGCGCTGGCGTGCATGATCTGCCTGGCCATCATGGGATTGGTGGGCATGAGCGGCGCGACACCGGGCCTCGCCACGATGATTGCAGGCAATTTATGGGTATGGACCGGCGGACTGGCGGCGCTCACCATCGTCTGCGGCCTTGTCGGGCTGTTCCTGGGCAAGGCGTCGGAGTAATCAAATCAGTCGCACTTTTGCCGCTTGCGGCGTAGCACACATCCTGTGCCATGCCGCAAGCGGTCTTTTTGGACGTATCCTGATCTGCCTATGCCCCTGACCCCCTATGGCGTTCGCGTCTGGCTTCCCATCCTCCTTGGCACAGCCGCTTTGGTCGGACTCTTTGGTTGGCTGCATTGGTGGATTCCCGCAGGACTTGTGCTCATCGTGGGCTTGGCTCTGCTTTCGTTTTTCCGCGATCCCATTCGGCGTGTACGGACCGATTTGCCGCCGGGAACCATGTTGAGCCCTGCGGATGGTGTGATCAGCGCGATCTTGACCGTGCCGCAGCATGAGGCTATTCCCGGCAACAAGCCTGCCATCATCATTCGCATTTTCTTGAGCGTGTTGAACGTTCACGTCAACCGCAGCCCGTTTGATGCGGAGGTGGTTGGCCTCAAGCACACGCCGGGCAAGTTTCTTAATGCGCAGACGGAGGAATCCGCCAAGGTGAACGAGTGCAATCTCATTTCGCTCAAGATTGACCTTGACGGAACGCCTGAAAACATTGGCGTGCGGCAGGTCTCCGGCATGCTGGCCCGTGCGATTGTCTGCCCGCTGAAGATTGGCGACCGACTGAAACGCGGGCAGAAATTTGGCATGATTAAGTTTGGCTCCACGACGGAACTCATCCTGCCACGGCCTGAAGATGTTGCGGTTCATGTGAAGAAGGGCGACGCGGTTCGCGGCGGACGGACGGTCCTGGCGACGCTCAAGAAGCCTTCGTAAGAGTCGATGCCGGTATCCCGGCACTGGGAGGGTCTGGAAAATCTATGGAGCGCGGCGGGAAGGTTGCCGGGGTGTATTTCAAAAAAGAAAAACCCCGGCCCACAAGGAGCCGGGGTTGAGACTCAAGAATTGCCGAACCGAACTGGCATCAATCCCAGCGGGTGATGCAGCTGGTGATCACGCCGTTGCTAAGAATCATGTGCGACGGGTTGTTGCTGATCATGGCCAGCCAACTGTCAGTACCGGAAGTGGCGTTGTTGCCGGTCTGGTCGTTGCGATAAAGATTGTCCGCTCCGCCGACTGCCAGAGCGGCCGTCGTGGTCATGTTTTCGGGAGTGAAGGTCTTGCTAACCACGGTGTGGTTGTCGTTAAAGCAGATGTTGCCCATCCACTGCTTCTTGCCGTGAATCTGCAGCGTGAGGGAGGCGTTGTAGGTGGCCTGATCGATGGCGCCGCCGTTGACGCCACGGTTGCCGATGATGGCAAACTTGGAATCCAGGCAATCACGCCACTGCTGAATCTGGCGATCGCGAGCGACCGGCATGCTGGCGTACGAGGTGTGAGAGACGGTGGTTGGGTCGGAATTGAAAGTGGTGTCCCAATAGCGATCCACGGTGGGGGTAACGTCATACTGCTCGTAGTTGTAGTCATCCTTCACGCCGATCTTGCCGCTGGGCTCGGTCGGTCCGACGCAGACTTCCGGAGTGTAGTAATTACCCATGATGCAGGCCGAGTGAATGTTGGCGGTGCAGTTCATTTTCTTATCTTCCGGACCCCGGCCGGGAGTTTCCACGCTGTTGAAAGGCAAGCGATCAATCAGGCCGGGCGTGGGGAAAACGCCGGCAAATTCACGGGAGAAGACCAGCCATGACTGGTGGATGCCACGAATTTGTGTAGCGTCCTTGGTGAGTTTGGCAGTGGCTCTGGCCTTGTTGAGGGCCGGGAGCAACAGGCCGATGAGCAGGGCGATAATCGCCATGACCACCAGCAATTCGATGAGCGTAAAGCCTCGGTTGCGTTTCATATGTTGGACTCCAAAGAAAAGGTTTGCGGAACAAACGTTGAGAAGACACTGACTGTTCGAACAAATCCGCCGGTCTGCGGTGGCAGGCCGACGGGGAAACAAGTTACGGAAGTTGCGGATCCCACTTCGGGGTGGCGGTGTCGACCGTGGCTGTGGTGAACAGGCCGATGTAGGAATCGCCGTCCTTCTGGCCCAGGTTGAACTCTGCGGCAAAGAAGTTGTCCTTGGTTGGAATCAACGTGCTCTGCGGCTGATACACGCACAACGAGGCATAGAAATCCAGGAGGGATTCCGCGTGATTGTCGTTGAAAACGATGTGACCGTTCCACTGCTGCTTGGGGCCGTGCAGGAGCAGGGTGGGAGATTTTTCATATTCCGGTCCGCTGCGAGCGCCGCCGAAGCCACCGGGACCGCCAGAGGTGCCGCGGGTGCCGAATGCGGCGTAGCCAGCCTTCTGGCTGTCCTTCCACTCTGCCTTCTTGCGCTGACCGCACAACGCGCCGTGGGCGTACGACGTGTTGCAAACGGTGCTGGAGGGATCGGCCTGAAACGTTGTATCCCAATAAACATCAGAGGCAGGCTTGTAGGCGTTGAAGTTGTAATCGGCCTTCTGCACAATGGCTGAATTGACTTCGGTCGTACCGATCAGGATGTCGGTGTTGAACAGGTTCTGCGCGATCATGACGGAATAGAGATTGGCGCTGGTGTTCTGCGCGAAATCTTCCGGTCCGACGCCGGGGGTCTGGCCGAGGAACTGATCTGCCGCACGGTTGATGAGACCAGGGGTTGGCAGACGGCCCTTGTTCTCCGAGGCAAAGCCCAATGCTGATTTGTGAATCTGCGTCAACTGGGTCTTGTCCTTCAGCGAGTTTGCATTCGCGCGGGCTTTCGCCAAAGCCGGCAGCAAGAGGCCGATGAGCAAAGCAATGATTGCGATGACCACCAGCAATTCCACGAGCGTAAATCCTTTCAAACGGTTCTTCATGGCAAGTCTCCTAAAGTGAAATGAATGGAATGAAATAAGAGCGGGACTTTGAGAACTTCACCAAACGAACCGTAAACTGTGCGAGCTCGTCAGCGACGTCGATCGCACAGGCTCAGAAACGTCAAGGTCAGGTACTTCGCAGTTCGCGCCCATTCGAGATTCCGCCAACCCAAAGGGGGCCGGGGGTTCCGATGTATCCGTGTGGATTGGTGAGGGTGATCCCGCGAAAAGCAGCGCTGCGATTGGAAAATCTCGCGTGCTTTGGCGGATAGCCATTTTCGTCAAGGCACATCACTTCCGCCTTGCCGCAGTCGATGCCTGGTTTGGAGGATTGGTTCATCCGCTTGCGCAAGCCAACGACCTGGTGATCGCCATCATTGATCCATCAAACAAAACCACGGATCAGGTGGGCGCTTCCAGATTGTCAACCACTGCGGCGGGGATGATTTGGTCACTTGCGCGACCGGATAAGGGCATGATCAGTCGTATGGGTGCCGCAACTGGTCAGTGGTAGCCGAAGCCACCATTCACAACATACTCCGTATCTTCACACAGTCAAGTTCCAATGGTTCCCAAAAAAAGTAAAATTTTGTCCAAATTTTGTTCAAACCCTAGCGGATTGCGAACTTCCTGGTCTGCGGCTCTTCCGACGTTGGTGGCGGTGAATCGGCGAATTCCCAGTAGGATTGGGGCCTTTCCACTTGAATGAGGGTCCCAAACCGTGTCCAACCCCCCTACTGGCCAAATTGAGAAACGCCTTGCTGAACTTGGGATCAAACTTCCGACGGCTCCAAAGCCAGTGGCGGCGTACGTGCCGGCGGTACGAACTGGGCACCTGATTTTTGTCAGCGGGCAGATTCCGTTTCTGGATGGCAAACTGCTGGCGACCGGACCGGTGCCTTCGGTTGTATCCATCGACAACGCGCGGGCAGCGGCGAGGCAGTGCGTGCTCAACGGGCTGGCGGTGCTGGCGAATGTGATGGAGATCAATCTGGATCACGTGAAGCGAATTGTGCGACTGGGAGTTTTTGTGTGCAGCGATGCGGGGTTTATCGATCAGCCAAAAGTTGCCAACGGAGCAAGCGAAGTGCTGCAGGAAATTTTTGGTGAATGCGGTCGGCATGCTCGAGCGGCGGTTGGTTCCATTTCGCTTCCGCTGAGGGCGACGGTGGAAGTTGAAATGCTGGTCGAAGTGGAATGATGTTGGGTTGATTCTTGTGTGTGGGTTATTCGCCGATGTCTTCGGCCCAGAGTTCAGGTTTTTCGCGTTTCATTTTTTCCATGAGTGCGATGCAGCGGGGATCGTCGAGGACGATGACTTGGATGTTGTTGGTTCGCATCCAGTTTTCCGCGCCGAGGAAGGTGCGGTTTTCGCCAACGATGACGCGTGGGATTTTGAAGAGGATGGATGTGCCGGAGCACATGGGGCAGGGGGAGAGGGTGGAGACGAGTGTGAGAGTGGGCCAATCGCGGCGTCGGCCGGCGTTGCGGATGCAGACGACTTCTGCGTGGGCAGTGGGGTCGCCTGATTGAACGCGCGTGTTGTGACCACGAGCGACGATTTCGCCTTGGCCTTTGTTGGCGGCGGGGTTAACGAGGACGGAGCCAATGGGGATGCCGCCTTCGCTCCAGGATTTTTCAGCCTGTTCGATGGCGGCGGTGAGCCATTGGGAGAAGATTTGTGGGTCGGCGGACAGTTTGTTCACCACGGAGGGCAGGAGGAATCAAGGAATCAAGGCATTAAGGCATGGAGGCATGGAGGTATGGAGGTATGGGGCATTACCGGAGATTTTGGATTGGTGATCTGAACGGCGACTTTCTACTTTTTGTAGGGCAGAGCGGATTTTGTGACGGAGTCGATGCGTATTGCTTGTGGGGCTTCGAAGCCTGCGGCACCTGCGGCGGCGACTGCTTCGTCTTCATCGACGCCATCGCCACTGACGCCGATGCTGCCGATGAGTTTGCCGTTTTTGTAGAGAGGGAGCCCGCCGGGGAATTCGATGAGGCCGGGTTCAAAGAAGCCGTTGTTGGAGTTGCCGATGTTCCAGAGCGGCCCGCCGGGTTGGCTTAATGCGCCAATGGTTCTGGTGGTGAGTGCGTTTTGATCGCTGCTGAAGGCCATGGCGGTGTAGGCTTTGGAGATGGCGATGGAAACGCTGCCGTGCCAGGCATCATCCATGGAGGTTCGGCCGACGACGCGGGCTTTGCGATTCATGACGATGATGTGCATGCGGGTGGTTTGGGGAAGGCCTTGGGAATCGACGCGAACGAGAGATTTTTGGGCGCTTGCGGCGGCTTCGGCCTGTTTGAGGATGAGTTTGACGTCCTTGTCGGAGAGGACATCGGAGGGTGAGGCGGAAACGTTGGAACCTTTGCAGCCGGAGAGGAGGGAGAGGAGAAGGAGGGAAAGGACGATTGTTGGGCGGAGGATTGGGGTCATGGTGACTCCTTTATAGTGGCAAAGGGGTGGGCGGCGGGGACATTTTGGATTTTGGATTTTGAATTGGGGAGGCGGGTGGTTTTTGGGGGTGGGGTGGTGTAGTTTGCGCGCGCCGTTGGGGACTCAATTAGTTGGTTTTTTGACTC
>CAZWJR010000050.1:0-14327 GCA_964634655.1 uncultured Isosphaeraceae bacterium | reverse complement strand
ACCCCCAGTCAAACGCGCTACCAAGCTGCGCTACACCCCGAGGGGTATATGTCAGTTGTCGCCGACCACTGACGCTGTCTCGAAGCGGACAGGGTGAGATTCGAACTCACGGTACACCGTTGGGCGTACACAGCATTTCCAATGCTGCTCCTTCAGCCGCTCGGACACCTGTCCGGTGAATCGCATAGTCTATCGGCGAAACCTCCAATCGTCCAAGCGTGTGAACATCCACCCAAAGCAGGTCCATGGCTTCCCCCACAAATCCAACCAAACCGACGGAAATCTCCGGAATTTTGGTGATCGACAAGCCGCTGCGGATGACTTCCATGACGGCGGTTTCGATCGTTCGGCGCAAAGCAGGCGGGGCGAAAACCGGACACGCAGGCACGCTCGATCCCCTCGCCACGGGTGTGCTGGTAATCGCCATCGGCAAGGCAACACGATCAATCGACAAATTGATGGCGACCGACAAACGATACGAAACCGTGATCGATCTCTCCGCCTTCACAACCACGGATGATCTGGAAGGCACGCGAACGCAAGTTGTTGCTGCCCCACCAACGGTCGAGAAAGTGCAGGCGACTTTGGAGCAATTCAAAGGCGAAATCATGCAGCAGCCGCCAGCCTTCAGCGCGATGAAGATCAATGGCCGGCGGGCGTACAAGATGGCTCGCAAGGGTGAGGCTGTTGAGATTCCCGCAAGGCCGGTGATCGTTCATTCGATGCAACTTGTGAACTATGAGTGGCCGCGCTTGGAACTGCTTATCCATTGCGCCAAAGGTTTTTATGTGCGCAGTTTGGCAAGGGAACTCGGCCAAGCGCTCGGCACCGGTGGCCACTGCACACTAATCCGGCGCACGGCAGTGGGGCCGTTCACGATTGATAACGCACTGGCATTGGTTGATGTGCCGCCTGCCTTGTCGCAGGAAGATTTGATCACCGTGGAAAATGCAGAGCGAATGCTCGTGAAGTGAGTTACGCCGGAGTGCTCTGAACTGCCGACGCCGAGAGCGCTTTTTGCCGCTTCTCCATTCGGCTCATGTGCAACATCAGCAGCACCATGCCGCACAGCAGCATCATGTCCGCCACGTTGAAAACCCACGGAAACATCTCCGGCGAGCCGCCCGGCCAAGTCCAGTCATATGGCAGCCGACGCCCTGGCAGCATGTGAAGAAAATCTCGTACCACCGCAAAGGCGATTCGGTCATACAAGTTGCCGATGCCACCCGCAAGCACCAGACCGATAGCGACGTGAGCCATCGTGTCTGACCTGCGGGTCATCGTCCCAAACACGTACAGCCCAACGGTCAGCGCCGCAATGGTGAATACGATGAAGAAAAATCGCTGGTCCGCGCCCAGGCCAAAAACCGCACCCTGATTGACAACCAGCTGATTGTTGAGCAATCCCCACGGCAAAATCTCAAACGCTGTTTCCGGCGAGGCGGCAAAATCGCTGTTGACCTCCAAACCCCGAAATGCGAATGACTTGGAGCCAAGATCCGCGCTCAATCCCACCGCCAGAATTGCCAACAGGACAAACCACGCGCGCGGCGAACGGTAGCTGCGGGGTGATGTGTTCACCGCTGCCTGCGCGGCCTGGTTTTCGGGCGATGACATCTGCAAATTACCTGGCAGACTGCCGTTCAAATTGGCGAGCCGCCTCAATCGTGTGTTTCGCCCACGGCTTGGCGTCGAGCCGGGCCTTGGGAATGGGCTCGCCGGTCATCTGGCACACGCCGTAGGTGCGCTCTTCAATACGCTGCAGCGCGGAATCGATCTCCCGCAATTGATCGCGCTCGTTGGCGGCAAGTCCAAGCATGAAGTCCTGATCAAACGTATCGGTGCCCATGTCCGCCATGTGAATAGGCATGTGCGAAAGATTGCCGCCTCCTGAACGCAAGGCTTCGTTTTCCATCGCGCTCAAATCACCGACCAATTCTCGCCGCTTCTCAAGCAGCAGGTCGCGATAGTCGTTGAGTTCCTTCTTGGAAAGTTTGGTCTTGATGCCCTTGACGGCAATTTCATCGGCCTGTTCGTTGCGAACCACAGCCGCGCCGTTGGTTTTTGGCTTTTTCGCGACCTGACCCTTGGTGGAAATCATGCGAATGCGCCGGCCGTTGATGAAGACGTATCCCTTGGCGTCTGCCGCAATGGTGCTGGCGGCTTCGGCCACCGTTCGTGTCTTTTTCGTGCGGCCGCCGGGTTGCTTGGCGCCTTTCTTGTCGGTGGCGATGACTTGATCGTTCTGGGATTTGCCCATGTTTTTCTGCGCCGGTGTCGCAGTCGTGGCGGACCCCGGCGTCTTCTTGGTTGATGATTTACTGGTTGATTTCTTCCCGGACACGGCAATGGTGCCGTTGAAACGAGAAGACTTCGCGGGGCGCGTGGCAGGCGTTGGCTTGGCGGCTTTCGCAGCCGGCTTCGCCGACTTTTGCGCCGATCCCTTTTTCGCTGCTCGGTGCTTTGTCAGCGTTTTCGCTGATTTCGGCGATGCGGCAGCGCGACGGGACGCGCTCTTTTTACCTGTGGTTGCCTTCTTGCCGGCGGTCTTTTTCGCCACATCAAAACCCCTGCCTAAGAGGTGCGAGAGCCGTCGAAAACCCCTGTTTTTGAGCCCAAAGCCCAAAACAATCGGGCCATAATAGGGCATTGCCAGCGGTGGGTCAACGTCGTCGCAAAATCAGGGCCTACCCGCCCAATCCTCCGGCCATCGCACCGATCTGCCGGAATTTCTCATACCGCCGCTGAACCAGAGTTTGCGGCTTGAATCGCTTAAGTTCCCTGATCTGATCCACGATCCAATTCTGAAGATTGTCCGCCGCAACTTTCACATCACGATGTGCCGCGCCGACGGGTTCCGGAATCACATCATCGATCAATCCGTTTCGCAGATTGTCCGTGGCGGTGAGAGCCAGCGCTTGCGCAGCGGCGGAATTGTTCTCTTCATTGGCGGATTTCCACAGGATCGCGGCACATCCTTCCGGGCTGATGACCGAATACCACGCGTACTGCATCATCGCCACCCGGTCACCCACACCCAACCCCAGCGCGCCGCCAGAACCGCCCTCGCCAATCACCACACAAACAATCGGCACCTTCAATCGGCTCATCTCCCGCAGGTTCAGCGCGATGGCTTCGGCTTGGCCGCGTTCTTCTGCCTTCAATCCCGGATACGCACCCGGAGTATCAATGAGTGTGACAATCGGCAGGCCGAACTTCTCCGCCAACTTCATTTTCAGCAATGCCTTGCGGTAGCCTTCCGGATGGGCACAGCCGAAGTGACAGGAGATTTTTTCCTGCGTGGTCTTCCCCTTCAAGTGGCCAACGACCATGCACTTGTGCGGGCCGATGCGCCCGAAGCCCGTGATAATGGCCGGGTCATCGCCAAAGTGCCTGTCGCCATGCAATTCCCGGAAATCCCGGCACATCAATTGGATGTAATCCGATGTCTGCGGCCGGCCCGGATGCCTTGCCACTCGCACCGCGTCCCATGGGTCGAGATCGCGATACAACTTCGCCAGCAGGCTGTCGCGGTTGGATTTGAGACTGGCCAGTTCCTCGGCGTAGGCGGCCGCATCCTCCCGCGCTTCCAGCGCGGCGATCTGCTTCTCCAGTTCGGTCACTGGCTGCTCGAACGGAAGCGTGTAACTGCCCGTGTAGCCGTTGGTCTTCGCCATCAGAACACAGTATAACCACTCTCATGTCGAGCCATCGAATCGGCGTCATCGGCGGTGGAAACATGGGCGGCGCAATTGTGCGCGGCGGTATCCGGGCTTCCGTCTTCCAACCCGCCGAAGTCATCGTTCTAGAGATTGACCACACCCGGCGCGACATGTTCGCAGAAATTGGTTGCGCCGTTACGGTCGATCCGAAAGTCGCTGCAGACGCTGATCAGATCATTCTTGCGGTGAAGCCACAAGTGTTTCCAGATGTGGCACGTGCATTGCAACCCCTGTCCGCAGACAAAATCGTCCTATCCATCATGGCAGGATTGAACACCGGCTTCATCCGTCAGTCGTTGGGTGAAAAGGCGCGAATGGTACGAGCCATGCCCAACATTCCATGCCAGATCGGTGCCGGCATGACTGCAATCGCACTCGGCGAAGGTTCCCGGCCGGGCGATGAGGCCACCGCCGTTTCCATTTTCACCGCGCTGGGCCGCACGGCGATGGTGGATGAATCGCTTCTGCATGCGGTAACGGCCGTAAGCGGTTCCGGTCCGGCCTATGTGTTTCTGCTGGCACAGGCGATGGAAGAAGCGGCGGTGAATCTGGGAATCGACGCAGAAACCGCACGCCTGATGGTTGAGCAGACGGTAATGGGTGCTGGGAAGCTACTGAGCGAATCCCAACAATCTGCTGAGCAACTTCGCCAATCTGTGACGAGCCCCGGCGGAACCACCGCCGCTGCTTTCGATGTATTTGAAAGGCGTAATTTCACGGAAATCGTTATTGAGGCTCTGACTGCCGCGCATGATCGCAGCCGCGCCCTCGATACTCGCTGACTTCAATAGTCACGGCGGCAAAATACAAGCGCCGCACCTGCCAGCATCAGACATTCAAACCCCAATGATGTGCTTAGGATAAACAGCGGTGAGCTACGCTCCGCTTCCTGCATGGTCTTCTCCTGCGCCCGTTCACCCATCTCCATCGCTCGTCGCTTTCGCGGCTTTCCATCGGCGCCAACCATGACTTTTCCCGTTATCAGATCCATGAGGTTTATGTCGTCGACACGCGCCAACGTCCGGTCCAGCAGTTGAATCGTCTCGCCAGTCTTTGGCATTGGATATCGTGCCGCGCGAATCAGTTTTACCCACCGATTGATTTTGTCGATCGCAGCCTGCTCCTTGTTCCGTTGGTCCTCAACCATCTTCCATTGTCCCGAATCAGTGGAAACATCTCCATTCCTGCCGCGCATCAAAGCCAATTCCTCGTCAAATTGTTCCACGTGTGCCTCCATCTGTGACCGCACCATGACCACGATGCCTTCAGTAGCGTTCACAGCGTAGATGCCAAACCACAGCAGCATCGTCAGCAGCAGCGCTGCCAGCGTGGAGCGCGTCCACACGCCAACAAACACGCAGAATGAATACAGATAACTGTACACAAGCGTCACTAGTGGAATGGCCAGAAAGACCCGCCAATCCCAGTCATTTAGGCGCCAACCCATTGCCAGAAAAATGCCCGCACAAAACACCGTAACCTGCAGCACCACAAACAAAAGACTGGCCAGATACTTGTAGAGAAACACCCGCAGTCGCGAAATAGGCTTGCATAGCACCAAGTCAATCGAGCCGCCTGCGACAAACTCCGGAAAAATCGGTGCCGTGGAAATCAGCGCAAGAATCGTGGCGATCCACGCCAGCCAGATTGGCACCACAAACGTTGCAAAAATCCCCCGGTACAACAGGCCAGCCATCGGCGTTCCCGCGCGAATCAGTTCGCTTTCCGTGTGCTGCAAACCAAAGAACATGAACACGCCTTTGTCATCAAAACCGATTGAGGCGTACACCAGGATGAATATGAATGAAAGCGAAAGCACCACCCAGAAGAGTTTGCGGCTGTTCAATTCGCGGTACGCATCAACTAGAAGAGCGGTAAATGCCTTCATGACGCCCCTCCATTGCCACGCGCACCCGGCAAACGCGCCTTGCCCGTCGCAGGATCAATCACCGCCCGCATGAACAAGTCCTCCAGCGTTTCACGCACCTGCTTGATCGAGCAGATCGACCGCTTTTCGTTTCGCAAGCGATCAATCACCGGTTGAATAATGGCCGGTTCAGTACCCTTGGCAATCAGCCGTGATTGTCCTTCTAACGCCTCGGCCCGCATGCCGAATTCTGATATCCACTCCGGGCCCGGCCCTTCAATCACAATTTCATACCGCCTGCTCTCGGCCGTTAGTTCGTCCATGCTTCCCTGCACTGAGACGCTGCCCTGCACTAAAATCGCCACGCGATCGCACACCATCTCAAGTTCACTAAGTAGATGACTATTAAGAAAAATCGTCTTGCCCTGATTGCGCAATGAAAGCAGCACATCGCGTATTTCTCGCCGGCCAACGGGATCAACGCCATCGGTCGGCTCATCCAGCACAACCAGATCAGGATCGTTCATTAGCGATTGAGCCAGACCGACTCGCTGCATCATCCCCTTGGAATAGGCCGAAACTCTCTTGTTCGCCCAATCCGTCATTCCCATGACCCGCAACAGTTCCGCTGCTCGTTTCTTGCGGTCCCGGGCATTCACCCGTGCCAGCGCAGCGTAAAACTCCAGAGCCTGTTGACCGGTGAGATAGCGCGGGAAGCGGTGATGTTCCGGCAGGTACCCAATTCTCGAAAGCGTCGGTTTGTGGCCGATCGGGTTGCCAAGCATGGAACCGGCGGCGCGCGTCGGATGCACCACCGTCATCATGATCTTGACCAGTGTCGATTTTCCCGCCCCGTTCGGCCCAAGCAATCCAAAAATCTCACCGCGATTCACCTGCATCTTGATGCCGCGCAGCGCGTGCACCTTCCCACGATAAACCTTTTCAACGTGGTGCAGGTCAATGGCGAATTGGCCGTTCTGGTCTGGCATGAGGGAACACCAAGTCCGAGTTTATCGGTTTTTGACCGAAATTGTTTCACGCGGCGCGTGGCGGGCGGATTCATTGTCATTTATCCTCATCGCCATGCACGCAAGCCTGCCGGAATTCCTTCACGCATTGGAGCAATCCGGTGAACTCCATCGCATCAAAGCAGAAGTCTCGCCGCTGCTGGAAATCACGGAAATTGCTGATCGCCACAGCAAATCTCCCGCCGCATCCACAAGCCCCGCCGCAATGCGATTCGATCCCATGCACGCCGGTCTGGGTGGCAAGGCTCTTTTGTTTGAAAAAGTAACAGGCAGCGATTTCCCGTTGTGCATCAACGTCTTCGGCTCTTATCGCCGCATGGAAATGGCTCTTGGCTGTCAAAACTCCAACGATGGCTTTACCTCCATCGCCAATCGCCTGGCATCGCTGACCAAACCATCGCCGCCGCGTTCGTTCAGCGACATGCTGCGCAAAGCGCGCGAACTGCTGCCGCTTCTGCGCATCGGTCCGCGTCTCAAGCGCACCGGACCTTGCCAGGAAAACGTGAAACTCACCAGCCGTGACGAAGTCAATCTCATGCGCCTGCCCCTTATCAAGTGCTGGCCGCTTGATGGCGATCCCGTTGCCGTCGGCTACAACGTCTCTCCGGAGCAAGCCGGCACCGCGCGAGGCGAAGGTCGTTACATTACCTTCGCGGGCATGCACACAATTCACTACGACGATCGCAACGACCCCAAACCCGCCAGCCACAACATTGGTATGTACCGGGCCCAATTGATCGATGAGACCCATCTCGTCATGCACTGGCACATGCACCACGACGGCGCGGCCCATTGGCGCAGTTGGAAGATAGCCGGCCAAAAAATGCCCATCGCCATTGCACTCGGTGGCGAATCCGTGCTGCCCTACGCGGCCACCGCGCCGCTGCCTCCGGGAATGAGCGAACTTCTGCTGGCAGGCTTCCTCAACGCCCACGGCATCCCAATGGTCAAATGCAAAACCGTTCCCTTGCGCGTGCCTGCCAACAGCGAAATCGTGATCGAAGGCTGGGTCAGCACTGATTGTGGCGAAATTGGCTTCGATCCGCGCGTGGATAATCCAAATTCCAAATTCCAAAATCCAAAATCCGTTCTCGGCCCCGGCGCCGCCTTTGAAGGTCCCTTCGGCGATCACACTGGTTTCTACTCCCTTCCGGATCGCTATCCAATCGTTGAAGTCACCGCCATCACCCATCGCACCGGTGCGGTTTTTCCAGCCACCGTCGTCGGCCTGCCGCCGCAGGAAGACTACTACATGGGCAAGGCGACCGAGCGCATCTTCCTGCCGCTGCTGAAGACGCTTATTCACGATATTGGAGATTATCACCTGCCGATGTTCGGTTGCTTTCACAACTGCGCCTTCATCAAGATTCGCAAGGCGTACCCGCTTCAGGCCCGCCGCGTTATGCACGCTGTTTGGGGAGCGGGCCAGATGGCGTGGACCAAGTTCATTTTCGTGGTCGATGACGATGTCGATGTGCACGATGAAGTCGCCGTGCTTCGCACAATGTTTGAAAACGCCGACTTTAGGCGAGACATCGAAATTGTCAACGGCCCGCTCGATATTCTCGACCACGCCGCGCCTCGGCTTGGCGCTGGTTGCAAAATGGGGATCGATGCAACTCGCAAGAGAGCGGGGGAGGAAGTCAATGGCGTCCCTCTTACGCCTTCCAATCATCACCGCGTGACCGACACCGATGGGTGGACATCACCCAGCATAGTCGCCCCAGATTTTGGTCAAGGCCGCTGCGCGTTTGTCGGCGTCAGAAAACAAAACGCCGGCGATGGCGCTCGTGCCATTGAAAAACTCTGGAATGATTCCCCACCCGATGCCGCCACGTTTGTCATTGCGGTGGATTCATCCGTCAATCTCAATGATTGGCAATCCGTCTTCTTTCACCTTTGTGCCAACACCGATCCTAGCCGTGATTCGCACCAGCGCGAACACCGCATCGGCTTTGACGCCACCGCCAAGATGCACGGCGATGAACGCCACGGCCAGCCCGTTCGTGACTATCCATCAATTCTGAAAATGTCAGATGACGTCAAGCGCCGCGTCGACGCCCGACTCTCCGAATTTGGATTGCATTGATTCTTCCGCCGTCGATCACCGCTCAACTCCGCGCCGCAGGTGCTTTCTTCGGTGCCGGGGCATGCGTGTAACCATTCACAAATTCAGGTTTCAGGAACAGGTAATACAACCGGCCTTCAGCATATTGCCCGCCTGCAAGGATCTCCGCGCTGGGGTCCCACCCCATGAAAATGTCCGCTCTGCCGGGCGCTTGAATTGCTCCGCCCGTGTCTTGATCCAGCATGAATCGCAGGAAGTCTTTCTTGGAGTGGCTAAGCGTTACTGCCTTTGTGTCCACCACAACCATTCCGCCGCGCGGATAGATTTTCTTGTCGGTTGCCAGCGTCGTCTCCGGCATGACCTTTACACCAAGCGAGCCTGCCGGCCATTTGTCACCCATGTACTCTGTAAAGAACACGTAACTCTCATTGCGATTGATCAGTTCATCCACCTTCTGCGGATTGGTCTTGTAGTAGTTGCGGATCGCGCGCAGGCTCAATCCTTCCGGCGTCAGAATCCCCTCATCCATCATGGACTGCCCCAAACCCTTGTATGGCCGATCTGTTTTCCCCGCGTAGCCGATGTACATCTCCGATCCATCATCCAACCGCAACTTCGCCGAGCCGTTCACCTGCACGATATACGCCGAAAGTGAATCCTCCAGCCACACCAGTTCGCTGCCCGCGAACATGTTTTGTTGTTCAATTTCCGCGCGCGTGTAATACGGCACAGTCTGTCCGTTGGCCAACTTGCGCCCCAGCGGCGCGCCGGTCTTCGGATCAGTCGCCAGATCCGCCGGTCGCTTGTACAGCGGATGGGTGAATTGTGCGGACTTCGTCTTGCTCGCCTTGAAAATCGGCGCGTAGTAACCCGTGAACAACACGATGCCTTCATTGTTGTATCCCACGGATTCATACACATCGAACTTCTGCATAATCTCATCCACAAAAGCCTGCTCGTTGGAAGCCGACTGAATTATCTGGGAGAACGCCACCAGACTGGCATGCGCCTGTTCATGCGTGAAATTCTCAAAAGGATAAAACTGCTTGCTCGATGGCTTCTGGAACCATCCAATGCTCTGGTCGATCGCATCCAACAAGAACACATCGCGCAGCCGATACGCCGCCGCAAAATCCGGCAGGTGGGATGGATCCGTCACCAGCCGCAGCGCCGATTCACCCGGGCCCAGTTTCCGGGCATAGTCCGGTTTGGTTACCACTGGTTTTTGGCAGCCGCCAAGGATGGCAATGGCTACAAGAATAGAAATCGACGACGAATGGATGGGTTTCATGGGGCGATGGCTCGGGGGTATTGGTCAATGATCAACAGTCTGTTTTCATCGGCAGAGAACGCCTTCCTGCTGCATTCTGCGGCAATTCTGGCTCCGGAGCCGATTCTCTCAACGACCGCGCTTTGTGTCGATGAATCAGATAGAATGGCCTGTTGCTCTTCACGTTTTCGCAGGAAACCTCGATGTTCACATCCATGACTTGTCCGATCGTCCCATGTTCTGCCACGCTGGCCTTCGGCCTCCCCAGCGGCGGCGAGTGGGTCATCCTTTTGGTCCTCGGCCTGCTCATCTTCGGCCGCAGACTTCCCGAAGTCGGCCGCAGCCTCGGTCGGGGAATTGTGGAATTCAAGAAAGGTATCAAGGGCATCGACGACGAAATCGATGAGGAATCCTCCAGACCGTCCTCTCGCGTGTCAGATCAGCCGCGACAGGAACTGCCGCGTTCCAAGGCGCCCGAAGGCCGGGTGGAAGAACGAAACCCCTACGCCGCCGCCGAACCCCAACGCCGCGAAGAGTAAACCAACAATCCTGCGGTATCGGCAAATCAGAATGACGCCTGTCTCTTGGTGAGAATTCGTCTATAATCAAATTCGCCCGGGCGATTAGCTCAGCTGGCTAGAGCGCACGGATCACACCCGTGAGGTCGAAGGTTCGAGTCCTTTATCGCCCACTTTTTCCGGCTGGAGCCCGCTGGCACAGATCGCTGCTTCTTGCGATCATCGGGCCATGCGAAATTCAATTTTTCTGATTCCCTTGCTCGCTGTACTCGCCGGGTGCGCCTCCCCCAAAACCAGTGATCGGATCGATTTTGAAGAAGCACGCCAGATGTTCACCCAGCGCGGCGTTCAGCCCGGCCAACCGCTCCCCAACTTGTCCATCGTCGGCCTTTACGGTCAGCCGCCTTCATTGCAACTTCTTCAAGGCGATCGTCCGCTCGTGCTTGTCACCGCATCACTCACCTGCAACGTCGCCCGTCGCCAGCAGCACGATGTTGAAGAGCTTCAAAAACGTTTCGGGAACACCGTTGCCTTCGTTGTGGTCTACACCATTGATGCTCATCCCAATGGTGATCCGTGTCCGTACACCGGCAAGGAGTGGGTTCCCGCTGACAATACCCGCGATGGCGTCCTGTACCGCCAGCCAGATTCACTGGAGGATCGATTGGCCTTGGCGCGCGAATATCACCATCGCCTCGCGCCGCACACCATCGTTGTCGTCGACACGATGGATAACGCAACCTGGAAAGCCCTCGGTCAGGCTCCCAACCTCGGCTTGCTTGTTGATCGCCATGGAATCGTCCGCTTTCGCCAGGGCTGGTTTGATCCCGCCGCCATGGAATCCGCCATCCTCTCGCCCAGCAGTGGCGGTTGAACTCAAGTTTGCCCACGTTTCCCTCCGCGGCCATTGACGCGGGAACCAAACCGCTGGATTCTCCTCCCATGCGAGTGCTGCACATCAACGACTACGAGCGCGCCGGCGGCGCGGAAATTGTCGTTGCGCAGACCGATCAGTTGCTGCGCGCAAGTGGCTGCCAGACCGAACTCTTCACGGTCTCGCAATTGCCGCGCCATCGTCTGTGGCCGTGGCGATACATCCACAACCCCATCGCATGCACCGCGCTGGAAAAAACTCTTCAACAATTCACACCGGATGTGGTTCACCTGCACAATTTCTATCACGCCCTGTCTCCCGGTATTCTTAAAACGCTCGCGCAATGGCGCACCAAGCAGCATCCACACCATGTCCGCATCATCGCAACCGCTCACGATTTTCACCTCATTTGCCCCAACCCCGTCTCGCGGATGAGAAATGATGGCAAATGGACCAGTGCGCCCGCCGGCCATGAGATGTCAACCCGCCAGATTCTCGCAAGCCGATGGGATCATCGTGGCCGCCTCTACAGTTTCCTGCGCGGCCTCCAGTGGTATCGCAACTACCGAAGAACCGATCTGCGACGAGTCATCGACCGCATCCTCTGCCCCAGCCGATTCCTGGAAACACACATCGCCGCCGCGGGCCTTCCCACCGCTTACCTGCCAAACCCAGCGCCGCAGCCAATCAAAGCCCGCAGCAAACGATCACCAACGCTGCAATTTGTTTTTGCCGGTCGTGTCGAGCCGGAGAAGGGCCTGGCTGAATTCATCAGCATGCTGCCAGATACGTTTGCCGGCTCGCTCATCATCGTTGGCGATGGCTCGTCACTTGCCCAGTGCCAGGCCGTCGCTGCCCGCCGTCCCTTTGCTAATCGCATCCAATTCCGCGGCCGTCTGTCGCACGATGAAACTCAATCCGTCATTGCTCAATCGCACGTTCTACTCCTTCCCTCGTTGTGTCTGGAAAATGCTCCCAACGCCATGTTTGAAGCCCTTTCCGCTGCCACAAACCTGTTGGTGTCAGACATGGGTGGCATGAAAGAAGTAGTGGGGGAATCAGGTATCGGATCCTGCTTCAATCCCATCGACCAACCCGCGCTCATCGCCAATCTGAAGGCGATTGAATCCGCACATGCCGCCGGTTCGCTCAACAACTTTGATGCAACCGCATTCCTGTCCAAACGGACGCCGCAAGCGTATCTTGAGCAGTTGATGTCCATCTACACAACCGGGTAACCGATTTGCGCATTCTTTTGATTTCTGCATTCTTTCCTCCGCAGCACGCCATCGCGGCACAGTTTGCGTGGTGCAACGCCAGCACATGGGCCGCCACAGGAGAGGATGTGACCGTGCTCACCGTGCCAAAGCGTCCGGACCAATGCGGTCCGGATCGACCGCACAATGGCTTTGCAGTGGTCACGCTTTCATATTCCGTCCCCAAACTTCTTGAGCGACTTCGTCGATTTGAGAAAACCTCACCAGCACCCACGGATGCAAGCCTGCAACCTGCCAAACGCAGGAGTCTCGGTCGATCCATCGCTCGCAATTTCCGTCAACGCACAGGAATCTTCAGCGGCGTGCGAATGCCCGATCTCACAGATTACTGGGTCCGCTCCGCAATCGAATGGGCCAGCGCCAACGCCTCCAACGACGGATGGGACTTGGTCTACACCGTCGGTGGCCCCTACACCTCCCACCTCATCGGCAGAGAACTGCGACGGCGCGGCCACACTCGCCGATGGGTCGCTGCCTTCAACGACCTCTGGACGCGCAACCATCTTTTCTCCGGCCTCTTTCCATTCACAATTCGTGAGCGACACTTGGAAAAATCCTGTTTGCAGGAAGCCGATGCAGTTGTCACCGTAAGTGAAGGCTGTGCCGCGATCCTGCAGCAAAGCACCACCGCCCCGGTGAAGGTGATTTACAACGGCTACGAATCCGCTCTTGAAGACACTCTGCCAAGCGAAAACTGTTTCTCAAAGTCTGTTTCACCGAAAAACGCAATCAATCTTGTTTTCACCGGCACGTTCTATCCGCCCTGGCAAAACCCGCTGCCGCTGTTGAACGCGCTGAAGCAATTGCAGACAACAGATCTGAAGGATCGCTTCCACCTTCACGTCGCCGGCTTCAATTCAAAAGAATGGGCCGCCGCCTGCCACAAGATCGGCCTTGAAAACGTCCTTCGCGATCATGGCCTGGTTGATTTCCAAACAGCCCGTTGGATGCAACGAGACGCCGATGCATTGATCTACCTCGATTTCGATCAAGTCGCCGATGGCATACTCCCTTCCCGTTTGTTCGAATACATCGCCGCCAACGCCCCAATTCTTGTCATCGGTCAGCGTGACAACACCAGCGCGGTTCGATTGGTCAATCAAACCCGGCGAGGCCGGCACGTGCCGCAAGAGACTGATCGCCTCCTCCAAACACTGCAGCAACTGATCACAAATCCATCGCAATTCCGCAACAACCCGGATTCCAATCTCATCGCAGAACTCTCAAGAGAATCCCAGGCTCAACGATTGCTCGAATTCCTCAAACAGGTTTCACAACAATCTGGCGCTGCAACAAAGGCGTCCTGCTAAGACCCCCGCCCAGGCGGTGCAGGCATGAAAAAACGCGCACGGGAGGATTCGAACCTCCAACCCTCGGTTCCGAAGTGCGAGACGTGGGCCGCGTTTCAATGCAACCATGCCATGCCGATGCGCCATGCGGTGGTGAGTGGTGATGATCGGCGATGATCGGAGCCGTGCCGAGCCGAGCGTTGTAACCATCTTGTAACCATCGCCATTGTTCCCGCCAGAAAAGTGTGACACACGCCCGGGGTCGTTTTGCGGGCAGTACTTCTATCGCGTCCGCAAAATTTTTTGGCATTTTCAAACCTTGCACGGTGGTTGCCTACAACGCCTTCTGGCACGTCCGGGCATTACGCGGCTGTTGGATCGTCCGTGCAAACATAGCGACGTGGAAACGCGACG
>CAZWJR010000049.1:12970-14337 GCA_964634655.1 uncultured Isosphaeraceae bacterium | reverse complement strand
GTGGGTGACTGGCGAACATCATCGCCGTTCTCCCGGGGTTTGGAACCGCAAGAACCGTTTCTGTGACCCTGCCCTGACGATCCAATCGCGACCATAGTTCGGTCAGGTCGATACGATGATCCTTGGCATACTTCAGGAAACGATGGGTGTGATCGCCATCGGCGTGAGAGCCCACCGCCAGAAGCCTGCCAATGGCTTCAGATCGACGTTCCTGCCCCACCCGGATGATCGGGCCCAATTCGTCGCCCGGGGGCAGCAACTGGTCAGCGTTTGTCTGCGAAATAGTCATGTGGCACGCGGGAATTGACGCTTCCACGCTCTACACTACAATAACCGTTTCGACCGGGATCGGAGCCATAAACATGCGGCGTTTTTTATCACTGATCAGAGTGCCCTGCCTGCCCGCGGTTCTTGCGGCGCTAGCCGTCTCTGCCGTCGCCTTGGCCTATCCAAAGCCCGCACCCGTGCCATATCGTTGGGAATTGAATTTCGAGCCAGGCCCGCTGCGGCTGTACGCCGATCCTGGCACCGGCTCCAATTACTGGTACTTCACATACACCGTCACCAATCGCACCGGCAAAGACCAACTCTGGGCGCCCAATATGGTCCTGTACACCGATACCGGCGACATCCTCTCCGCCGGCCGTGATGTGCCTCCTGCGGTTACCCAGGATTTGCTCAACCTGTTGGGGAACGAGTTTCTTGAAGATCAGAACACCGCACTTGGTGATATTTACCAGGGCCGAGAAAACGCCAAGGAAGGCCTCATCATTTGGCCGGCCAATTCGCTTAAAGTCACGGAAATGTCGCTTTTCATAGCGGGAATCAGTGGCGAGACTGCCCGGGCGAAGAATCCCGTCACCGGCGCTGAAGTCATTCTCCGCAAGACTCTCCAACGGGATTACGTGGTTCCCGGCGATCCAAGTGCCCGGGGCAGCCACCCGGTGGACATGGTTCAGGAAACATGGATTATGCGGTGATCCGGGCCTAAACTGACCCCCCGCAGTTCGCTCCAGTTATCAATCACAGTTCGTCGATCACTTTTCGAGGTTTCGTCATGGCACATAAAAAGGGACAAGGTTCCACCCGCAACGGACGCGATTCAAACCCGCAATTCCGTGGCATCAAACTCTATGGCGGCCAATTCGCCCAAGCCGGCGCCATGATCATTCGCCAATGCGGCACCAAATTCAAAGCCGGCTACCTTGTGAAGCGAGCCAACGATGACTCGCTGTTTGCCCTCACCGATGGCACCGTCCGCTTCCGCGGCCGGTTTATTGACATCATCCCCGATGACAAGGCAATTCCCCAGTATGCCGCCGTGGGAAGCGTAGCGGCTTCTTAACGTCGCCCGAACCCAATCGAAG
>CAZWJR010000049.1:0-12960 GCA_964634655.1 uncultured Isosphaeraceae bacterium | reverse complement strand
CTCTTTTCATTTGTGGCTGCTGACAGATTGACCGCGAGATCTCTGCATAAACTAGATCAAAATCGTCAATCGTCAATCGTCAATCACTCCGACCTCCGTCGTCCGAATTCAGAACCGTCGCCAATGCTCTTCATCGATCGTGCCACCATCTTCATTCGTGCCGGAAAGGGCGGCAACGGCTGCGTCAGTTTTCGGCGTGAGAAATATATCCCCAGAGGCGGGCCCGATGGTGGCGATGGCGGTAAGGGCGGCGACATTGTTATCGTCGCAGACCCCTCCTACGACACGCTCATCCATCTCACCCACCACCCGCACTATCGAGCCAAGAACGGTGGCAGCGGGTTGGGCAGCCAAATGACCGGCGGCGACGGAGCCGACATCATCATTCCTGTCCCGCTTGGTACGGTCATTTCGGATTTTGACTCGTCACAGGTCTTGGTGGATATCAGTCAGATCGATCAGCGCTTCGTGATCGCGCGCGGCGGCAAAGGCGGTCTTGGCAACGAACGTTTCAAGACTTCCATCCATCAGTCACCGACTGAATCCACCCCCGGCGAACCCGGCGAAGAACGCACCTTGCAACTGGAACTAAAGCTGCTGGCCGATGTTGGTCTTGTCGGCCTGCCCAACGCAGGCAAATCAACCCTCCTGCGGGCTGTCAGCCGCGCCACGCCCAAGGTCGCTGACTATCCCTTCACGACGCTTTCGCCTCATCTGGGAATTGCGGAACTCTCCAGTGAACGCCGCCTCGTCGTGGCGGATATTCCGGGCCTTATCGAAGGTGCCGCAGCGGGGGCCGGGCTTGGCCATGATTTCCTGCGCCATATCGAACGCACCGCAGTTCTCGTGCATGTGCTGGACATTGCGCCGCTCGATGATTCCGATCCCGCCAAAAACTACGAGATTATTCGGCAGGAACTGCTGGACTATTCCGTTGAGTTGGCCGAGAAGCCGGAAATTATCGTATTCAACAAGATCGACCTCGTGCCGGAGGAAGATCGGGCCGATCGCGTGAAGAAGTTGATTGCGAAGTTGAGACTGCCGCGCGGCGAGAATCCGGTACTTGTGAGCGGCGCGACCGGTACGGGCGTGAGGGAAATGCTGGAGGCGTGCTGGGACGCGCGGGGGAAGAAGCGTTCAACCAAGACTTGGGTGGCTGGTCACGTCTCAACCTCCGATTCGCAATCCTAAGACTACTTACCAAGAGTTTCGATGATCGGCGCGCTTGTCGGCGGCGCCGCCAGCGGCAAGCTCGGGTCGCCAAACACCATGTACTTCATTGGCTGATAGAAAACGCTTGGCGGATACCAACTGTCGTTCGGCTTGATCGTCGCTAGGTTTTCCTTCTCAAAATAATGTCGCACCGCCGCGAGCCAGCAATCTCCCAATCGCGGAGCCTGCTCCTTGGCGATATCGCTGATGAATCCCTCAACCAGCGTCAGCGCGCAAGGTTGGCCGCCGGTGTTGCAACCGATGTAGGCCACCGCTCCATCCGGGCCAGCACGCAGCAATTGTTCGCCCATGCTCGATTTGTTGTGCTCGCCTTTTTGATAGCACGAAGGTGACGGTGGGGGTGCGGTGAATACTTCGCCGTTGTTGGTTCCCTTGTGCTCATTGCCTTCCAAGTCGGTGTAGGCCTCATAGGGGGCTTGAATGGTGCACACGCCTGTGCCGCAGCCAGCAGAGATCATGATCGGCAGGCGGTCGACGTTTTTCAATTCCTTCAAATTGTTGAGCGTGAAGCTGTCTGCCCAGCCGTTATCAAAGCCGTGGCCGATGTGCGCAAGCACTCCCACGCCACTGTTGAGAAGCGACACAGCTTCCGTTGCATTTGGGGGAGAGGTGTGATCGTTCCGATTGCCGTCGACAAAGTACCGCTTTTCCGCGTTCCAGTTCTTCGGCAGCGACGCTGCCAACGAATCAAGCAGCCCGCGCCCATCCACCCATCCGCCGCAGGCAAACAATCCCACGGTTGTGGCGCCGAGTTTGGCGCCTGATTTCAAGGCTCTTTCGTACGCCATTGATTTTTCCGCCATGGCTCTGGCTTCCTCAACAGAACTCACCGGCCATCGACCGACGGCAATCTCTGGTTGGTAATCGATCTCGTCAAAGTTAATCGGATCGGTTTTGTTCTTTTCGCCGCGTACCTCGCCGAAGTACAGCCGGTGAAATCCTTCCTTCTGGCCGTTCCAATCTGCAAATGATCCATCAGGCTTTGCGAGATCACTGTAGTACAGGTCTGAAGCATAGAAGGCGTAATCAAATGCAGCAGGCGTGCAACGGTCCAGAACCATGTAACGCATCGGCATCACATCAGCGTCACCAACGAGCAACAGGTAATCGAACTTGCGAATCCGCCACTGAATGTAAATAAATGATTTGAGTTTCTCCGCATCATCGGCACCACCGCAATTGAGGGCTTCATCCAGAGACGCAAATTGAGTCGATATCTCCGGGCTCGAGTTTTTGAAATGCATGAACTCCTGAAGAGCCAACCGATAATCTTGCGGCGCGATAACCAACAAATGTCGAATGGGAACCGCGGGAATGGCTTTGACGCCCTCCTGAACACGTGTGGTTGGGGGGGTGACCAATTCCTGTCCAAACGCTTGAGGCGCCTGCATGGGAATCGAAGTGCATGCGCCCGCAAGCATGAGGGCAGCGAGCAATCGATGGGCAACGCGAAGGTTCAGCATGGGAAATCCTGAAGAAAACAGAGGACGCTATGGGCGCATCCTACCGTGGTCGTATCGAGTATAGACGAGGTTCTCATGAGTTGAGTCTGTAGGATTCTCACGTGCCGGTGCGACGACGCTCAAACAAAAGCCAGAATGAGACGGCACCAATCAGGCCGACGAGAGACGCGATGATAAATGTGGCCTCTGGACTCACCAGCAGCCACACGACGGCACCCAGCAATGGAGCGAGCATCACAGAAAAGGTTCGTACCGACCAATACAGGCCCGTCGCCGCTGTCTTGGCGTCTGCAGGCAGTAACTCCGTTATCATCGCCTTCCGCGCCGGTTCTCCGATTTCGCGCAACCCCGCAATCACGTAGGCAAGTGCCAGTCCAGCAACCCCAAATGTCGATCCCAGCCACCAAAATGAAATCGGAAACAGCGCGAAGAACACAAACGTCAGGCCAATGAATGGTTTCTTGCGTGCACCGGGTTTGGAAGCCAGCCAGCCTATCGGTATGTACAACACCATCGAAGTCAAAGACTGCAACGCCAGCAACATTCCAAATACCTTGGCATCTATGGCGAATACGCCAAGGTTCGCTGCTGTATTCTCGGTGCCCTTCGCTGTCGTTACCACGGCATACAGCACGAACAACTCACGCGGCATTCCTTCTGCCACGCGCGCCAAGATGTCGGCCATCAATAGTTTTCTCAATTCCGGATGAAAACGCCGCAGCAACCCCAGACTGAATCCCGGCGCTCTCTTTGCGGTGTCGCGCGCATCTGTCTTAAGCATGCCGACCTGCACGATCACCGCGATCAAAACCAAAACAACGCTCAAGGCGACTCCAACCTTGACGCCAAACACTGCGCCAAAGTGAAACACCAAAAGACCGCCGATCAAGTAGGCACCGATGCGCGAAATCCGCCGTTGGATTGACTGCAAGGAAAATGCCATCGTGCGGTGCTGCACCTGAAGGGTGTCGCCTACCACTCGCAACGCCGAAGGTTGAGAGATTGAGTCGTAGGCGGATATGAAGGGCAAGGCCGCGAACGCCATGATCGTTGCCAGCAGCGGTGTGAGTGCACAAAGCAACAGCGCATATCCAACCAGCGGCATCATCGAGAACCAGATCAGCGCCTTCCGCGTACCCAGCGTCCCGCCAATCCTGCCGCCAAGGTAGTAGTACACGGCCTCCTGAAAATCCTTCCAGAATCCGAAAAGACCCACCGCCAAGACGATGATTGCCGCATTGCACAACCCAAACTGCCCGGAGTGCGCCTGAAGGAAGTCCTCAATGCTTGCCTGGATGAACTTGGGCATGAATGGCGCCCAAAGTTCCTGTCCCATGCCAATTAGAAGAATCGCAAGAAGCAAAGCGCCGGTGGAGCGGTTGAGGCCAAGGCGCGTGAACCATGATTGAGCATGATTAGTATCAGGGCCGGGCACGGTCGCCAATCATACTTGCTTGACGAACGCCGCGCAAATTCGCGCTACAATCGCAGTGAGGTATCGCGCGATGACGCAGCAGATGCACAGCCCCGGACGATTGCCGCATGTGGTGATCATCGGCGGCGGATTTGCCGGGCTTTACGCTGCCAAGGGGCTGCGAAAGGCTCCAGTTCGCGTCACGCTCATCGATCGTGCCAACCACCACCTCTTTCAACCGCTCCTGTATGAAGTGGCCACAGCCGCACTCTCACCCGCCGATATCGCCGCCCCAATTCGCAAGGTGCTTGGCGGGCAGAAGAATACAACCGTGCTGCTGGGCCGTGCCGTTGATATTGACACCGCCAATCGCATTGTGCATTTGAGCGATGGCGTGATTGATTATGACTATCTCATCGTCGCCACCGGAGCGAGGCACTCCTACTTTGGTCACGAGAGCGACTGGTCCAAATACGCGCCGGGGTTGAAGACAATCGATGATGCGCTGGAAATCCGCAGGCGATTTCTTCTTGCCTTTGAATCCGCTGAACGTGAGGCAGACCCCGGCGCCCGCCGGGCCGAATTGACCTTTGTCGTCATCGGCGGCGGTCCCACCGGTGTCGAAATGGCAGGCACGATGTGTGAACTGGCACGCAAATCCATCCCTCGCGACTTCCGTGCCATCGATACCACCACAGCCCGGGTAATTCTCATCGAAGCCGAAGACCGCGTACTGCCCGGCTTTCCGCCGGAACTCTCGGGAAAAGCCCTGGCCGCGCTCAAGAAACTCGGTGTGGAAGTTCGCCTGAACGTCAGAGCGACGGAAATTGACGGGCAGGGTGTTTGGGTTGGCTCCGCTCCGAGCCGTGAACGCATTGATGCCAAGAACGTAATCTGGGCTGCCGGCGTGCAGGCATCCTCACTCGGCAGCAAATTGCAACTACCCCTTGACCGTCACGGTCGAGTTACCGTTGAGTCAAACCTTTCGATCAGCGGTCATCCGGAAGTGTTTGTCGTCGGCGACCTTGCAAGGGTCATTGACTTGGAAACCGGTAAGGAGATTCCCGGCGTAGCGCCCGCAGCAATCCAGATGGGAAAGTATGTGGCGAAATTAATTTGGAGTCGCTGTGCTGGCAAGCCGTGGCAACGGATGCCAGCGTTTCGCTTTCACAACAGGGGATTGCTCGCCACAATTGGTCGTGGCAAAGCAGTGGCATGGCTTGGCAAGTTCCAATTTTCTGGACTCTTTGCTTGGCTGCTGTGGGTCTTCATCCACATCATGTATCTCATCGGCTTCCGCAATCGCGTTCTTGTGATGCTTGGCTGGGCGTGGACCTATATCGCGTGGCAACGAAGTGCCAGGCTCATCACCGGGCCGGTCGATTTGGACCTTCAGCAGCCCCGAATCGAACAGACCCGGGATGTCGCCATCGCAATATCACCCGAAACAGCCGGGGCTGCCGGGCGCGATTAATCGTCTCAATCCGGTAAGCGCGGCTGTCGCACCTCGGCCCGTTTGCCTGCCCGCCTCAATCGCAGATTCAGCATTTCAACAACGAGCGAGAACGCCATGGCGAAATAGATGTATCCCTTTTCGATGTGCCGCCCCAATCCCTCCGCCATCAGCATCACACCAATCAACAGCAGAAACGACAGCGCGAGTATCTTGATCGTTGGATGCCGCTCCACAAATTCACTGATTGGCCGCGCAAAGATCATCATAATTACCACCGCAATCACCACGGCCAGGATCATGATTGCAAGGTGATCGACCATCCCCACCGCGGTAATAACTGAATCCAGGGAGAAGATGATGTCCATCAGCATGATCTGAAGCACGATGGACGTCAGACCCGCCGGCACGAATGCGCGGCCCTCTCGATCCTCATCCGGGCCTTCCATCTTGCTGTGAATCTCGTGTGTGGATTTGGCGATCAAAAACAACCCGCCCACCAGCAGGATTAGGTCGCGCCAAGACAACCCGGCTTTTTCGCCCCCGAGAACATAGTCAAGCAGGCCGAAGGCAAGCCACTCGTTCGTCAGTCGCGTCAGCCACCCGATCGCAAAGAGCAAACCGATGCGCATGATCATCGCGCCGGCAAGCCCCACTTGCCGCGCCCGTTGGCGTTTTTCCGGCGGAAGTTTGGCGCTCAAGATCGCGATGAACACGATGTTGTCGATGCCCAGCACAATTTCAAGAGTTCAATCACAAGTTTTTCCGGTGAGAGCGAACGCTGAAATCATGTCATGGACGCGACGGTGCCGGTGAATTCGACTTGTCTTCCGGCTTTGTTGTGGCATCACGATAGTCTTCCTGATTCAACCGTACCACTTCCGCGTTCTGAATCCGGATTTGCTGGCCTTGTTCGTTGGTGATCGTTAGAGGCCCTCGGTAGCCGTCCGCCGCCACCCACTTTTCAGTGTAGTACATCTTGCCTGTGCTCGCATCCCGCACTTCGTAATAACAGCCTGAAAGCAGCATCAGCGAAATGACAACCATCAGCCGCTTGACGTAACGACTCAATCTGTGTTCATTCGTGTTCATACGCGGTTCCTTTGGTTCCTCACCGGCACAACTCCAGATAGATCCGAAAAAACTCTCGGAACTCTTCACTGAAGCGATCTCCCAGCGTCAGACCGGTGACCTCCGCCATGAGAGAATCAGACTCCGTCAGCGAAACGCACCGTCCGCCGCCCGCCTCCGCAATTTCCGGAAAGTGCTTCACATCTTTGTTTCGTGCCTGGATTACATGCGTCGTGAGATGCGCTTCTTCATGGGCCCGTTTTGCCAGAGCAATACACAGGCCGCCATACCCAACACGTGGCGGAGCATCGCCAACGATCACCATCACCTTCTCGCTCTCGGGCCGCCAATGAAGTTGCATGAGAGCTAGTTTCATCGCCGGGTGAACCGCTTCCGGCCCATCGCCGCCGCCCTCCGCCGCCAATTGCCAGAGTTGCGAGCGCAATTTCGAAAGGTCGTCACTGAACTCCCATCCTTTTGTTTCAAACTCGTCCCCTCGATCTCGGTATGCGATCAACCCGACCCGAAGCGATGAAACCATGTCGTGCACAAACAGCACCATGTCATCGATTCCAGCCTGCGCTGCAGCAATTTCCCGCCCCATGCTCGCTGTGCAATCCAGAAGGATTGCCAGATCGACTTCCCTCGCACCCAACGTCGCCATGTAGGTCTCAAGTCCTGCAAACTGTTCTGGTTCAAGTCGCCCAAGCAGCGAAGGTTGGCTCTGTAACGTGTGATTGTCATTGAGGAGAGCGGCGGTCTGTAGTTCCCATCGCTTGCCTGTCTTCATCAGCCACGATTGCCACTGGAGCGGCCGGCGCAATGTTGTCTGGCCAGTCAACAACGCCAACCGTGGCGAAAGCGCTCCGGACTCACCACGATTCATGCGAAGAATGATTTGCTGAATCGCTTCAACTCCAGTTTTCTTCAATTCCGCATCACCGCTCGCCGCAGCAAGTTCCGCCGCAAGCATCTTGTTCTTCAGGTCGCTCGATTTGGCAAGCGATTCAATTCCGCGAGCCAGCCGCTTGGAATCAATGTCATATCGATAGCGAAGCGCCGCCCGAAGCACACGCGGTTCATTTTCTTCAGCAAACCAATCTTCCTCTGCACCCACATGCCTCTGCGCCAAACAGCGAATTGCAAACGCCCGCACCTGCCAAGTCGGATCGCGCAGGAGTTTTTTCAGCAGTGCCTGACTCTGATCGTCTTCAAATCGCTCCAGTCGCAACGCCGCAATTGCCCGCCGCGGCCACGAAGCGTCCTTCAACATCCGCTCCAGTGTTTCTTGCTCCACCTTCGTCGCAGCTGCGAGTGAACTGGGTTTCACTACGGTGGCGGCTGGTATTGTTGAAGCGTGGGGTGTCGTTGGTAAAACGGCGGGGGATATCTCCGGCGACTGCGCAAACGCGACCGGCACATGCAGAAACACTCCGGCTAACAAGGCCTTCACCAGAGCCGTTTTGCGTCCCGAACAATTCATGGACGAAGTTTATGCAGAAAACTCCTTGACAAAGGCAAAATCGCGTCGCATACTATGCAAGACATAGTATGACGTTTTGCTGGAAAACAGTTGGAAGGCGAGTGATTCGATGCGAATAGAACGAGAACTCATGCGCGGGGCCGGGCCTGTCGCCGTACTCAAAATGCTAGCAGTACGTGGCGAGATGTATGGCTATGAACTTGTGGAAGCCCTCGCCCAGCAATCCGATGGCGTCCTCGCCATGGGCCAATCCACCCTTTATCCCATGCTCTACAACCTTGAGGCAAAGAGTCTTGTGGAAGCTCGCTGGCGAGCCACCGATGCCGGCCGGCAACGCAAATACTACGCTCTCACCGATCGCGGCCGTCTACGCCTCATTGATGAAACCAAGCAGTGGAAGGCCGTGGCAGCAGCCATGACAAAAATGGGTGTGCTCGACTCGCCATCCCCAGTCGTCAGCGGAGCGATTGCATGAGCGGCTCTTCCGTTCAACCCCCAAGTCAGGTTGATCAGAGTTCTTTGTTTGCGCGCCTGCGGCATACGCCGCTCTCGGATGTCCTGCGAGGAGAACTCACCGCGAAGTTGAGTGTTGCCTATGTCGTCGATGCGGAGAATCTGCCGAACCCGCTTCCGCAACTGATCATGAGTGTCGTTGGAAGAACCCGTCTCTGGCGTCGGGAAAAACTGGAAGTCGCCCGTGAACTCGCCGCTCATTTTCATGATGGCCTGCAAGCGGGTGCCACGGTCCAAGAACTCGCCGACAACTTCGGCAATGCAAAACACATCGCCAAACTAATCCGCCGCGCCAAGAAGCGCAATCGGCCGCTGTGGTGGCAGACCGCCAAACGCACCGTGCAAGGCGTGCTCTTGCTGCCGGCCGTTCTCGTCTTGTTGTACATACCCCTTGCAATTCGCTTCTTCGTCGGCTCGCCAACGATTTCTCACGATTATCTGGCGGACCTAAACAAGACCGCAGCCGCTGTGCCTGTCGATCAGCGTGCTTGGCCCCTCTATCGAGAAGCGTTGATCGGCCTGCCTTCATTCGACTCAATCGTCGATCGACCCGATCGCCCCCAGCCCGGCGGAGTGAAGCCCGGCGATCCAGATTGGCCCGCCTACGAACAGTTCGTCATTCAGCACGCCGATCGAATCGCCCTGATTCGCAAAGCCGCGGCGATGCCGGGAATGGGTTTTCAAGCAACCGTACAAGTTTCGGAAGAGGACAAGAAACTCTGGCCGGATGCAAGTATTTCGCAATTTGGTGCTACTGCTCCCATTTTTGGTGTGCGAGTTCCCTTTCAGGAAATGCGCCAGCTGGCATATCTCCTGGTGATTGATGCCCGCCGCGCCGCTGCGGTTGGCGACTCCAAAACAGTTCTGGACGATTTCAGCACCATGATCGGTATCACCCGACATGCACGCGAAAATCCCCTCCTTATCGGCGACCTTGTCAGCCTCGCACTGTTTCACATGTTGCTTGATCGCATCGGGGAGTTTCTCGCAGACCAGCCGCAGTTGTTCACCGATGAACAATTGGAACAATTGGCCCATCGGCTTGCCTCGTTCACCAACGATCAACTACGAGTCCGGATCGGGGGCGAGCGACTAGGCTTTTATGACATCATTCAGCGCACATACACCGACGACGGCAGCGGCAACGGCCGCATCACACTTGAAGGAATGAAGTTGCTTGATTCGTTGATCATGCATTCGGATGGTTCGCATGGCCCGGTGTACGACGGTGGCGCCATCATCGCAGCAACACCCGCCATGAGCATGTTGGTGCTTAACCGACGTCAGATACTCGCCGAGTACGATCGTTTGATGGACAAAATGGAACGCAACGCGGAAGTGCCCATCGAGCAGCGAGAGGGTGATATTGTTGGCAGTCTGTTGCCGACCTGGGAGGCATCCACGATGACTCGATGGCGGTACCTGCCGTTGGTGCGGTTGATGCCAGCCATTGAGCACGCGATTTTGAATCAGGATTATGCGCGATTCAAACGTGACACGATGCTGGTCGCGATCGCATTGGAGTTGTACCGCCGCCACTATGGTAAATGGCCGGATTCCTTGGCTGAACTTGTACCTGATCTGTTGCCATCCATCCCAACCGATATTTTTGGAGGCGAACCGATCCGCTACACACTCAACAACGGCAGGCCAGTCGTTTATTCCGTCGGAAATGATCGCGACGACGACGGAGGTCGACCGCCAAGTTGGGGAACCGAAGCAAGTGTCGTGGTAGACAACGGAGCTGCTCGCCGGTGGATTTCCAAAGAAGAATCTCGGCGTGTTATCGCACATGAATACGGTACCGCCGGTTATCCTCCTGATGGCGATTGGGTGTTGTGGCCGCCGATTCCTGACATGGATTGGCCGCCTACACCGAAAAACTAATCGCATGCATCAATCGTTCGACACGAGTTCCTTCAACCGCCGCAGCGCATCAAACGCCTGCATCGGCGTCATTTCATCCAACGCCAATTCCTTCAGTTCCGCGATTGCCGGATGATCCAAATACTCCGTGAACAATCCCAATTGCGCCCCCTTGGCTGGCGTCGTTGGTTTCATCTCCGCAGGTAATGCAGTGTTTTCCGTCTGCACAGCCAGCGTCTCCAGCAGTGATGAAGCCCGCTTGATCGTTGCGGGAGGCAAACCAGCAATCTTTGCGACGTGAATGCCATAACTGCGATCCGTTCGTCCCGGCAGAATGCGATACAGAAAAATGATCTGTTCATTGCCCGGCGATCCCCATTCACGCACTGCCACGTGCAAATTCGTCACGTTCGGCAACCTTTCCGCCAGCGAAGTCAGTTCGTGATAGTGCGTGGCGAAGAATGTCCGGCAGCGCATCGCCGCAAGCGATTCCGCAATCGCCCATGCCAGGCTCAAGCCGTCCAGAGTCGAAGTGCCCCGGCCGATCTCATCCAGAATCACCAAACTGCGTTCTGTCGCGTGATGCAGGATGTTCGCGGTCTCCGTCATTTCTACCATGAACGTGGATTGGCCGGTGTGCAGTTCATCCGATGAGCCTATTCGCGTGAAGATGCGATCCACCACGCCAATCGTCGCCGCCTCCGCAGGCACGTAGCAGCCCGTGTGGGCCAGCAGCACAATGAGCGCAATCTGCCGGATAAACGTCGATTTGCCCGCCATGTTGGGGCCGGTGATGAGAGCGAGAGATTTGGCGATCTGGTGATCTGGCGATCTGGTGATTTGACCATCCGGGTCTTCGCGCTTCTCAATCGCCAAATCGCCAGATCGCAATCTCGCCAAATCCCCAAGCACACAATCATTCGGCACGAACCGCTCGCCCAATGTCCGATCCAAAACCGGATGCCGTCCCTGGCGAATGTCCAGCACCGGCTCCGCAACAATCTCCGGCCGGATGTAATTGAACCGCCGGGCCACATCCGCAAAGTTGAGCAGCACATCCAGTTCCGCCACGATGTCCGCAAATTCAGAAAGAGCGCCCGTCAATCGCGCCGCCTGCACACACAGTTTTTCAAACAGTAGTTTTTCGCGCTCTATCGCCCGGGCCTCCGCCGTCGTCACCTTCTCCTCAAACTCCTTCAATTCTGGGGTGATGTATCGCTCCGCATTCTTCAGTGTCTGCTTCCGCGAGAACGAGTCCGGCACCTTCAGAGTGTTCGCGTGCGTGATCTCAATGTAATAGCCAAAGACCTGATTGAAACCGACCTTGAGCGAATTGATGTTCGTCTGCTCTATGAGCGATTTCTGATACTCCGCCAGCCATGTGTTCGCATCGCTTTGCAGCGTGCGGGCCTCATCCAGTTCCGTATCAAAGCCAGCCCGGAACAATCCCCCCTCCCGCATGTGCGCTGGCGGAGAATCAACGCACCGTTCCACAATCGTCGCTGCCAGTGGTGAGAGCGAAGCCGCCAGTTGTGTCAGCCGCGAGTGGTGCGATGCAAAAGTCGGCTGCTTCAGCAGAAGTTCCGCAATAGCCGTGATGCGATTCACCGATGTGCCCACAGCCACCAGGTCACGTGGCGTTGCCCGCCGCATCGCAACCCGCCCCACAATCCGTGCTACATCCTGCACGCCTCCAATCTGTTCTGCCAGCGCCGTTGCAAACTCATCCTCCTGAAGCAAACCACCCACAGCCTTCTGCCGTGACTGAATCGCTTTCACATCCCGCAACGGGAAGCACAGCCAATTCCGCAGCAATCGCTTGCCCATGGATGTCCTGCATCGTTGCAGTATTGAAAGGAGCGAGCCCGCAAAATCGCCGCTCCGCATCGTCCGCTCAATTTCAAGGCTGCGCAGCGATGCGCCATCGATCGCCACAAACTGATCCGCCGCCTCCCGCCGTGGCGGCCGCAGATGTGACAAACTCCCCCTCCCCGAAAGGGAGGGGGTAGGGAGGTGGGCCAAATCGTCATTCTCACCAGTAGTTTTCTGACCACCAACCTCTGACCTCTGACTTCTGACCTCTGACCTCTGTTCTCCTCCCATCTCCTGCAAATACCGCAACAGCGCACCTGCTGGCCCAATCGCAGCATCATCCTCCGTCAATCCAAACCCGGATAGGTTCACCACACCAAAATGATCTCGCAGCGTGTCGCGCGCATCGGATTGCCGGTACGTCCACGCCGCCCGCGCTGTCAGCGCGCAACCCACCATCGCCCGGATCGCTTCCACCCGCGGCGGAACTGCCCCGTCCGCCGTCTCCACGTACAGCAATTCCGAAGGATTGATCCGCACCAGTTCATCGCTTACCCGCTCCGCAGGCACATCAATCAGCGTGAACGATCCGGTGGAGAGTTCTACCAAAGCCACAACTGCCGCAGACCTGGCACCAGGATCAAGAAACTGA
>CAZWJR010000048.1:4017-14433 GCA_964634655.1 uncultured Isosphaeraceae bacterium | reverse complement strand
GAGGATTGGGTGCCGCTGCTGGAGGAGTGCAAGCGGGTTGTGTTCCCGGATCATTCGGAAGCGACGCCGCATATTGGTGTGGAAGTGCGCCCGCCGGACATCAATTTGTCTGCGACTGATTTTGCGGTGGTGTTCACCCCCGGAGAACCGGTTGATGCCACGCACGGTCACGTTCGTTTTGGATTGGGCGCGATCAAAGGCATTGGCCGGGCGGTTATTGACGCCATCGTTACGGAGCGCCGGGCCAAGGGCCCGTTCAAGTCGCTCTATGACTTCTGCGAGCGTGTGAATCCCAAGGCCGCCACCAAGGGCATGATGGAATCGCTCATCAAATGCGGCGCGTTCGATTCGCTCCACGGAGTGAACAACCGTGCTGCCATGACCGCAGCGCTGGATGATGCCATTGCTGCGGCCCAGCAGGCGGCGGAAGATATTCGCAGTGGGCAGATGAACTTCTTTGCAGCCATGGCACATTCCGCGCCGGTCGCAGCCAAGGCGGAGCGTCAACTTCCCACCGTTGCACCATGGAGCCAGTTGGAAGTGCTCGCCGCGGAAAAGGAAACGCTGGGGTTCCATGTTTCAGGCAATCCGCTGGATCAGTACGAATCGACGCTGCGAGATTTTTGCACCGCCTCGGTTGATTCCATCGCCAAACTTCGTGATGAAACGCCGGTCATCATCGGCGGCCAACTCGCGCGGCTGCGCCACACCATCACCAAGACCGGCAAGAACCCGGGCCAGAAGATGGCGATGATCGGCATTCAGGATAAGACCGGCACCATTGATGGCGTGGTGTTTGCGGATGCATTTTCCAAGTTCGGGTCGTTGTTGCAGAACGATGCGATTTTGCTGTTTGCCGGCCGGACCGATCTCAAACGCGGCGAACCGCAGATCATTGTGGAACAGATAATTTCCGTGCAGGATGCGCCGCAGCATCTGGCGGCACGCATTGAAATTGAATTGACCGTTGATTCGCAGAGCGGTTCTCTTGAATCGCAAATGCAATCACTGGCCAATCTGCTGCAACAGGCAGGCGGTTTGAAGTCTGCCGGAGCTGCAACAGTCGGACGAGCCGCTGAAGTGTTTGTGTACGTGATTGCGGAAGGCCGCCGCTACAGCCTGAAACTGAACGAAACCAAAGTGGTGGCGGAATCCTGGGTGCTCCAGCGGATGCGAGAAACCGTGGGAAACAAAAACGTCCGCATCATCAGCGGCGGCGTGCCACGGCCGCGCTCCAATGAAAACGGCCACGGCCACGGCAACGGTTACGCTAATGGCAATGGTCATGCCAAGCGGTGGTCGCAGAAACCCGTTGGTGCGAGTTCAGATTACTAGGCAACGGGCCCTGATTTGAGCAAGGGATTGACCTATGATCTGGCATGCTTGTCGCAGATATCAAAGAGCGATTATCGAAAGATCCGTTCGAGCCGTTCCGAATCCGCAGCAGCAGCGGCGAATGCTATGACATCAGCAGCCCGTTTCTGGTCGCGCTGATGAAGTCAAAACTCTTCATCGCTGTGCCAAACACCGACCGTTGGGCCGAGCTGTCGTACCTGCATATCGCCGCTCTGGAATCCGGAAAGAATGGACACAATGGCCGCGGTTCGCGAGGCAAGCGGCGGCGGTGACAAGCCCCATGTGAGGATGAGGGACGTACTCACGCTGTCGGATACAATCGTCCTCCCATGTCCGGCCCACCCGTTCATCCCAGCGCGGTCCTTGAAGGCGATGTCCGCCTTGGCGATGGCGTCATCATTGGCCCGCATTGCGTGGTCAACGCACCCAGAGGCGCATCGGTCACCATCGGCGCGGGCACCCGGCTGATTTCTCACGCTTACCTCAACGGTCCGCTGACGCTGGGTGAATCCAACACGATCTATCCGTTTGTAACGCTCGGCATGTCGCCACAGGATTTGAAGTGGGACGCCAACGTTCCCGGTGCTGGGCTGGTCATCGGCAGCGGCAACACTTTCCGCGAATCCGTCACCATTCACCGCGCCACATCGCATGAAACGCCAACCAAGATCGGCGACAAGAATTACTGGATGGCCAACTCGCACGCAGGCCACGATTGCTTGATCGGCAACGGCTGCATCTTCGCCAACGGCACGCTGCTGGCCGGGTTTGTGCGGATTGATGATCGCGTGATCACCGGCGGCAATGCGACGATTCACCAGTTCTGCCGGGTCGGCCGGGGCGCGATGCTCTCCGGCACGATGGGCCTTTCCATGGACCTGCCGCCGTTCTTCATGCTCACAGCGGGCAACGTCGCGGGTTCCATCAATCTGATCGGGCTGCGAAGGTCCGGCATGCCATCGGCGGATATCGACATGGTGAAATGGGTCTATCGCATGGTGTATCGGGAAGGTTTGCCGATCAAGAAATCGCTCGAAACATTGCGGGAAAAATCCGACCACACGATCGTTCGGGAGTACATTGAGTTTATTGAAAGTTCCAAGCGCGGCATCTGCCCGGCCCACGGCAAGGCGATTCGCGGAACGGCCTGACTGAAAGCGATTTGATTCATGGCTCTCTCATTCTGCGTCCTTGGCAGCGGATCGGGCGGGAACTCGACGCTCATCATCAGCGGCAAGGGGCAGGATCAAAAATACACCCTTCTGGATTGTGGCCTTTCACCACGCCAGACCAACAAGCGCATGGCCGCGCTGGGCGTAACAGTTGCGGACATCTCCGCCATTCTGCTCACACATCTGGACAGCGATCACTTTTATCCCGGCTGGGTGAAGCCGATTCAGCAATTCAACATTCCACTGCACGTGCATCGCCGGCATCGTGCCGCCGCATGGCGGACCGGCCTCACCGCCAGACACGCCGCGTTGTTTGAGGATTGCGTGGAACTGGAATGCGGTATCGCAGCCAAAACGCATCTGCTCTCTCACGATGCGCTGGGTTCGGTTGGTTACGTTCTTGAACATGATGGTTTGCGGCTGGGATATGCGACCGATCTTGGCCGCGTGCCGGATTCACTCATTGATGTGTTTGCAGAAGATGGTGGTTTGAACGCGCTGGCCTTGGAATCCAACTACGACCCTGAAATGCAGATCAGCAGCGATCGGCCGGTCTATCTCAAACGCCGCATCATGGGTGGCAGCGGGCATCTTTCCAACGAGCAATGCCTGGAGGCAGTTTCTGAAATTGTGCATCGCTGTGTGCAGGCTGATCTCTCCCATATCGCGCTGTTGCACCTCTCCCGCCAGTGCAATTGTCCCAAGTTGCTGCACAAGTTGTACGCCACGCAAGCGCCGCATCTGATGCCGCGCCTGACCATTACCAATCAGTTCCTGCCCTCGCCGCTGCTGGAAGTGAAGAAACTGCACAAAACTGCAAGCCCCGGTACTGCCAATCGCGTTGGTCGGACGGCCCCGGTGGTAAGGTCACACCGCCAATTGCCCCTGTTTACCGGCGGCAGGTGAGGAACTGCGGTTTCTCGCCCGGTGATCAAAATCTCACCCAAATTCGGCGGGTTTTCTATTGACGTATCTGGCGTTGCCGTTCATGCTTGAGGTGACTGCGTCTCAAAGGAGAAGGACTCATGCCACGAATGATGAGATTTTTGGAGCGTGCAACCGTAATCGCCGCTGCATTGGTAATGACCAACATCGCCACCGGGCAGGCATCGCAGCGGGCTGCGTTCGTGGCCAACAACGGCAACCTGGAAGGTTCGGTCACCGCCTACCGGATTGAAGCAGACGGTTCGCTGACATTCGTCAATCGCATCGTCACCGGCACCCGCACTTCGACAACGCTTCCCTGCTCCGGCTGCAACGCCTACAGCATTTCGATTACTCCCAACGGCAAGTATGTGGCGACCGGTCACGCAGCCGGTGATGCACCGCTGCCGGACGGCATCACAATCTTCAACGTCGCGTCCGATGCAGCAATCACGCAGATCTATCACCTGCCGCTCACGCTGCCGTCTTCGCCGTTGGCTGTCCGCTGGATCAACGACCAATACCTGGCCGTGACGCGCACTTCCACCACCTCCGCCAACAACGGCCTGGCGGTGTACGCGTTCAATCCCCTGGCGCCAAGTCTGACGGAAATTGATACCGAATCAATCAACGGCTTCTCCGGCTACCTGGAAGTTCATCCCAGTCGACAATACCTGTACGCTCAATCCACCGGCCCAAACGCGATGATTCTGTATCAGGTGAACGGCAATGGGACGCTCACTTACATCAGTTCCTATCCGATCAGCAACTATCCGTTGGGCCCGGGCATTTCGCCGGATGGCACACGCCTCTACGCCGCCAGCGGAGGCAGCGGCAACGTGATCACGGGTTGGGATGTGAACACGCTCAATGGCACCCTTGCAATGATGCCCGGCTCGCCGTTCCCCGTGCCAAGCTCATCGCCCAAACAAGTGGTGGTTTCAAGAGATGGTCTGTTTGCGTTTGCCGGTTATGGTTCCAGCGGCGTGTTCCGCAATTTCTCAATCGATCAATCCACCGGCGCGTTGACCTATCTCGGTTTCACACAAAGCGCGGGAACCACCGGCAGCCTTGGCGAGATCGCCGTGCTCGACAACCTGTTGCTGGTCACCGATCGCGACACCATCAGCGATGGCGTGCGCGGCCTGCTTTCCTTTACCATCGGTAGCAATGGCTCGCTGACGCAAAACGGACTCATCGTGAGCAGCCAGGGAATCACACCAAACGCCGTTGCCGGATGGAAGCCGCCTCCGCCCCCGTGCCCGGCAGACGTCAACGCCGATCACTCGGTAAACGTGAGCGACCTGCTTGCCGTTATCAACGGCTGGGGTCCCTGCCCGGGCCGCTGCCCTCCGTATTGCACAGCAGATATCAACCACGATTGCAGCGTCAATGTCAGCGACCTGCTGGCGGTAATCAACGCCTGGGGGCCGTGCCCGCACTAAGTTGTTGAATTCGGCTTTTTTGAGAACAAAGGCCGATTTTTTGCTTGCGATGGCCATCCGGGTCCGTTAGTTTGGACGGTCGAACAATTTGCATTTGAAACTCTTGGGAGAATAAACATGAGCGCATCGGCATTCAATTCAGCCAAACTCGTTGTCGCCCTCACCACAATCGCTGTGCTCAACAGCGAGCCCGCCCTTGGCGGAACTTCACCCATAGAAGTGATCTACACCAAGATTCCCACGGACCCGTCCTCCGTTGTGCCCGGCGCACTGGATGGAAGCGGCAACCCCGCAGCCACCCGCTTCCGCGCACTGGAAGACCTGCTCATGTCGCCGGATGGCTCACGTTGGATTGTTAAAGGCCGCACCCAACTGGGCACTGGCCTTGAAAACATCATGCTCATCGGCTCCGGCAAAGTCGGCGGCTACTTTGCACAATCCGGCCAACCCGTACCCGGCGGAACCACGGCAGAAAAATACGATTTCTTCGGCTCCGGCCTTGGTCGGTTCAACGACCAAAACGTCTTTGCCTATTCAGCCCGCGCCATGGGCGGATCAAGTTCGATCTTTCAGAAAGTCCTCGTGCATTCCGGCGGACTGGTCTACAACGCCGCAGATTTCACACTCGTCGCCCACGGCGGCAACACGCCAGCCACCGGAGACCTGTACACCGGCCTGCAGGATGTTTCCCCCAATCCCGTCGGCGATGAGACCATCGGCAACTCCATCGGCTCCATTCACATCCTCAACAACGGTGTCATTGGCTCGCACGACACCACCATTCTCAACATTCATTCCTCTCGTCGCCCTGCGATCTTCTACAGCAACCCTTTCACGGCCGGCGGCGGTCACGTCACCTTCAACGCCTTCAAGCAGGTCGGCGTTTCCACGTTCCTTGGTTTGGGCGGCTCCCCGGTCCATACGTTTGCTGCGTCTGGTTCCGGCTTGAGTTCCAATTCCTTCTACTCCACCACCGATGGTGCGCACTGGATGACCATCGGCGCCATTCTCGGCGCACCCACCACTAGTGATGCCGTCCTCGTCGTGGATGGCCAGACTCGCCTGCAGGAAGGCAGCGCCATTCCCGGTGATACCGCGGTCGTAAGCACCATCGTCACCGCCGACTGGTTCGGCAATGATTGGTATGCCCGTGGCGCGATTAGCGGCGGCGGCGTGTACGCCGTGCGCAACGGCTCGCTGCTCGTCAAGACCGGCCAGCCCATTTCATCAACTCTTGGACCATCAGAAAACTGGGGCACCACCTTCCTTACCCTTGGCGCCAATCGCATGGGCGATGTGGTTGTCGTCGGCAAGACCGACAATGCCAACCCCGCCATCGATGACGTTGTCGTCGTCAATGGCGACGTCGTTATGCGCGAAGGCGATCCGATTGACCTTGACGGAAACGGCCAGTTCGACGACAACGTCTTCATCGGTCGCGGCAACAACACCCTCGCCGCATTTGAAACAGGCGACGTCGCTCTCACCGACGACATGATGCTCTACATCTTTGTTGACCTCCGTGATGGACAGGGAAATGACCTCAATTCCAGCCCATCCTTCGGCACGCCGCAGGCCTTTGTGCGCCGCAATCTGGCGCCGCAGCCGCTGCCTTGTCCTTCCGATGTCAATCACGATGGCTCGGTCGGCGTCACGGATCTCTTGGCAGTCATCGGCACCTGGGGCCCGTGCCCCGGCAAGTGCCCACCCTATTGTGCCGCAGATATCAATCACGATTGTTCGGTAGGTGTGGTTGATCTTCTGGCCGTCATCGGTGCATGGGGTCCGTGCCCGTAACACTTCTTCAAATTCACTGGTCCACAAAACGCCGAGGCAACGCGGCGTTTTTTCATGCGCAATTCGCTGCGATGCGTCTCCTGCAATTGCACCCCCGCCATCCGAGGCACATCGAAAATCCCGTACACTTGGCGAATGACCGATTCACCGCGAATCATCATCACGCGCCCCCTGCCCGGTGAGCCGCTCAAACTTCTTGCGGATGCCGGCTTTCGCAACGTCTGGATGAATTCAAATGATGAGCGTCTGCCGCGTGCGGAACTGCTTGTCGCCATCAAAGGCGCGCACGCCGTGCTCGCCACGCCAGCTGACACACTGATCAACGCGGAATTCTTTGATGCCGCAGGCCCGCAACTCAAGATCGTCAGCAATTACGCCGTTGGCGTGGATAACACCGATCTGGTCGAAGCAAAGAAACGCAGCATAATCGTCGGCCACACGCCCCATGCCGTCACCGAACCAACCGCCGATATCGCATGGCTGCTGCTGCTGGGTGCCGCCAAGCGCGCGTGGGAAGGCCAGCAACTCGTTCGCTCCGGCCAGTGGAAAGGCGTAGGCCCCAATGAATTGCTCGGTCATCGCGTCGTTGGCAAAACGCTGCTCATTGTTGGTGCAGGCCGCATCGGTCTCGCCACAGCCCGGCGATCCATCGGCTGGGAAATGCGCGTGCTCTACCACGCGCGCACCAAGCATCCGGAATTTGAAAAGTCGCCGATCGGTGCCACACAAGTTTCATTGGAAGAGGGTCTGCGCGAAGCGGATTTCGTCAGTGTTCATACGCCGCTGAATGCATCCACCCGCCACCTCATCAACGCCGAGCGATTGGCGATGATGAAACCCAGTGCGATCCTCATCAACACATCTCGCGGCGGCGTGATAGATGAAGCGGCATTGGTGGAGGCGCTGCGCCGGAAACAGATCGCCGCCGCCGGTTTGGATGTCTATGAAAAAGAACCAACATTGGCCGCCGGTTTGGCTCAACTGCCGAACGTCTACCTGTTGCCGCACCTTGGCAGCGCGACGGTGGAAGACCGCATCTGGATGATGGAACTGGCGGTGAACAACATCATCGCCGCGCTGAAGAGGCAACCGATTCCGCACGCGATTACGGTATGAATGCGCCTAGTGGGATGAGTCGGCCAAAATCATTTCCAACTCAATTTCATCATGAATCTCAATCCCGTTCATGCCCATGAGCGGAATGGCGGGATAGAAACTGCGCGCCCGATCCACGGCACCGCGATGAATCGTCGCAATCTTCCAGCCGCGCTTCTGATAGAACCCCAACGCCCGAAGATTGTCATTGGTCGTCGTGAGAAACACCCGCGTGCATCCCGCTTCTCGCGCTGCCTCCACCGCTGCTGCCAGCAACGCGGTGCCCGCGCCGTGATTTTCGGAGCGTGTGCTGAGCGTCACGACTTCGGATTGATATCCGCCTTCCTGAATGGCATACGTCAGCAATCCAACGCGCTTGCCCTCTGCATCCAGCGCAACAAAGCCCGGCAACGTATCCGCCTGATATCGCCTGCCAATGGACCAGATGCCAGTGTCACCCCAGTTGCGAGTCAATTCCTCGCGAACGAACTCAAGATCAGCAGGTTGAATAGGGCGAATGCGCATCATCAAAGCAATTTCAATGACAGCGTAACGAGATCACCACAGAACCGCAGGTGATACGGAGATGCCAATTGATTTGCGCAAGTTGCTTCTTCTGCATGCTTTCTCTCTTTCTTTGCGCTCTCTGCGTCTCTGCGGTGAATTACTTAACCCGAAACCTCTTCCCGCGCCTTGCGTTGCAACTCCACAATCTTCAGCGAGATCAGCATTTCGTACGCCGAAATGAACATGCAGAACCGAAACCCCGTCAGTCCATCCAGAAATCCCAGTCGCAGCACGTACATGAACAGGAACCGGAACAGCCACTTGGCGGGCAAGCGCGGGTAGATGTAATGCTTGATCCAGCGCCTTCGTTGCAAGGGATCGCCAAACAACTTCGCATCCAGCGTTCCGGCCTGCGCCTTGCCGCGTGCCCGCACAACCTCCGCCGCCTCCAGCGTGGAATAGTGATTGTGCTTGGCCATGTACGCTTCCAAGCCGCGTCGATCGTTGTGCTCCATGTGTCCGCGCAGAAATCCCGTGGCGCCATCCACAATCATGTGCTCGTGAACCTCGCGCTCTTCGTACCGCGCCCGGCCGCGCTTGAACAATCGCAGATTCCAACTGGGGTAATACCCGCAATGGCGAATCCGCTTGCCCAGGAAAATGAGATAGCGATTGATGTGATACCCGGATTCGCGCACCTGACCGACCGGCCGAGCCGCAATCGCCAGTATCTCATCGCGCAGTTCCGGCAGGATCACTTCATCCGCATCAAGAAAGAAAATCCAATCAGCCTTCAGCGGCAGATTATCCAGAGCCCAATTCTTCTGTTTGGCGTATCCAAGCCACGGCCGGGCCACAACGTTCGCCCCCATCTGCCCAGCAATTTCACAGGTGCGATCCTTCGAGCCGGAATCCACCACGTGCACCGCATCCGCCCATTTCACCACACTCTGCAACGCGTGTGGCAGATTCATTTCCTCATTGCATGCGGGAATGATGATTTCAACATTTGATCGGGCCACCTTGCCCGTGCCGGTGGAGGAAGTGGCCACGTCAGTCGCTCCGCCCTGAATTGGGTTGCGCTGTATTTTTCAGCACCCGATCCTTGATCGGCTTGGCCGGTGACCCAACGCACACTTTCCACGGCGGCAAGTCCCCCACCACCGTGCTCCGCGCCCCCACCACCGTCCCCTGACCAATTTTCACACCCGGCCCGACAAACACATCCGCTGCAATCCAGACCTGATCCTCAATCACAATCGGCGCGGGCGTCAACGGCAGGTTCGCGTGCATGTAATCGTGCGATGCCCCGCACAGGTAGGTGTATTGACTCACAACCGAATGTTCACCGATGCGGATCTCCGCCACGCAGTAGCAATCCACATCATCTGCAAGGCAACTGTGCGGCCCCATCACAAGGTTGCCGGGCCACCAGATTTTTGCAGTGGGATAGATGACCGCCGTCTTGTGAAGTTGTGCCCCGAACAGCGTCAGGAGAAAATTGCGCCAACGCTTGAACGGCCGTGGTGAAGTCCGAAACAGCAGCCGGTACACAACCGCCCAAGCCGCTCTTCCAAGCACATTCGCCAGTCCGTGAGGGCTGCGGCCGGCCTTGGTCAAGTCGACGCGCGCAGGCGAATTCACCGCCGTGCCTGTGGACCCAACCGGCCGTGCCTGCATGGAGAGGTTGTCGTGGGATTCGGACATGGAGGGTGGCGGAGCGAAATCACTGTCGACGATGGATAGGGCATCATAGAAATCGGCATCCGCAGCCGTATTCGTGCATTCACAATGGGGTTCTCCACCTAAAACGCCGATCAACTTACTATTGTTCGTGTCTTTTGCCCTGCAATGTCCGAGTTGACCTGAACTCGCCAGATCTCCCTTTCGATCCCGTGTTGTGCGTGCCGTGGCTTCCGTGGTGATTTCATCTTTGTTGAACTGTGGCAAGCGCTGTGGCTGATAAAGTCGTTCAATGTGGCTCGCTATAATCCCCGCCTCTTCCAGACACCCCACGCGACGATGGCATCAACACCCGCCCACACCCCCAAAGACACTCCGCTGCGTGTGGTGATCCTCAACCAATACTACGTTCCGGACGTTGCTTCCACCGGCCACTT
>CAZWJR010000048.1:0-4007 GCA_964634655.1 uncultured Isosphaeraceae bacterium | reverse complement strand
CGTCCTCACCGCCCGCCCCTCCTACGGCCCGCGGGACACTTGGCAGCCATGCCCCCGCCGTGAGTTTTCCCAAGGCGTTAACGTCACTCGCATGCTCACCACACGTTTGAGCAAAGATCGCCTGTTCGGCCGCATCCTCAACTCCTTGACGTTCTTGATTCCTTTGGTCATCCGCATGCTCTTTCGGCGGCAGCGCAATGAGGTCTTCCTATATACCACCAACCCGCCATACCTCGGTGTTGTCGGTGCGTTTGTGGCAATGATTCGCCGACACTCCTACGTCGTTCTTCTGCACGATTCCTATCCACAAATCGCTGTCTGGGTTGGCCGGATTCGCGCCGGCGGGTTCATCGAGAAAATCTGGCATCGCTTGAACCGGCTCATCTATCGCCGCGCCAAGCAGAACATCGTGCTGTGCGAAGCCGCCAAGAGACTTGTCTGCGATACCTACCACATTGATCCGGATCTGGTCCACGTCATCCACAACTGGGCGGATGAAACCAAACTCGTCCCCAAGCCCAAGGCCGAAAGCCAGTTCGCCAAGCAGCACAACCTCGTGGAGCCATTCACCGTGCTCTATTCAGGCAACCTCGGCTTGTATTACGAGTTCGATACGATTCTCAAAGCCGCAGAAATTCTCCGCAACGATAATTTCCGCCTCGTCTTCGTCGGCGCAGGCGGCAGGCGGGCTTCGATCGAAGAACAAATCAAGGCTCGCAAACTCACCAACACCCTCCTCCTGCCCTATCAGCCCTTCAGCAATCTTCCGGATTCTCTTGCCGCCTGCGATGCATCGCTCGTCACCATCGCCAAGGGAATTGAAGGCATCAGTTTTCCTTCCAAGTTGTACACCTCACTGGCGGTCGGCAAACCGATTCTCGCCCTGTCCGAACCATGGTCGGAACTGCGCAAAACTGTCGAGGAAAACAAAGTGGGCGTTTGGCTCGAACTTGGTGATGCCGAAGGCTTGGCCAACCGCATCCGCGAACTAATGGCCGATCCGGCTCGCTGCAAAGTCCTCGGCGAGAACGCCAGGCAACTCCTTGAACGCGATTACACCATCGAAGCAGCCACCGAACGCTACGCCCATGTGCTTTCCATGGCACAGCAGTAGGCCATGTGCCAACAAGTCTCGCATTCACGCCACCAAAATTCCCCTCTGTGATTTCTGTACTCTGTGTGTTTAAACCCGGGGAAGCCAATCACGATCGCGCGTTCATCTTCACAACATTCGCCGGCGGCTGATGCCACTCCGCCGATTCATGCCGCCCCTTCTCCACATACCAACGCACCATCCGCGCGATTCCCTCTCGCAAGGTAACCTTCGGCTGAAAGCCTGATGCCAGAATCCGGTCCGCTTCGTACTTCGTCTGCGCATTGAACAATTTCTTCAACCGTGCCCCCGACACCGGCAGGTTCTTTCCCGTCAACGCAATCACCAGATCAAACGGCAACGCCGCAAACAGCGCAAACCCCAGCGGCACACGCATGGATGGAAATTTCTTTCCCAGTGCATCATAAATCGCCTGGCTGATCTCAAGACTCGTCAGATCAGGCTTGTCGATGAAGTTGTACAGATCAAACGCAGCACGCCCCGGCTTGCCCCATAGATACAACGTCGCCGCCATGATGTTTTCAATGTACGAAAGGCTCTTGATGTTGCTCCCCGGCCCCACTTGCAAAAATCGCCCGCGATAAATTTGCCGAATCAGCGAGTACATGTTCGCAAAATTGTGTGGCCCGAACGTTACCGTCGGTCGAATGATCAAACACCGCCGCCCCTCACCACGCTCCGTCCACGCCTTCAACACCTTTTCGCCCGCGAGTTTCGACGCACCATACGGCGAATTCGGCTTGCATTCCGAATCCTCATGCCGCGGCTCCGGCACATCGCCGTACACCGCTACCGTGGAATAGAAACACGCCTCACGAATCCCGCACGCATCCATCGCATCGCACAGAACCCGCGTTCCCTTTTCGTTCACCGCAAAAAACGTCTCTTCCGTAATCCCGAAATCATGATGCGCCGCCGCCAGATGAATCATCCGCTCGCAACCCCGCAACGCCTCATTGGCCGCCGCCGGATCACGAATATCACCCTGCACGTACCGCGCGTGCGGCAAGTCCGCGGCCGGCTTGATCAGGTCCAGGACCGTCACCTCGTGACCCGCACCCGATAATTCCTTGCAGAAATACGACCCGATAAAACCCGAGCCGCCTGTGATGCAGTATTTCACGTCATGCCTTTCCGTCTCGGCTCCGTCAGGGTCGTTCTTGACCGAAAATCCATTCACTTTCTATCGGATGTTGCTGGCCTCTCCATCATACCCGCAACGTTTTCACGCTTGTTTGTCTCGCCGCGCCACCACTCAATCGTTCGCCGCAACCCCTCCTCAAATCCCACCTTTGCACGCCATTGCAGCAACTTCTCCGCCCGCTTCGTATCCAAACACCGCCGCGGCTGGCCGTCCGGCTTCGTCGCATCCCAACGAATCTCTCCCGCAAACCCCGTCAGCCGCGCAATCAACTCCACCAGATCCTTGATCGTTATCTCCATCCCCGTCCCCAGATTGATCGGCGTCGGCTCCTCCATCACTTCCGCCGCACGCAAAATCCCCTCCGCCGCATCCTCCACATACAAAAACTCCCGGCTCACCTTGCCCGTTCCCCAGCACGTCATGAATTTGTCGCCATTCTCAATCGCCGTCACACACTTGCGAATCAACGCAGGAATCACGTGCGATGAATGCAGATCAAAATTGTCGTGCGGCCCATACAAATTCACCGGCAGCACATAGGCACCCTTCAATCCATACTGCCGGTAATACGCATCCAGCATCACCATCGCCGCCTTTTTCGCCACACCGTACGGCGCATTGGTCTCTTCCGGATACCCGTTCCACAATTCATCTTCCAGAAACGGCACCGGCGTGAACTTGGGATACGCACAAATCGTCCCCACCTGCGTGAAGTGCGCAATCTTGTTGATCCGCGCATGCTCAATCAAATGCAGCGCCATCGCCATGTTCGCAAAGAAGAATCGCCCGGGATTGTCCATGTTCGCCCCAATCCCTCCCACCTCCGCCGCCAGATGGATCACCACATCCGGCTTCATCTCCGCATACAGCCGCTTCACATCCCCCTCATGAGTCAGGTCATACTCCGCCCGCCGTGGCACCAGGATGTCCCCCGCCGCGCACCCGCGCTCTCGCAGTTTCCGGCAAACCACCCGGCCCACAAATCCCGCCCCGCCGGTTACCACCACTCGTTGTCCTGCCAATTTCATCACTGCAGCTTCCTCCAACTGTCTTTGGGCAAACACAATACGATCGCAAAGCGTAGCAGTGCGAAGAATTTGCCGTCGAACCGTCTGATAATCCCAACCTCCCGGCCAATTCGCCTTCAACCTTCTTCCTGTATTCTCTCCCAAATGCGACCGATTGATTCAATCGGCACTCTCTGAACCCCGGAGCAACTCATGGCGAACATCGGAAAACGAGCCCTCATCACAGGCATTACCGGCCAGGACGGCAGCTACCTTGCCGAATTCCTTCTCGCCAAAGGCTATGAAGTCCACGGCATCATCCGCCGTTCCGCCAGCTTCAACACCGAACGCCTCGATTCCATCTACCAGGACCCCCACGAAGCCGGCGCCCGCATGTTCCTCCACTATGGCGATCTCACAGACGCCAACTCCCTCTCCAGCATCATCCACAAGACCAAACCCACAGAAGTCTACAACCTCGGCGCCCAAAGCCACGTCCGCGTCAGTTTCGATAACCCAATCTACACCACCGAGGCCGACGCCACCGGCGCCATTAAACTCCTCGAAGCCATCAAAGATTATCAACAACAAAGCGGCTACCAGATCCGCTATTACCAGGCCTCCTCCTCTGAAATGTTCGGCAAGGTCCAGGAAGTCCCCCAGAAGGAAACCACACCCTTCTACCCGCGCTCTCCCTATGGCTGCGCCAAAGTCTTTGCCCACTGGATCACCGTCAACTACC
>CAZWJR010000047.1:0-14525 GCA_964634655.1 uncultured Isosphaeraceae bacterium | reverse complement strand
GAAGTGATCATTCCCTGATGGAACAGCCTGCCAAACGGTTCCGGGGTCGAAACATCGCCCAGATCAAAGAGAATCTTGTGCCAGAATCGCGCGTAGAGCAAGTGCAACACGGCATGTTCGTTCCCGCCTATGTAGAGATCGACGCCGCCGGCATGATGCTGCTGCGGATCGAAACCCGTCGCATGCGCGCCGCGGGCTTTCTCCTTCAAAGAAACCATCCAATACCGTTCCGCATCGCGCCCGATAAATCGCCCGTCGTTGTGCGCATCGCAATACCGCAGGTAATACCAGCACGAACCCGCCCAACCGGGCATCGTGTTCGTCTCACGCTTCACCGGCGTGTTTGCAGGCAGCAACTCCGGCGAAACTCCCGCCTCACCCGCCGTTGTGTTCACCCACGCCGTCGCCTTCCCCAGCAACGGCGTCGGTTCATCGGATTCAATCGGCTGATAGTCCGCCATCTCCGGCAGCACCAGCGGCAAATGCTTCACATCAATCGGATAGTGATCGCCCGCCTCGTCATACACAATCGGAAACGGCTCGCCCCAATATCGCTGGCGCGAGAAAAGCCAATCGCGCAATTTGTAGTTGATCTTGCGAATGCCTTTTCCTGTTTTCTCCAACCATTCGATGATCCGCTGCTTGGCCTGTTCCGTGGGCAACCCATCGAGCGAAACTTCCGCATTGGCAGATCGCACATTGAAGCCGATTCCTTCATACGCCTCATCTCGCACATCCACCGATGGTTTTCCATCAGCCTGTGCCGCAACCACTTCCGTGATCGGCAAATCAAATTGGCGAGCAAATTCATGATCGCGCCCATCATGCCCCGGCACCGCCATGATCGCCCCGTGGCCGTACCCCATCAGCACATAATCCGCGACCCAGATCGGAATGTTCTGATTCGTCGCCGGATTGATCGCATGCACGCCGGTGAAAACGCCGGTCTTGTCCTTTGTCTCCGTCATGCGGTCCACATCGCTGCGGTTCCGCGCTGCGTTCACATACTCCCGCAACTTCTTGACATCCGTCCCCGGCAACGGATTCCTCAAAACCTGCTCCACCAGCGGATGTTCCGGTGCAATCACCATGAAGGTGGCCCCGAAGATCGTGTCGGGACGTGTGGTGAAAACGCGAATCGCCGATCGCTGACCGTTGACCGCCGACTGCTCCAACTCAAAATCAATCTCCGCCCCCTCACTCCGCCCGATCCATTCCGCCTGCTGAATCCGTGTGCTCTCCGGCCACTTCACCAAGTCCAAATCATTCAGCAACCGCTCCGCGTACGCGGTGATGCGGAACATCCATTGCTTGAGCGGCTTGCGATAAACCGGATACCCGCCTCGCTCGGATTTGCCATCGATCACTTCTTCATTGGCCAGCGCGGTACCGAGTTTCGGGCACCAATTGACGGTTTGCTCGGCTCGATACGCAAGACGATGCCGGTCAATGAAGTCCCGTTTCTGCCGCGCGTTCATCTTCTTCCAATCGGTCCCCGCCAATCCGCAAGCATTCTTGCCGGCATCCAAATCCGAAATCAACGCACTGATCGGCCGTGCCTTGTTCACTCCCACGGAAGCGTCGTACCACGAGTCATACGTCTTGAGCCAGATCCACTGCGTCCATTTGTAGTAGTCCGGATCGATCGTTGCGAACTCGCGGCTCCAGTCGTAAGAGAAACCGAACCGCTTCAACTGTCTGCGAAACGTGTTGATCGCGTTTTTCGTGGTGATGGCAGGATGCACGCCGGTCTGAATGGCGTACTGTTCCGCCGGCAGGCCGAACGCATCCCATCCCATCGGGTGCAACACGTTGAAACCCTTGTGCCGCTTGAACCGCGAGATGATGTCCGTAGCCGTGTAGCCTTCCGGATGCCCCACATGCAAACCCGCGCCGGAGGGATACGGGAACATGTCCAGGCAGAAAAATTTTGGTTTGCTGCCATCGAACTTTGGTTCGCCGGGGTTCGGCGTGCGGAATGTGCCCAGCGTCTCCCACCTCGCCTGCCACTTGGGTTCAATGGAATTAGCCAGCGCCGCGTTGTAGCGAAACGGATATTCCGCATCACCCGAAAGAGGTGGGAGAGATTGCGATGGCGTCGGCGTGGTCATGGCGATTTCCAGCGCAACGTCTTCACAACTTTCATACGTGCGGCGTCACGATCCGCTCGCCGTGGGATGTGCTCTGTTTCTTGTCCAGTTCCGACAGATGCTTCTTGCAATCGCCAACCAGATAGAAACTGCCGGTGACCACAATGAGATCATCACGACCAACAGCCCGGCTGGCCAGATCGAGCGCTTCAGGCAGCGTGCGGGCCACCTGGCTCATCTTGCCTGATTTTTCAGCGAATTCCCGCTGCAATTCATCAGGATCAGCCGCGCGGGGATTGCTCTTGGCACGGGTGAAAATAATCTTGTCGCCGCCCAATGCCACTTTGTCGAGCATGGCGGGAATGTCCTTGTCTTCGCAGCAGCCGAAGATGCACACCATGCTGTCGTATGGAATATGCGCCCCGACGCACCGCATGAGAGCGCCGACGGAGGCAGCGTTGTGCGCGCCATCCACCATGATGCGCGGCCGGTCCCAGATCAGTTCCATGCGGCCAGGCAGGCTCGTCTTGGCAAGACCTTCGTGCATCTGCGCTTCGGGAATGTTGAAGCCGGAGTTCTTGAGCGCATCGACTGTCGCCAGCGCCAACGCGCAGTTCAACGCCTGGTGCTCACCCGGCAACGGCACCGGCAAGTGCATGAACTGGCTTGTGTTTGTGATCAGGCAAACCCGTGTGTGCGGGCCAAGATCATCGGTTGCGCCGAACCGGAAACTGTATTCCAGATCGCGGTTGATCACCTTGAGCGGCGCGCCGACTTCATCGGAAACAGCCTTCAGAGCCGTCTCCACATCGCGCGGCTGCTCGATGGTGAATGCCGGCACACCTTTCTTGAGAATGCCTGCTTTTTCGCGGGCGATCTTGTCCAGCGTCCGCCCCAGAATATGCGTATGGTCGTAGTCAATCTGCGTGATGACGCTGACTTCCGGTTTGATGACGTTGGTGGAATCCAACCGTCCGCCCAAACCAACTTCGATGATGGCGATGTCCACGGCTTGTTCCGCGAAGTGCTTGAACGCCATGGCCGTCACCAGTTCAAAGAACGTCGGCTCAAAGTCCATTTCCTCTGCCGCCTCGGCGACCTGCTTGCCGAGCTCCGTGAAGTCGGTCTTGCCGATCCACTGTCCGTTGATGGCGATGCGTTCGCGGATGTCGGTGACATGCGGGCTGGTGTACATGCCCACGCCATAGCCGCAACCCTGAAGAATGGATGCGATCATGGCGACGGTGGAACCCTTGCCGACGGTTCCTGCCACGTGGACAAACTTTACTTCGTGATGGGGATTCCCCAGTTCTTCCAACAGCCGCTTCATGCGGTCCAGTTTGAAGGTTTTTTCGTCGTAGCGGATGACGCGTTGACGTTCGTAATCCACCCGGTCGAGCAAATAGCGGACCGCGTTGGGGAAAGTTGTAATATCAACAGCGGGGGAGGAGCGAGCGCTCGCCGCGCGCCGCGAGGGGGTCGCCTTGGCCATGGATCGGTGATCTTATCAAAAATCGAATTTCAGTTCAAATGGATTCTTCACACGGAGCGGTTTTTCAGCAGAAAACAGGCAGTTTGGATGGCGTTGTCAGAGAATTGTCGCGTCGCGCCTTTTTGCGAATTCGGCGAGGATCGATCCGGGGAGCCGTCGTGAAACATTGAAGGGGAAAAAAAGTTTGGTTTTCTGGATTGAAATCGCTTCAAGTGGCGTACACTGTTTGTTCGGTGTTGTGCAACCGCCGGGGAAGAGCGACGCGTATAGATAGCAAGGTTGGAGACCTTGAACCGTCGTTTGATATCGAAAGACGCCCAAGTGATTTCGCCGCAAAGTACACCCTGGCCTTGATGCCTGGGAATGACGCTTCAATTTCAGTCTGCGGATATGAACGTTCGTCCGATTGGCCATGAGCACTTCCACGGAGTGTCTCGGCTGTTGATCAAATACGGAGGAAAAAAATGACCAAGCCGCTCCCAAAGGGATTTGCAAGTCGAGCAGGTTGGGGGGCAGTCGTCGTCGGCGCACTGGCAGCCGTCAATCTCTACGCCGCGGACGGAGACCAGTTGATCGATCGCACCATTTCGCTCGCTTCAGCTCAAAATACACCGGTGGCGCCAATTCCAGAGTATCCAACTGTTGAGGATCCAACAGTTCAGATCCAGGCGCCCCCGCCAAGTCCAGTGAAGGCGATCAACACCTTTAGCCAGATCGTTTCAGCAGACGTCTCCACCAATGGAAACGGAGCCTTGGATTACCTCGCACTGATTCTTGATCGAGACGTCACCGACAATCTCTTCATCAAGGTTCAGGGGCAACTGGGAAGCGGAAAAGTCAGCCACCTCTTTTTCTATCACGGCAACAACAACGGCGGGTGGACCGGAATGACCGGCGGCAGTTCCGACATCGCCCTTGCCCCGGCAGATCAATTTACCAGCGCGCGTATGACCGTCATCCACGACGGCCTGGGCAACGTGACCCTTCAATTGAGCAATGTGGTTGGCGGCACTAACAACCAGAGTTATACGCGCGGCGGCTGGAATCCCCGTCGCGGCAAAGGCTTTGGCTTCGGCGGGTTTGCCAGCATTTATTCCCTCGACAACTGGGGACACGATTCCATCTGCGATAACTTCGACCGCCCGAACGGCTTGCTTGGTCCTGATTGGGTTGTCACCGACGGCACCGCGTCCATTGTTGGCAACACAGCCCACGGCCTTGCCTTGTCGCGTGCCATCTACGTTGGTGCATGCAGCAGCGGGTTGGCGATAGCCGAAGCGGATGTGGCCGCCAGCGGGACAAACCAGGAGTACTGCGCCCTGGCGTTGAACTCAAACGGAACCAACAACCTTTACATCAAGGTTCAGAAGAGCGCTGGTGCCACCAAGTTTGACACCATCGGTTTTTACAGCGGCACCAATACCGCCGGTTGGTCCGGCCAAACCGGTGGAGGCGCATTCATCTCGCTCCCCGTGGCTCAGCAATTCAGTTCGGCTCATATGAAGTTGATCCTAGAAGCCGATGGAACGGTGCGATTGATCCTGACGGACATGGATAGTGTCGTTGGCCCATTGGAATTCACTCGCGGCGGATGGACATTGCTCAACGGGCATGCCTGCGGATTCGGTGTGTGGAACTCCAACAGCATCGTCGACAACGCCGGGTTCTACGGCTGGGGAATCTTCGATGACTTCGCCCGGCCCAATGGTGTCCTCGGCATCAACTGGCAGTTGGTGGCCGGCAATTCAACCATCGTCAACAACACAGCCCGCGGCAGCGGCGGTGTGGCAAGCCTGGCGCTGTTCATCGGCGAGCCAAGTTTCAAGGGCACGTGCGCCGCAGATGTTGCCCCGCCGGGTGGCGACAGCGTGGTCAACGTCATTGATCTGCTCAAGATTCTCAACAATTGGGGACCGTGCCAGTAGTACCGGTGGTGCGATTTGCTGAAGATTTGAGTCTGTTCCAGATTTGAATCGCCCGTCCGCATCCCGCGGCTTGGGTCAGGAATACGGATGGTGAGCGGTCGAACCGCGATGAAAAGGCTGCTTTGAGTTCAGCGGCAACACGGTCCACCGCTTCCGGGCGGCACAAAACGATGGCACACCCGCCAAATCCCCCGCCGGTCATGCGCGCTCCAAAGACGCCGCGGTCAACATGCGTGCGCGCCGTATCAACCAGCACGTTCAATTCCGGGCAACTCACTTCGTACAGATCGCGGAGCGAGTCGTGGCTTGCGAGCATCAAACGGCCGAGTGCTTCCAGATTGCCGCTGCTCAATGCTTCCGCAGCAAGAATCGTGCGGCTGTTCTCTGCGACAACATGCAAGGCACGTTTTCGGTGTTGCGGATCCAACGATGCCTGATTCAACATTTGCATTTCCGCATCACGCAGGGAGGGCACGGCCAGCGCGGTCGCAGCGGATTCGCACTCACGTCGACGATCGGCATAGGCACTTGTCGCCAGCCGATGTTTCACACCGGTGTCCGCGATGAGCAGGACCGCTTCGGTTGGCGGAGGCATTGGGACAAATGTTGCCTTCAGATTCCTGCAATCAAGCAACATGGCGTGATCCGGCCGCGCCATTGTTGCCACGTACATGTCCATGATGCCGCATGGCGTGTCGGGAAAGGTATGCTCGGCCCGCTGACAGAGTTTGGCCAACTCCGTCGGTACGATGTTTGTGCCCGTTGCAAGGCAGAGCAATTGAGCGAAGGCCACTTCAACCGCCGCGCTGCTGGCAAGTCCTGCACCGATTGGAATCGTGCTGCTGACGACCAGGTCAAGATTGGGCAGTTTGATTCCGCGCTGATGAAACTGGTCGGCCACACCCAGCAAGTAGTTGGCGGCGCGGCCATCCATCGGTTTGAGCGGCGCCGTTAGGTCAAACTCCACCGATTCACCCAAATCAAGTGCGATGCAGCGCGATGGATTGTGACCCGCCAACGCTGCCACGATGACAACGGTGCGATCAGTCGCCATGGGAAACACGAAACCCAGGTTGTAATCGGTGTGCTCGCCGATGAGGTTGATCCGACCGGGCGCGAAACCTGCCAGCGATGGTTTGTGGGAAAAATGCTGCTGGAATGCCGCCATTGCCACATCAATCTGGCGCTGGACATAGGCCGGCACGGATTGTGGATCAATCGCATCACGCATCTGGTTCGTTCGCCACGTTGAGAATTCTACCGATTGAGCCACGGCAGAATCGCCTGAACGATACGATGGCACAACGCATCATGGATTATTTTCGATTCCCCATTCTCCTGAATCTTGGTTTCTCTCTTGCAATGGCTGGCGGCTGTGCGCACCCCCAGCACGCCAACCTACACAAAATACCGCCGGTTCAAATCGCGCAAATCGCTGCCGCGCCGGATGATGCAGACGAGCCCCCATTGATGCTGGCGGCTCGCCAGAATCAGCCTTCGGTCATGGAAGACTTGCTGCGAAAGGGAGCCGATCCGAATGCAGCGGGCTATGGCGGGTGGACGCCGCTGATGGCGGCGGCGCGATCGGGATCAGTGCGATGCATACGCCTGCTCATCACTGCCGGGGCCAATGTGGAAGCGACATGGGCCAATGGCGGCGGCTCCACCGCGCTCATCATCGCCAGCGCGTTTGGAACCATTGATTCGTTAAGAACCTTGTTGGAAGCACATGCCAACGTCGATCACGCCGAAAAATCCGGGATGACCGCGTTGTTGCACGCGGCGCTGCGCCAAGATGCTGCCAAAGCCAAAGCGCTGCTGGCAGCCGGTGCGAATGGAAATGCCAGCAATGAATCAGGCATGACCGCACTCATGCTTGCAGCGATGTACGGCGATGACGCCACCATTGCCGTGCTGCTCGCTCATAATGTTCAAATTGAAGCGACTGATGAAAACGGCTACACCGCGCTCCTGTGGGCGACCGAATATGGAACCACCAAGGTGATGAAACTGCTGATCAAGGCCGGAGCGAGTGTCGATCACGCCGACAACGAAGGCATCACCGCGCTCATGCTTGCGGCCGCAGACGGCGATCCTCAAAGAACCTGCATTCTGATTGAGGCCGGCGCAAATCTGGACCGCCAGAGCAGTGACGGCAGCACCGCCCTCATTGTGGCCGCGGCACAAGGAACAGGAGAATCTGTCGCCGCGCTGCTCCACGCCGGCGCGAGCCCCAATGCAGTGGACCTCTTCGGTCGAACCGCGCTGCACTGGGCGACGGCATCGGGCCGAGACGACTCGATGCAAATCTTGATCCAGGGCAGGGCCGATCAATCCATCAAGGATTGCCGGGGTTGGACGGCTGGGGAACTCGCCGCGTTTCGACGCTCATTGGGTGGCGAGTGACGCACCGGCACATCGTAAGTTACACTTTGCATCGTGCATGCCGATATTGACAAGGTTCTCATCAGCCGCGACCGCATCGCCGCGCGCATCAAGCAGATGGGTGAGGAGATTCGCCACGATCTGGATGAATTGAGCCGTTCCTCCGGCGGGGGTGACATCGTGCTTGTGCCCATTCTCACCGGCAGCATCATTTTTGTTGCGGACCTCATGCGGCAACTGCCCAACAAGATTCGCATCAACGTGATTGCCGCCAGCAGTTATCCGGGTACAAGCACCAAGAGCAAAGGCGTCACGCTCGCCGGGTCATTGCCCGAAGAGTTCACCGGCAAGCACGTGCTAATCGTGGATGACATTCTGGATTCCGGTTCCACGATTCGCATTATGCGCGATCTCATCGGCAGGCGTGGTCCAACATCGCTCCGTGCCTGCGTGCTGCTGCGCAAGACCGTTCCCTCCGCCATGGCCACGCCATGCGAATATGTTGGCTTCGATATCCCCGATGAGTTTGTCGTCGGTTGCGGTCTGGACTACGACAACTACTACCGCAACCTGCCGGACATTGTCACCCTGAAACGGGAGGCGATGTGAAACCATTGGCGATTGTGAATCGAAAATCGCACCGTCCGCGCGGGGCAAATTTGCCACAGGGTCGCACGATCAGTCCGCAAAGAGAACGTCACGGCTCGCAGTCAGTTCTTGATTTCCAATCGTCAATCGTCGATCGTCAATCGTCGATCAGTTTTTCCGATGTCACCGCTGTGCCGATTGACCGTGCCGTCTCGCCGCTCTTGCGAGATTTGGTGCAGGAAGATGAGATCATCATTCTCATGCTGCGGCCAAGCCCGTGGTATGTGCCACTCTCCTCGCTCGGCAGCCTTATTTGCATCGCACTTATTACGTTCGCCCTGGCGTACATGGCCAAGTTCATGTCGCAATTGCCGGGCATTGGGTGGAGCGATCGACAGGCATTTGCTTTGGGATTCGGTCTGGGCGGATTGCGCATCGGCTGGCAGATTCTGGAATGGCTTAGCCGCGTGTATGTGTTGACCGATCGCCGTGTCATCTGCCGCTCCGGCGTCCTGCGCATGGCTGTGTTCCAAACGCAATTGAAGAACATTCAGCACACCAGCGTTTTTGCTTCACTGCGGGAGCGCACGATCGGCCTAGGCACCATTGGCTTTGCCACGGCGGGCAGCGATACTTTTGAAGCATTCTGGACCATGATTCGCCAACCGTTTGCTATCCACAAGACCGTTGTGGAGGCGATCGAACGCTATGGCCGAACGCCTCGATGACCATGCCCGGCGAAACTAACCATGAAACGCTGCTCGCCGGTTCCGTTCGTTCCATCATCAGCCTTGCTCCCGCGCTTTCCCACAGCGAGCGGCTCGGTGTGGAATTAGCCGATATTGAACGCGCTACCCATCGCGGCTACTTCACTCCCGATGAAGATGAGCGAGTGCGCCTGCGCTTTGCGGAATACCTCGGTGCGCGGGCCGCATTGCTCCAAACCATTGACGATTTGAAGCCAATTGTGGCCCGGCAAAACCTTGATTTTGACAATCCGACCCGCTGGCGCGCCTTCATCCTTGCGTATGCCTCCACCGCCATGCTTATCAAAGCCGGGCGTTTCATCGTGGAGCGATACGCACCCAACAAGATCGTGCAGCGGAAACTCAATGAAGCCGAACCGCGCCTTGGCATCCCGCGCAAGCAGTTTACATCCGTCTATCGCTCGCTCACCAATCCGCTCAACGCCTGGCAGATATCCGATGCCATCAAGTTCGCTGATAGTCATCGCCGCGAAATTGTTTCACTTTCCTCCGATCCGCAGATGGCTCCCGTGCTTGACCTGCTGCAATCCGCCGAAGCCTCGCTGCGCATGAACAAACGCCGCTACGTCAAGGCGTATCTGCGATATCGCTGGCATTCGTGGCGGCGGCGGCGTGCCTCGGCCTTCGGTCAGACCATGTTCGGCCTGCTGGAAATGGCCGGCCGCGTGATTTCTGAACTCCACAACCCCTGGCACCAGAAGCGTGTTACGCCAGCCATCCGCGATCAACTGGCCGCACTGCTTCAGCCCGGCGATGTGCTGTTGAGCCGTCATGACGACGCCGCCAGCAATTTGTTTCTGCCCGGCTATTGGGTGCATGCGGCACTTCACATCGGGCCGGAACACGCGCGGCGGGAGTTGAACGTGCAAGTTGACCCGCAGCGCGGTGCGCGATGGATTGATCCCATCAGAGTGCTAGAAGCCAAGAAGGACGGGGTCTTGTTTCGTCCGCTGACTGAAACGCTCTCTGTTGATGCCGTGGCAGTCCTGCGACCGCAGCTGGATCGCGCCCAACTTGCCGCCGCACTTTCGCAGGCCGTTACACACGAAGGCAAACTTTACGATTTTGAATTCGACTTTTTCCGCAGTGATCGCCTGGTCTGCACGGAAGTGGTGTATCGCGCCTACCACGGCATTGGTGGGATCGAATTCACGCTAAGCCCCCGCGCCGGCCGACCCACACTGGCTGCGGAAGATCTGCTGGCGATGGCGCTGGATAATCGCGGCTTTGAACCCGTGGCGGTCTTCGGCGCGCCGGATTGCCCGGATTCACTTCGCTTAGGGTCGAGTGCTGCCGAGTCCCTATTGCGGTCAATTCGGCGATAAATCTTGGGTCTTGACAAATCGGGGGGGGGGGATAATTGAGTCTTTATACCTCAGAGTGTGTACTCCGAGGGAATTGGGTAAGTCAATCTATGCAACCATTTTTTGTTGAGGATTACACAATGATGAACTTACGTTTGATAGCTGTAGTAACCATATTGATCGCCATGTGCGGTACGGCGAGTCGATCAGATTGCTTTGATACTACGACTTTTCCATGCGCGTGCGCGGTCTCGCCCTATGGAATGGGCGATACTTGCCCTGGTGGTACCATGTCATGCCCGCACCAGATTGTAAGTTGCGATGAATTGACCTGGTGTAACTTAGTACTTGCGGGCAAGACCAGTTGCCCGTTAACCGGTAGAGCCGGATGCGACATGTGGGTCTTCGAATGTCAAGGTGACAAATGCGTTTCGCTGAACTTTCATTACACAAATAGCTGGGCAACGTACGCCGCATCGGGTCCAGATTGTCCGTGAATATGCAGGAACCAACCAGATGATTGCTTTTCTCAAAATTGCCTGCCTAATTTGTGCTGGAAGCTGTGATAGTCCTCAAAGAGCCAAGACAGTCTCGGATTACCTCCAAAATGGAGTCGGCTATGCAAATCTTGCGACCGGCGACGCTCTGCAACCTGAACATGTGGACCAGTGGGCTCAATGGCTGGAGGCCTCGGATGCCCAGCGCGAATTCATGCGCTTTCAGTACTCGCAGTGGGTGAAGCACTACAATGAATTGCTTGATCATGAAATGCCGAAATACTTGAGCCAGTCGGCCGAGACGGCTCGTATGGGCCAAGGACCAGAAAGAAAGTCAGCGGCATTCATTGGCGCATTACAAGCCCTTCAACATGCCAACAGACGCGTCCTGACTGCAATGGAGCGGATGGAGAATGATTATGTTGATCTGATCCTGCCGGGTTTGACAGATGAACAGGCAGATCGCGCTCAAATGCTTCGCAACGCAATTTCGCGGCGGCAGTCACGAAATGTTCCAATTCTTCTTCGATGGGTCAACGTTGATCTTCGGGAGGTCTGGCAGGTGATGAGTGGCGAAAAGACTCTTCCAGAAGATATTGAAAAGATGTCCCCCATCCTCGATGATTACGAGAATCGTATTACTCCACTTCTGCGCCGTCTCGCTAACGCCCGCTGGGCAAGTTCGCTTGAGATAAGGAAATTGCTATTTGAAAAGGGTGAAGGGCGTTTGGATTCGGCGGAATTTGAGCATCGGTATGATGCAATTCACGGCAAGATTGCTGATGCTGGGCGAAGAGTGCGGGAAATTACGCAGCAGACCGTCCGCCTGATTGGTGATTCGCTGACTAATGCCACAGCTAAAGCCTTTGTTGATCATGCAAAAGCGGTAGCCTTTCCCGAAGCATATCCTGACAAATCCGCGATGGATCAGCACTTTGCAGCGTTGACGGCATCTGCCGACCTGGATCAGGCTGCCAAAGATTCAATCGTGGCAATGTACCCAGACTATGTCAGTGAATACAAGGCGGCAGCGGACGAAATCGAGGCATTGATGGTCAATTGGGACGAACAAACTGCGCTAGGGAAATCTGGTTTCCAGCGGCAGTTCCTGGCGAAAGCGCTTGAACCACTATTGAGAAAACGAATGGAGTTGGCGGAGCGTTGGCGAGCGAAGTTGCGCGAAGCAGCCGGCGAATCTGCGTTGAACGCTGTAGAACACTCTGTAATGCAAAAGGGTGTCACTTCCGATTCGCCATAATGAGTCATTGATTGTTCCTGAAAGATTTTGGCTGTTCGCTTGTGTTCCATTGGTAGAATTGAAAACCAATGGCCACTTTCTCCTACATCGCGCGTGATACCAGCGGCCGCAAGATTGAAGGCAAAGTCGCTGCCGCCACCGCGCAGGCCGTGCTGGCGGAACTGCAAACGCGGCAATTGGCCCCCGTGCAGGTGAAGGAGGTCCGTGAACAGCCGCGCGTTCAGCGGCGAATTTCGGCACGCACCCTCGCCACCGCCTACCGCCAACTGGGTGATCTGCTCCATGCGGGTGTCCCGCTTCTGCGGGCTTTGCGATTGCTCGGTCGTCGCCGCTCCAATCCTCGATTGGCGAAAGTGATGTCGGACATCGCTGACGCCGTTGCAGAAGGCTCGCGCTTCGCCGATGCCATGGCCGCTCATCCCGAAATCTTCCCGCCGGTTCAGGTTGCCATGGTCCGTGCCGGTGAGCGCGGCGGCTTCCTTGAAGCCGTGCTCCTTCGCATGGGAACATTCCTGGAACAACAGGCGGAACTGCGCGGCAAGGTGATCGGCAACCTTATCTATCCGGTTCTGCTGTTTGGATTCATGATTGGCGTAATTGTGATTGCGCTCGTGGGCATCGTGCCGAAGTTCCGCGATTTCTACTCCCGCATCTCCATCCCCTGGCCAACAAAGGTTCTGCTTGGCGCATCGGATGTGGTCTCTACCTATTGGCCATGGCTGCTGGCGGGATTGGCGGTGGCGATTGTGGCGCTGTGGCAATTGATGAAAAAGCCGCGCGTACGCCGCGCTGTGGCGGTTTGGCAATTGCGCGTCCCCGCGCTCGGTACGCTTATCAGCAGTCTGGCGGTGGGGCGGTTTGCGCGCATCCTTGGCACGCTGCTGGAGAACGGCATCCCGATGCTCGCCGCCATGCAGATCAGCCGCGATGCCGCCGGCTCTATTCTTCTTGCCGAAGCAATTGATAACGCCGCCGAGGCCGTCCGCAGTGGCGAAACCCTCGGCGCCCCCCTCGCCGCGAGCGGGCTGTTTGGTGATGAGGTCGTGGAAATGATCAGCGTCGGCGAGTCCGCCAACAACCTTCCACAGGTGCTTATCACCATCGCCGACACGATCGAAAAGCGCGTGGATCGCATGTTGACGGTGTTTGTTCGGCTGATGGAGCCAGCCTTGCTTTTAGTGCTTGGCGGAGCGGTTTTCTTTATCTTTGTAGCCCTGATCGTGCCGATGATGCGGATGAGTTCCTCACTTTCAGGCTGAAAACGGCGTTTTTGCGGTTTCCTATTGGGATCACCCCCGCATGCCGTTATCATGACTGGCCCTTGGTATCACTTGGCGATCGGCCAGGACCGGGGGAGGAATTTTCGCCGCCACGCGGCCGGAGGTCTGCAAGGTCTTGAAAACTGGTATTCAAAAACGTCCAAACGGTCGGTCTGCCTTCACCCTCATTGAAGTGTTGATCGTCATTGCCATCCTTTTGGCGATTGGCGGGCTTGTTGTCGTGAACCTGCTCCCGGCCAAGGACAAGGCGGATATAGACCTTCAAAAGGTGCAATTCGACCAGATCGATGGGGCCATGAAACGGTTCAAACTGGATATGAACCGCTACCCCAGCGAGGAAGAAGGCCTTGCTGCCCTCAATCGCAAGGACGCCATCGCTGATGAAGAACAGGCCAATTGGCGCGGACCGTATATGGAGTCCGAAGTCCTGATGGACAAATGGAACCATCCACTGGTTTATCACAGCGAAGGTTCGTCCTACGAGATTATCTCCAGCGGTCCAGATGGTCAGGATGGCACCGCCGATGACATTCACAGTCGCGCTCGAAACACAGGCGGGGCATCAGACTCCACCTCCGAAGATCCATCCATACCGACTCCCGTCGAACCACCTTCTGATGGTTAACGTGATCTGATTTGCTCTGCGAGGCACGCCCATGAAAGCAACATTGTTCAATTCGCTCCACCCGGGGCGAAGAAGTCTCACCATCCTGGAAACGCTTATTGCGCTCGTGCTGGTTCTGGCAATGGGCGCGCTGATTTATCCCTCCGTCATGAGCAGTTTGGATGAGCGGAGTTTTGAATCCGCTGCCGATGTCACCAACGAGCAACTCATGATGGCACGGGCACACGCCCAGGCCACCGGCACTCCCGTCGAAGTGACCTACAACGCCGATCAATCGCAGGTGCAGGTGCGGCTGTTTGGTCCCTTCCTGCCCG
>CAZWJR010000046.1:0-14820 GCA_964634655.1 uncultured Isosphaeraceae bacterium | reverse complement strand
TCCAGAACCGGTTTCACTTGGCACCGCTGGAACAGTTGCGATGTTGTTTTGGCCACCATTGGGTGCAATGGGAACACGGGGCACGTTCGCTGTGTTTTCAGCCTGCGTCTGCGATCCGACGTTGTTCGACAGGTCCGGCCCGTCTACATGGCTCGGGTTCGAAGCCTGTCCTCCAGGGGCCGCCACCATCGGCGGCGTGGGCTCGGTCATTTGGAGAGCTTGCGACGGCCGCGGTGACTGCAGTACAGAAGACAACTGGGCCGAAGTCAGCAGATGTGCATCTGGGTGTCCAGCCGGCTGAAGCGTGGATGCAGGAGGTGTGCCGGCCGCAACTGAGTTTGAGGGCGTTGAGGCAACCGGCGCTACGGCAACGGACGATGCATCAACTGGCACTGGAGTAGGGTTGTCTCCGACGGAGTTACCCGAGAATGGAATTGCAGGGTCCAACGAAACATCTTCGGATGCTGAAGAAGTCGCTGGTTCTGTCTCTTTTTCAGGCGCAATTCTTTCCGGCTCGGTGTGCATTGGGGGGATGGCGTTGTGAGCCATCTCCTGCGAAAGCGCCTCGTCGAATGAATCGGTGTTCCTGTCGGCGAAGGTCGGCTGGCGATCGTCTATCCCCGCTTCTCGCGATGGAAACGCAGGACTAGGGGGCAGGGTTGGCAGGACCATTGGCATGGGCAGACTCTGGCGCGATGCCGGGTCCTTTGGTTGGCTCCGCCGCCTTCGTCGCGTCGGTGGCCGAATCAGGGTTCCGGGAGTGCGTCCTCATACGCTCCAGCAATTCTGTTGCCAATACGATTTCGGGATCGGTTTTGAATTCCTTGAGAATCTTGCCTGCCGCTCGGCTATTCATGGCTACAAGGTATGCGACGGCCTGATCCATCTGTTTTTGGTTGATCAGTTCCGTCAACATCCGCTTGCCTTGTTTGGGCGCTAGTTGCTCATATTGGCGAACAGTGCGCGTAAACTGCTCGTCATTTTTGCGCTGTTCGTCGCCGCTCGCAACCGATTCGAGGGCTCTCTTCTGCTTGTCCAATTCAGTCTGTTGTTGGTTGATCTGGCCTGTCGCTGACTTCAACTGCTGCAACAATACGGTCCGCTCATCCGCCAGTCGTCTTCGAGATTGCTCCTCCTGCTGCTTGATGAGAGCAATGATTTGAATTCGCGATGCGCTATCCATGGCAGGATTGGCCTGCCGTTCTTGCTCTTGTGCCTCGGATGCCTGCGCTTGCGCATCCTGCTGCGCCTTGGCTGCAGCTGCCTGGGCGTCGGGAACGGTAATCGCAAACATCGCCTTCGCTTCATGCAATCGTTCAGCAGAAAGCCGATGGCTCTGCCACATCCAGCCCATGAAAATCGCCAACGCCAGCAAATGCACGACGGCGAGAAAACTGATGACATTCCAGAGCGTTCTCATGACACCTTATCCTTCGACCAAACACGGGCGTTCCATTGATCGATCCCGCGCTTTCTGGAGGCCGTGATGACCGCCAATTCATCCAAAGCATCGGTCTCAAACTTGTTTTGTTCGGCCATCCACTCGTAAAGCCGATTCTCACGCAGAATTTCAATGGCGCGGCGATGGCGGGCGGCTTCGATCAACTCTGACCTCGCCGCATCCAGCCGCCGATGAACACCAGCCAATTCGAGCACCACTCGCTGGGCATGGCGCATCAACTGCATGGTGGATGCAGCGTTCATACGCAACGCGGGAACATCAATCCGTCCCAACAGTCCAGTGTGCAACGCGTCTTTGGCCTCCGCAATGTGTTGCTGCTGCAATCGAAGTGATTCTTCCAGTGCCATGCGTTCTCGCTCGATTCCCGCCACAATCCGCTGATGCGATTGCTCCGCCAATCGGCGTGCCTTGAGAACCGAATCAAGTTTGAATTTGAATTTTGCCATGGCTCACTTTCACGATCCCGCGCGGCGCATCGGACCAGCGCCCGCTTGTGATTTGGATTGACGTTGCATCAATTCCTGCTGGGAGGTGGCGGCAATTTCCAGGAGTAAACGGCATGTCTGTGGATACGCGGAGGAATCCATTTTTCTCTGCTGCAGAAACCCATCCAGCGACGGTTTCAGGTGAATGGCGACATCGCAAAGCGGATTTGATCCGCGCGCGTAGGCGCCAATGTTGATCAATTCCTCTACCTCCGCATACGAAGCGAGCAGCCGCTGTACTTGGCGCCGCGCGGTTGTGTGGTTCTCATCACAAACATCATCGGCAACACGCGAAATGGACTCCAACACGTTTATGGCCGGAAAGTGGCCCCGAGCCGCCAAGGCGCGAGAGAGAACAATGTGCCCGTCCAGCACGCCACGGGCTGCATCAGCGATGGGCTCGTTCAAGTCGTCGCCATCAACCAGTACGGCGTAAATACCGGTGATGGACCCGCCACCCTCAATTGCGCCAGCCCGCTCCAGGATCATGGGAAGCATGGCAAAGACCGAGGGCGTATAGCCTTTGGTAGCCGGTTGCTCACCAACGTTAAGTCCAACCTGCCGCTGGGCCTGGGCGAAGCGTGTCATGGAATCCATCATCAACATGACGTCCGCACCCTGATCCCGAAAATACTCTGCGACCGCGCACGTGACCATGGCGGCACGCACTCGAAGCACAGGCGACTGGTCGCCTGTAGCCACAACAATCACTGATCGCTTTAACCCCTCGCCAAGCGCTTGCTCAATAAAATCGCGCACTTCCCGTCCGCGTTCACCAATCAATCCAATCACATTGACATCAGCAGACGTGTTGCGAGCCATGGTGGCCAGCAATGTTGACTTGCCTACACCTGCTCCGGAAAAAATTCCGATTCGCTGCCCCTTTCCCAGTGTGAGCATGCCATCAATACATCGGATTCCCGTGGCGAGCGGCTCCGTGATGCGACGCCGCTTCAAAGCAGAAGTCGGCGGAGATTGCAGGGGCTGCGCCGCCGCATCGATGATTCTTCGCCCCCCATCAATCGGCCGGCCAAGCCCATCGATAATCCTGCCCAACAGCGAAGGGCCAACCGGCACTGTCTGATCGCTTGTTTCGCCAATCACGAGGACACCGGGCGTGATACCCGTACTTGAATTGAAGAGCATGACGATGGAGTGCTGCCCATCAAAGCCAACCACTTCGCCCCGCACGGCATCAAGCGTTGGTGGCACGCGCGCTCCATCCGGCTGCAGGCGCACAACCGAACCGATCGGCAGTTGAAGATGTTTGACCAGCACGCTCAATCCACGCACGGCGGCAACGGAACCGGCTACCTCGCGGGTCTGCATGTTCTTCACCGTCCGGATTTGCGGCGCGAGGACTGTCATGGCAACACGTTTGGCACGAGCGCTTCGGCGATGCGCGCAATCTGCGTTTCGAGGGACGCGTCAATTTTCCCGCCGCTGGTTTTGACCACACAGCCGCCGCGCGAAATGGATTCTGCCGTAGAGATTGAAATGTGCTCGCATGCTTGAACGGTGGTTGTCATGCGAGGCAGCAATTCTTCCACAATCGCTCGATCTTCGGGGTGAACCTGAATCTCCACGGCGGTGGGTCTGGCCAGCAACGTCAGCGCCTCCACAACCTGATCTGTCACGACGCTTGGGTCGGATTGGACGACGCGTCGCACAACTTTGTCCGTGACATCGATTGCAAACCGGATGACATCCTCCCTCGCCTCCTGCAGCATCTGGCTTCGTTCCTGCTCCCACAACGCAATGGCATCGGTCCAGCCGGTTGCCAATTGTTCCAACCGGTCTCTGAATTCCGCGATAGCCTGCACCCGACCTTCAAGCAGCCCTGCTTCATGGCCTTCTTTTCTGCCGCGTGAGAGTCCCTCCAGATACCCCTTCTTATCCGCACCATCCACTAGTTGTTGCGCCTTTGCAGTCGCGTCGGCAGTAATACGATCCGCCTGTTCACGAGCGACATCAAGCATCCGCTGCGCTTGTTGGCCAAGATCGCCCATGTCAAGAACCACCGCATGCTGCAACAGGCGTTTGGAGTGTGCGCTTTTGATGAGTGTCATGACGGAATCAGGCCGTGATTAGACAACCATGTCCTTCTCGCCACCGCGTCCGGCGATGATGATTTCCCCTGCGTCTTCCAATCGGCGGACAATATCGACAATTCTTTGCTGCGCCGCTTCCACATCGCTCAACCGCACCGGTCCCATGTACTGCATATCTTCCTTGATCAAATCCGCTGCGCGCTGCGACATGTTGCTGAAAATCTTGTCTCGCAAGCCTTCGCTGGCCGTCTTCAATGCCAGGCACAGTTCATCGTTGTCGACTTCCTTAAGAACAGCCTGAATGCCCTTGTCGTTGACAAGATTGATATCCTCAAAGACGAACATGAGCCTGCGAATCTGGTCCACCAGATCCGGATCCTCCGCCTCCATCCCTTCCATGATCGATTTTTCACTTGCGCGGTCGCACAAATTGAGAATTTCGGCGACCGTCTCCACACCACCCACTCGCTCGGCGGATTGGTTGAGCATGTTGGAGAGTCGCGATTCGAGACCTGCCTCCACCTCACGGATGACATCGGGATTGGTCTGCTCCATGTTTGCGACCCGTCGCACGACCTCCACCTGCTTCTGCGGTGGCAGACCCACCAGCACTTCCGATGCCTTGTTGTGTGGAAGGTGACTGACAATCAGCGCGATCGTCTGCGGATGTTCGTCCTGGATGAACGTCAGCAAGTTTTCACTTTCGGCCCGCTGAAGGAACGAAAACGGGGTCCGCTGCACCTGCGTCTGAATCTGCTGAATGACCCGATCAGCCATCTTGGGATCTAACGAATCCATCAGAAGTGTCTTGGCGTAATCCAGACCGCCTTCCCGTGCGCTTTGGGCGGCAAGCCGAAGCGTGTAGAATTCCTCGATCACCTGCATTGACAATTCCTGCGGCACTTCCCCCAGCGAGGCCAGCACTCGTGTCACTTCCTCCACCGTATCAGTCGGAAGTTTCTTCAACAGCGCGCCGGCCGCTTGATGGTCCAACGTCAACAGAAGCACAGCCGCCTTGACGGTGCCGTCGAGTTCATTGATGTTCGTTGGAAGTTTTTGTCCGGGACGAAATGCCATGTGGTTGGTTTATGCCTCGGTTTTCATCCACCGGCGAAAGAGCCCCGCGGCGTCATCAGGCGCGGCCGAGACCATTTCGGTAATCTGATCCAGCATCTGCTGACGGCGAACGGTGTCGTCGGTCAGTTCCACACCTTCCATGGCGGGTGCCGCCTCGTCGGCTTCACCCACCAGATCGCCATCTGTCCCCGACAGCGCAGGTGGAATGCCGATGAGTTCTGAAGCCGAGGGCAGATTCGTTCTTGCACCGGCTTTGCGCACCATCATGAACATCATTGCCAGACTCACCACCGCCAGTCCGCCTAGGCTCACGTACTTCACCAATCCATCGCTAAGAATGCCACCAGTACCAGCCAATTCCGGCGAGGCTTGTTCGCGCGAGGCAATGGCTCCAAAATCCGGAATCATGCTGACAGCCACGGTTCCCGCCACCGCACCTTCCATGGCTTTGGTGTCAATCAACGGCGTTACGTGCGCCTTGATGCGGTCGGTTTCCTTTTGAATCAGCGCATCCAGTTCCGCCTGATCCGGCTGCTTTGCCGCATCGCCCTTTTGATCCTGAAACAGCCGCACGAAATACGACTTCGGAACGCCGATTGATGCGTTGATCTGCAGCGCATAACCCTTGTTGTCATTGATCTTGCTGGAGTTCGTCCCAACAAATGGAATGCTGGAAGTTGTTGATTTCTCATCGGTCAACTGCGAACCCGATTTGGCAGCAACCGAAATGCTCTTTCCAGTATTCGCCTGGACACCCGGTTCAGAGCCCCCTCCGGCCCCTGAACTGGAAATCGAGTGCGTCATCTCATCCACAACGCCAACCTTGGGTTCATCGTACTTGGATGTCTGCTGCACCACCTGCTTGGCATCAACCTGTGCGTTGACCGCGATCCGCACTCCGGGAATGAATCCAAGCGCGTTTTCAATCGTGGATTTCACGTGCTGCTCGGCATCCAATTTCACCTGCATGTACCTGCCAGCGCCAATGGTCTCCTCCGTGCTGGCCTGTAGGAATCGACCTGTGCGGGAGTCAATAATCGCGACATTCTGCGGCTTTAACCCCGCATGTGAGCCAGCCACCAGCCGCGCGATAGCATCGACCTGCGTTTGGCCCAAATCACTGCCGCGAGTCATCACCGTAACAGAAGCCGATGAAGGCACATGCGATTTCCCCAGCGAAGTGCTGTCAGAAGCATCCAGCACAACCGTGGCTCGCTCAATACCGGTCATCTGGCTGATCATGCTCGCCAGCACATTCATCTTCGCAACGAGATAACGCTGGCGGTTTTGATCGCGCGTGCGGAACGGGCTGTCATCATTCATCAAGCGATCAAAATTAATCTGATCGGCCCCAATAACCTGCGATTCGGTCAGGTAAGCCAGCACAGCGTACTTCTGCTCTGCCGGAACCATGATGTCCGTACCAGAGACCTCGTACTTCATTCCGCTCGTCTTAAGATAATTCACCGCCCGGGCTCGCGCATCCGCAGTAACGTTTGCCCCCAACCCCAATGGAGTCATGTTCTGCCGACCCGCATAGAGCGACACGAGAAACAGCGACATCGCCATGATGATCATGAGCGAACCGAGGAGCATCTTCGCCGTGGGCGAGAGTCCCTTCATCTGCTCGAGAATCTTCTGAACTGTCCGCTGCAACGCCTGCATTGTCGGCCTCCATGCCTCATTCCGGCGAGATCACCGAAACGTCTGTCACACCGGCTGGATGCGCCATCCTGGCGATCCGTCCATCAACCGGCGAAAATCAAATCCTTATCTGCTTCACTTCCTCGTACGCATCCATCACCTTGTTGCGAACCTGCAAGAGCATTCGGAACGCCATGTCTGCCTTTTGCGTGGCCGAAATGACGCTTTCCAAATCATCGCGACGGCCCGCAGCAAGGTCTTCCATCGCCACGTTGGCGTCTTGCTGCAATTGATTCACCTGATCAATCTGCTGCTGCAACATTTCCTTGAAGCCCGGACCGCTGCTGCCGGTTTCCACGCCTGGTTGGCGCGGCGTCGGCATCGGCCGATTTGCCGGGGAGATGTTTCCAATCAATCCAAGGGGGTCAGACATGACGGTTCTTTCAGTGCTTTACATTCACGTTTACGCAAGCAGTTGCAGCGCAACACTCATCATCGACTTGGTTGCTTCAATCGCAGTAATGTTCGCTTCGTAGGATCGCTGGGCTTCCATCGCGTTCATCTGCTCAATTACCACATCCACGTTGGGATAACCGACGTAGCCATCCGCATTGGCGAAGGGCGAGCCCGGCTCGTACACCATCCGGAGTGGACTCTGGTCAAGATCAATCGAGGAGACGTGGACGCCTTCTTCAGACCCGGATTTGGGATCACCCGAACCAAGCATGACCATTCTTCGCCGGAACGGTTCATACTCCCCTGCTGCGTTCTTGATGGCCTCCGCGTTAGCGATGTTGGCGGAAATAGCGTCCAGCCGCACGCGGTTAGCGGTCAGGGCCGAGGTTGAAATATCGAGCATTCCGTACATGGGCTAGTGGTCCTCGTCAGATTCGCTCGCGGATCGCGGTTCCAAGCATGTCGTAGCGGCTCTTGAGCAATTGCGCTGCGGCACGATAGGCCATGAAGTTCTCAACCAATCCTTGCATAGTGTGTTCAACATCGCGGTCGTTGCCATCGTGAAAGAGAATGTTGTCACCAATGGGTTTGGGATGAAGTGTGACGCTGGTACTGTTGACTTGAACTTCAGAAGTTGACGGGAGTTTCAGATCGCCGCCGGAACCCGTCTCCTGCCGGCGAGCATCAATCGCCTCACCCAGCGATGCCTGAAAATCCGCCACGGAAACATCACTGGGGCGAAATCCCGGCGTCGAGAGATTGGCAATATTGTTCGTGATAAGGCGATGCCGCTGCCCAGCAAACTGCATCAGCCGCTCAAGAACTGGTATCGCATTCGAATTGGTCAATCCATCAATCATGTTGAACAGCGTTCATTGAGCAAACAGCGAGCCGGATGACAAAAGCAAATTGGACGAACCCGATCAAGGTAAGCAACGCGCGGTTATTGCGCAACGGCTAAATTTGCGCTAACCCTTGCCATCACAGGCCAGCATCAACAAGGTGAAGTTCCTTCCATTTCTTCAATTTCAAACCCAGGGTTCGCACTCCAATTCCCAGCGCGATGGCGCTCCGCTGGCGATGACCCCGATGATGTTCAATCGTGGCCACGATTACCTCCCGTTCAATGTCTTCCAGCCGCAATTTGCCGTCGCACACGATGGAATGAAGTTCAATTGCGGGCGGCGAACCGTTTATCCCATTTACTTCAATCATGGCAGTCGGCAACGTCACAGACCGCACTTGATTGGATGTGGTAGCGGCTGGTTTACCAGCGGTAAGCCAGGGTGCGATCAGCGTGGACCGAATGACCGGTTCATGAGTGAGCACGGCCGCTCGCTCGCAGATGTTCTGCAGTTCACGCACATTGCCGGGCCAGCCATATTGCTGCAGTGTTGTCATCGCTTCCGACTCAACGGTCTTGACGGGTTTCCCTTCGCGGGCTGCCACTTCAGCCAGGAAGTGCGTAACCAATTGCGGAACATCATCCAAATGTTCACGCAACGGCGGCATGACCAGTGGCAACACATTGAGGCGGAAAAACAGATCCTGACGGAACGCCCCACGCGATACTTCCGCGGGCAAATCGCGATTCGTCGTTGCAATCACTCGCACATCCGCACTTCGGCTGGTGCTTGAACCAACCCGCTCAAAACTTCGCTCCTGAAGCACTCGCAACAATTTCGCCTGAATTTCAGGGGCGATTTCACTGATTTCATCAAGCAACAGCGTGCCACCCTCGGCCAGTTCAAAGCGGCCTTTGCGAAGTTTGTCCGCCCCGGTAAACGCACCCTTCTCATGTCCGAAGAGTTCCGATTCCAGCAGATTGGTTGAGAGTGCTGCACAGTTGATCGCTAGAAACGGCATTGAGGCTCGGGGGCTGTGTTCGTGAATCCACCGCGCTGCCACTTCCTTCCCCGCTCCGGATTCGCCACTGATCAGAACCGTGCCGTGGCTGTCAGCGATGCGCGCCAGCCGCTCGCGCAGATGCGACATCACATGGCTTTCTCCAATCATGTCGTGAGAAACTCTTCCCGATCGGGAGCCGCCGGTATTTGCTGCGGCACGAAGAAGGCTGTTCTCCTTCATCAGCCGCGCGCGTTCCACAGCGCGTTCCACGGTAATTAGCAACGCATCACCGCTGAACGGTTTGGTGATGTAGTCGTAAGCACCCTGTTTCATGGCTGAAACCGCAGTCTCCACCGACCCGAATGCCGTCATGAGAATAACAGGGAGTTGCTCATCCAACCTGCGGATTTCTGACAGTAACTCCAGGCCATCCATCTCCGGCATCTGCAAATCGGTGATAACGGCATCAAACGCTCGCTCCGACAATTTCTCAATCGCAGGCTTGGCTCCGAAGGCGGTCACCACCGTGTGCCCCTTTCTGGCAAGAGTAGTGGCGACGCTGTCACGCATCATTTCCTTGTCATCAACGACGAGAATCTTGCTCATGTGATCCGTGCTCCGTAAGAATGCGCCTCATCGGTGAGGCGCGGATTGACTGGACTGCGCTGGCGGCTTGATGGGAAGACAAACGTCTACCCTGGCGCCGCCCGTCGAAACGTTTTGAATAGTGATGTCGCCGCCATGGGCGTCGACAATGCGATGCACAATTGCCAGCCCCAGGCCGGTTCCGGTTTTTCTGGTGGTAAAAAACGGATTGAACAGGCGATCCATCACATCGGCTGGAATCCCCGGACCAGAATCCTGCACGGAAAGGATGATTCGCATTTCCTGTTTGCCGTTGGTGCATCGAACCTTGCGCCGTGAAGTATGCAATCGCAATTCATGGGCTCCAGCGCTGGATTCACTCATTGCTTCCACTGCATTGCGGATGATGTTTCCCAGCGCCTGCGTGATCAGCACCAAGTCGGCATGCAACCGGAGCGGCGTCTTTTCGAATTCTCGGATAACCCGGATCGAGCCCGCCAAGAGCCCTTGGCAACCTGAAATCGCACGATCCATCAATTCATCTGCGGTGGTTGGTTGTGGATCGATCGTCGTGTTGCGAGCGAACGCCAGAACATCCCGCACAATGGCGTCAAGCCCAATGACCGCTCGATCGATCTTGCCACAGATTTTTGCCTGCGCGGGTCGGTCGGCAAGGTCCTCTGCCAGCATCTGTACATACAGTTGAATGGACCCCAGTGGATTGCGCACTTCGTGTGCGATGCCCGCCGCCATTTCACCGAGTGCGGCAAGTGCCTGGGATCGACGCAATGCTGCGTTCGCCTCGGCCAGTTCACCTTGGAGACGCGATACCTGATTCTGCAATGAAATATGCGTTGCCTGAAGGCGTTGCGTGGTTTCGGTCACAGCCTGCATCAGGTCACGCAAATCATCGGGATTGGCGATAGTGTGCGATGGCGCAGCCGGATTGCGGCGAGTCTTCGCTTGCTCCGCTAACTCTTGATGTGCAACAGCCGTTGTCATGAGTTATCCGTGCTGATCCGCAAATCGTGTGACCTTGCGCTGCTGGGGCACGTACGCGCTCCGAGCCTGCCGTGCCGTATCAAGCGAAGTGAGTTCCTGCTTTACCTGATCCCTGTTTCGTCGGAGGTTGGACTGATCCTGCTCGTCCCGCTTCATCACCTGCGACAATCGCTCACCGATTTCATTGATAAGACTCTTGATTCGATTGCGATCTTCGGTCGACGCAGAATCCATGTTTTCATCCAACCCCTTGGTGAACTCACCGAGTTGAGACTGGCTGGCCGTAAACTGATCGATGATGGTCTGTCGCCGCCCAAGCAACTCAAGCAGGCGATCCGTGTGCCCTTTTTGAATGAGATCGGCCTGTGATTTCGCAAGCAGTTCCAATTGCTCGACCATTTCCTTCTGCCGGTACAGCAGATCCAGGAGCCGATACGACCACGAGGTTGCTTGATTTGTTGGTGTGTTGGACATCCACGTCCTTTCGAGTTCAAGCCAATCCTGTCATGTGTTAGCCGGTCGGTGCTGAAGCTGAAGCAGTGCGTGCAGGACCCACAGGGCTGTTCTCAAGCCATTGCTCCCAGGCGGTACGATCCATAAGAGCCTCGGGGGCGGCAAACGCATTGTCTGGCAACTGCTTCAAGCGAACCAATGCGCGGTGGTGTGCCGCCGCCGCGCGTTCAGTATCACCCATCGCCGCATAGGCATTCACAATTTGAATCAAGGCATACATGGAACTCTGGTGGGCGCTGTATTGCCGCGCCGCGTTGTCGTACAACTGGATTGCCTGTTCAAATTGCCCAAGTTCATAGGCACAATCTGCTTGATAGAGCGCAGCCCGACGGACAAAATCTCGCTGAAATGCATTGAACGACTGCGGTCCTGCCTCTTCCCCCGCGGCCGTCACCTGCGCAAACAAGCCAAACGCGGTCTGTCGCTGCTCAACGCACAGTGTGTTCAATCGACCGATTTCCGCCGGAGACATTCCGGGGTCCGCCTTCACGCGTTCGGCCATGGTCATTGCATTGGCGTGATAACTCTCTGCCAGTTGATAGCGCACTTCCATCGCCCGGGGATCGGTCGGATACCGTTGAAGAAACTGCGTGAATGCTTCAATTGCAGATGTGTGGGACTTAGACTGATACTCAATCCGGCCCAATTCCAGCAGCGCGCTGCGATAATCCGCCGAATCCGGATTCACCAGCCGGTTGCCGGAAAGAACCTGTTGCAGTTGCTCCCGGGCTTCGGGAACGCGATTGAGCGCAACGTAGCAGCGAGCCAGCGGAACGTAACTCTGTGTCGCATCAGCGCTGCGCGGATGCTCCGCCAACAGTCTCTCGTACGTTTTCGCTGCCTTCTCATAATCAAGCAAGGCATAGGAGGCCTGTGCAATGCGCAGAAACGTCGTGGGTCGACGGGGATCATCAACAGCGTGAGATTCCAAATAGCGGTTGAATTGCTCAATTGCCATGTCCGCCTGACCCCCCAAATCAAAACTGTCCGCAGCGAGCCACTGCGAGGTGGAAGATTCATCGTTCTCACTGGGTGATTTAGGAACGCCAGCGTGCCGTAAATAGTAATCGCCAGCCCTTCCGTAATGGACATTTGCTTCTCGACGGACTGCCGGATCAATGTCAGAACAAACCGAGCCATACAGGGCAGCAGTGGAGCCGGGCTCCGTCGCGGCGTGTCGTATCAAGTCGTCTGCGATCTGACGATGCACAGAAGCCAGCCTGATCAATGCCCCAGCAGGGATTTGATGCCGTGGAAAGATCGTTTCCACTAATTCCACGTAGTCCAACGCCCGATCTAGTTTTCCCAGTGCGACCGCTGCATCGCAACGATCGCACAAACTTGCAGCGATCACTGCGGGCGTCACTTCCCGCACGATCACCGGCTTGGGCACTTTCTGACAAAGTGTGCGGTAATCAGCAAGACTCTCCTCGTGGGCACCCAGCATGCTTTGGACCTCGGCCCTTCCCAACAAACCTGGCAGGTAACTCGAAGTACCCTCGAAATCTCGGGCGACAATCTGGAAGTGTTCCAGTGCTGCATCCAGTTGGCCGTCAGAAACATCAATTTGCCCCAGAAGAACCAGCGACTGGCCGCGAGGCGGCTCCGGTCCTTCAAATAGACCAAGGCTGTGCTCAAGGTTCTTTTGGGCACGCGGATACTCGCCCAGCTGGAAGTAGCCGCGCCCCAACAAGGTGTACAATTCGCCAAGATTTGGACCGGCTTCCGTGAGATCGCGATTTTCCAGCCTGCGCATTTCCACCAGGAGAAGGTCGACTGCATTGCGGACAGAGTCCGGTTTGCCTTGCATCAACCGAAGTTCCGTCTGCCGAGCAATGGCCCAGATTTCATCTGCAGGCGATATATCGTGGCCCATTCGATAATCCGCCAACATCGTCATGACTTGCTCAAATGGTGCCTCCGGACGGGCAAGTATGGTTTCTACCAGATGACGAAAGACCCGATTTCGGACTGTACGGGCGTCCGCCAAAACTGACGGGTCCGCTTTGGAATCCGATCCAATCGCATCCAATTCCTCGAGGCGTTTCCGCGCCAGCGGCAAGTCACCCAGCGCCAATAGGGCATCTGCCCAGCGTTCCAATCGCAGTGGCGACAGCACGAGGCCCAGTTCCACCGCTTGGGCATATTGGGTACAGACACGCGCTGGGAGAGTTGAAACATCGATCGCCGGCAGGCTGCGGGAAGCAACCAGATAATCCGCCGCCGCGGCGTGAAAACGGCCCAATTGACCGGTTGAGGCAAGTTCGAGGTTTGGCTCAATCACATTCTGCAATTGAGCCTGGGCTAGGTCGAGTTTCCCGGTGTCAATCAATTCCTCAACTTGGGCCAGCGCACCGTCAAAATCTACGTGGGAAACTGGCTTGGACCCCGAATACAGACCCCAGCAGATCATGGCGAGGCTGATGAGAATGGTTGGAATCTGCCAGAGATTGGCCCACGGAGACCCAGCCGCTGGTGGCAGGCCAGCCGAAACCGCCTCAGCGTCCGGACCATCGACAGCCGTGGCGCTCAATGGCGCGGCATCCTCGCGGACAGGCTGGGGCTGGAGCGTGGCTTGATCGCCTGGCAATTGAGATCCTCTCATTGATCTGCCGACGCAATGCGAGTTTTCGTAGGCGCATGGCGACAGCAGATCAGCCGATCAAAGGCGCGGTGAATCCATTCACCGCCGAAGCGAATATCGGCCTACGGCCGGAAGCGGCTTGAGAGTTGATCCCCGAAAGGAAAAATGACTTTTCACCAATTCAGCGGAACTCGACAATCGGCCGCTGGCCGGCGCTGTTTAGGTCCACCAAGCAACGCGGAAACCCGTTAGGAAGTCGGCTCATCGATATCGTGAACTACAACCGTTTCGGCAGCCATGTCAGGCAAACCCTGTTGATTGGGGTTCAACACCCCGATAACCGCGAGGGGTGGTACAAGCAGCACCACCGCCTTGATCAAATGCCGAAGCAGGACTTGCCCAAAACGGGGCGGTGAACCATCAAGTCGAGTCACCCGGGCACCCAGGAGTGATTTGCCGAGGCTCTTGCCAGTGAACAGTTCGCTCAACAATGTATGAGACAGGGTGAGCGCGACGACCAAGAGATACGGAACGCTCTTCTCGAGGCTCGTGGCCAGCAGCGGCATGTTCAAAAGGTCGCCCAGGGGATTGCGGAGAATCAGCATGGTTACGAGGGCCGCCGGCGCGATATCAATAGCCAAGGCCATCAATCGCTGATTGCCGGGAAGAATCGCCGTGCCCTTTGGTAGTATCACGGATTCCTTTGGCGATGCCCTCACCAGGAAAATGAGAAGGAATCCCACAACCGTAAGAGTCGCGAGTACCGCCATTTGCCAGACTTTTGCCGAGGACAGCGGTTGAACGGTCATGGCTTGCGGCGGCGAGACCGTGCCCGTGACCGGGTCGATCGTGCTCATGGAAATGCGCTTGCCATCGCCCTTCTGCAAAAGGTGAAGGCCATTGCTCATTCCCACCACAGTCCATTCACCCTCGGGTATTGAAAACTCGGCAAGTGAAAAGGCGCGGCCGGGTCGCAAGCAGATTACCTCAACCGTGGAGGCCGTTTCGCTCTGTTTCACCGCCACGGCGACCACTTGACCCTCGGCGGAGGTGAATGATCGAACCGTATGCAGGTCGAAATCAATCGTGCTCTTGGTCCACTGGCCGGATTCG
>CAZWJR010000045.1:7265-15118 GCA_964634655.1 uncultured Isosphaeraceae bacterium | reverse complement strand
CCATTGCGCATGCCACCAGCAAATTCATTGACCAGTTTGCGCAGCGGAATGCCCAGATCAACTTCATACACGCCCGGCCGCTGTACGTGGCCGGAAACGCCCATCAACTTTGGCCCGTAACTGGGCGGTGCGCCGATGGTTGATTCCGCGCCCATTTTCTTCCACCACTCCACGCCGTTCTCAATGATCGGCCCCACCGCCGCGAGCGTTTCCACATTGTTCACGATTGTGGGCCGACCGAACAGGCCCTTCACTGCCGGAAACGGTGGCTTAATGCGTGGCCAGGCGCGCTTGCCTTCGATGGCTTCCAGCAAACCTGTCTCTTCGCCACAGATGTACGCCCCGGCGGAACGATGCAGGTAACACTCCACCGCGAATTTCTGCTTGCCCTTCATCAGGCCCTGCTTGCCGAAGATGCCGTGTGCGTAGGCTTCATCGATCGCCTTCTGCACGATTTCCGCTTCGTGGTGATACTCGCCACGGATAAAGAAGTAAGCGGTATCCAGTTGGCAGGCATAGCAAGCGATTGCGATGCCTTCCAGACACAGGTGCGGATCGAAATCGCACAGCAGCCGATCCTTGAACGTGCCCGGCTCGGCTTCATCGCAGTTGACGGCAAGATAACGACGGCCACCATCGGGCGGCGGCAGAAACGTCCACTTCAACCCACACGGAAATCCCGCCCCGCCACGGCCACGCAATTGCGAATCTTTCACAGCATCCACGATCGCCTTCGGCTCCATGTCGAGGGCTTTTTCCAAAGCCTTGTACCCGCCGGTCCTGACGTATTCATCGTAAAAAACAGCGTGGCGATCCTTGGGGTTGCCCCAGGGATACGTGGGAATGCGCTTGCAGAGGACGGGTTGGGTTACGGGCATGGGGACAGTGTAGTAAATGGCCGTCAAACGGTCACGGGTGGCTTGAATTCGGGCTGGCTACCGATCGTGATCGCGATTCGCCCCCGCCAACTTTTTGACCGTATTTGTGGAACGGTTCTGAATGAATGGCACAACAGCACCCGACGCAAGCAGACTCAATCCTGCACCCCACCAAACCAACCCGCCATTCCACCATTAGTACATCCCCCCAGCCTGTGGAATAGCAAGGCTGAAGCCCACAATGTGGCGATTATACAAATCATCAAACACACCCATTTCACGCAACGAGGCATCCATTCTTGCCTGTGCTTTGGTGAGAACGCCGAGCGTCGTAAAGTAGCGCGTCGTTGCATACGTAAGAGCGATCGCTCCACACAACAACAATGCAGTCGACATCATGTGTTTCGTGAATTTCATGGCCGCTCCAGATCATGTGGGGCCGATTACCTGACTAGTGACATTACAGAGAAAGAGCAACGGCGATTCACATCCCCAGCCGCTTCCGCACGATCGCCAAGTGATGCTGCGTGTGGCCGGCCACAATCCAAGCCAATGCCCGCACGCTGACGGTCTTGCCATTGGCTTGTCCCAGCCGATTCCAGGCGTCATGCGGCATGTGTTGAAACAGTGAACAGGTGCATCGCCTTGCGATTTCAAAATCCGCTGTCATGTCCTGCATGGCGATGCCGTTGAACCCGCCGGTCTTTGCGAAGACGTTTTCATCAAACCCCGGCAGCGGCGTGGAATCGCCACGGCCAATTCGCAAGGCCCGGTACGCAAAGATGCGTTCGGAATCCGTCAAATGCCCAACGACCTGCCGGATCGTCCATGTGTACGGCGGATGCAAAACTCCCGCCTGTGAATCCGGCACACTGCGCAGCGTCTTCACCGTCTCGTGAAGTTGCGATTGCAGAATCTCCAGGATGTCGCCCTTTGGCACAAGCGCAACATAGTTGGCGTAATAGGGGGCGTACTCGGTGGGTTCCGGCGGTGAGATGATGGCTTGCGATGTCATTGGTACTCACCCGGCACGCTGCATGAACCATGCATTGCGCAGTTCAAGGTAACTCGAAAACCCTCGCTGCGAGAGCACGCCCGAATCGATAATGGCGCGGCGGACCGTTCCATCACCAGCGTAGTGATGATGCGTATCGTGAAACCCGATAAATCCGTTGGGCACGACAAGGTCGGCCCAATCGGCAATATCCTGTTTCACCGCTTCATAGGTGTGATCGCCATCAATCCAGAGAAATGCGATTGGGCCGGTCCACTTTGGGCGGTAGTTGTGGGAGTAGTCTCGGGCCACTGTGACGCGATCGGCAAGATTCCAATCCCGCAACGTCTGGTGAAAACGTTCCCATGAAGGTTGCGAATCGACGGCAGTCGCAGCATCACCTTCAATCCCGGCGCGCTTGCGATCGGCCCGGCTGCCGACGGAGCATGCCAAATGCGGATCGATTGCCGTCAGCGTGTTGGTGGGTTTCATCCCCATGCCGATGAACATGGTGGATTTGCCCTTGAAACTGCCGATTTCCACGATCGGGCCCGCGGGGCACAGATGGGCGATGTGGCAAAGCATGGCGGCCTGATCCGCGTGCAGCCAACCCGGGATTTCATGCGCGCTTTGAAGTTTGTCGCCAAACGTCGCTTCTGCAAATCGCCGGGCTTGGACGAGTCGCTGCGGCGTCGGCCGCAACGATCGCGGCAGCAGGCGCGGGAATTTCACATCGCTGCTCATGTGGAAGATTCCTTCTCCGGACGTACTTCCACCTCTTCAATCGTCGTCCGCCGAAGCACGATCGATCCCTTGCGTTCTTCCTCAACGGTTTTCTTGATGATGGTTTTTCCCGGATTTGTTCGCGCGCCTTTGACGATGTGGCCAAAGAACTCACCCAGCGAACGCATGATGGATTTGGAGGGAGCCTGCTTCATTCCTCGCAAAGCCCCACATTTTCATGCGGGGCTCGAAAGCCTCATTTCAATGAATCAATAATCTTGTCCATCTTCTCCACCGTCAGATTTTCGTGGAGTTTGTCGTTCACCAGCGCGACCGGGCCGGTATCGCAGGAGCCCAGACATTCCATCGCCAGCAGCGTGAACTTGCCATCATCGGTCGTCTCGTGCGGCTCGATATCCAGTTTCTTGCGCAGATGATCCATGATCGCCTGATGGCCGCAGCCGGCGCTTCCGGAGTTTCCATTGGCCCCGCCGCAACCGTTCGCAAATTCACACGCAATGGATTGGCAGACACCGATGATGTGTTTGCCCACCGGCTCCGCGTGGTATTCCTCATAGAACGAAACCGTATCAAGCACATCCGCTGGCGTGATCTTCAAGAACCCCGCAATCTCCACCATTGCCTGATGCGGAATGTAGCCGTAATGATGCTGCACATCGTGCAGAATAGGCATAAGCGCCCCCATCGTGGTCTGGTACCGCGGCAGAATCTCCGCGCGATATTTTTCCATCATTTGCGGTGTGAGATAAGGCTCTTTCCGCCGTGCGATTTGTGTCGTTGCTGAAGGTTTGACGGTCCAGGCCATGTTGACTCCGATTACCGATCAAGTTCCGCCGCGATAATGTTCAAACTCCCAAGCACCGCCACCAGATCCGCGATCATGTGGCCTTCCAACAATTTTGGCAGCAGCTGGAAGTGAATGAAAGAAGGCGGTCGCGTCGAAGCGCGCCACGGCGTACGCCCTCCATCCGCCACAATGTAAAAACCCAACTCGCCATTCGGGCCTTCAATCGCGCCGTAGGCCTCGCCGACCGGCGTATCAAAGCCACGGTTGTGCATGAAGATTTCAAAGTGCTGGATCGTCGCTTCGATTGAGCCGTACACATCGCCTTTGGGTGGCAGGCGGACTTTGCCTTCCGGGCTGGCATCCATAGGCCCACCGGGAATGTTGTCGATCAACTGATCGATGATCTTCATCGACTGCTTCATTTCTTCCACCCGCACCAGGTACCGGCAGAAGCAATCGCCATCGGTTGCAATCGGCACATCGAACTTCACCGCCTCCGCGCCTTGACCATCCCAGTTGTCTTTGTAGCACAGGTAGGGCTCGTCCTTGCGGAGATCGCGCTTCACGCCGGAGGCCCGTGCCAGCGGCCCGGTAACGCTCCAGGCAATCGCATCTTCCTTGCTCAACACACCCACGTTCTGCAGCCGATCCAGAAAAATCCGGTTGCGATTGAGCAGCGTTTCCAGATCCTTGATGGTCTTGGGCATGCGCACATCGATGAAATTGCGCACCATTTTGCGGAAGACATCTGTATCCGGCAGATCGCGCATCGTGCCGCCCACCCTAGTGTAATCAGGATGGAAGCGCTGGCCGGAGACGTAATCCATGATGTCGTAGATGAACTCGCGCTCATTGAAGCCGTAGAGAAACCCCGTAAACGCACCCAGATCAAGCGCTGCCGCGCCCACGCAAAGCAAGTGGTTCTGCATCCGGCCAAGTTCCGCAAGGATCGTCCGCACCACTTTGCAACGCGGCGTCAGATCAATATCAAACAAAATCTCGCAGGCGTTGTGCCACGCGATGTCGTTCACAATCGGCGAGACGTAATCCATCCGGCTCACCGTGCAGACGTATTGGTTGTAATCGTGGTTCTCCCCCAGTTTTTCAAAGCCCGAATGCAGGTAGCCGATGTGCGGTGTCGCCCTCACAATTCGCTCGCCATCCAGTTCCAGCACGATGCGCAGAGTGGTGTGCGTGGCCGGGTGCTGGGGGCCGAAGTTCAGCACCCACCGATCCGGCGCATCCACGTGAGTCTTGAGATACTCCGTCGATTCGATATCGAGGTCGTAGCCTTCATCCGGCGTGAGCGTGTAGGGCATGGAACGAACGGCCTTTCAAATCAGTGGCAAACGTCAAGAGCGGGGATTATACGGCCGTTTGCGTGTGAATGTGGATGATTTCACAGGCCGGAGCGAGACACCTTGAGTCGCATTTCCACAAGAGCAGGCGATCGGCTCACCGGCTTTTCATCCACTCGCCATTTTGTCATGATGCGCCCAACGCCACAATGTATGCGGCGTTTTGAGCAGGAGTTCCGCATGTACAAACTGTTCCTCATCGCGCTGGGTGGTGGAGCCGGTTCACTGGCGCGCTACCTGATGGCGGGCTGGGTACAGGGAACCGGCGGCGGCGGCACGCCGATTTTTCCATCCGGCACATTCACGGTGAACGTCTTCGGTTGCCTTGCCATCGGTGTGCTGGCCTCACTCTTCGCCGGGCCTGTTGTGGTGCGCGATGAATACCGCGCCGCCATTCTCATCGGCGTGCTCGGTGGGTTCACCACGTTTTCCGCCTTCAGTTACGAAACATTCCAACTCGCCAACACCGGGCAACTCGGCCGTGCTGCCATCTATGTGTTGCTCACCAACATCACCTGCCTCGCCGCCGCGTGGATCGGCTATCGCGTGACCGAGAAACTCGTCAGTGCTTGAATGCACAGCGCGGTGAAGCCCGCGCCGCTAAACTGATCGCTCTTCGCCATGCGCATCATGCACATTTCAACGCGGCTGATCCTTGGCGGTTCGCAGGAGAACACCGTCCTCTCCTGCGAAGGTCAGGCATCGCCGCCCTACAACCATCATGTCGCACTCGTCTTCGGCCCCATCTACGGCCCGGAAGGTTCGCTGCTGGAGCGCGTTCAGAGATTTCGCACCGCTGATAGCCGCGCCATTGAAGCGATTGAAACGCCTAACCTTGTGCGGGAAATCAGCGTCTTCAAGGATCGCCGCTGCCTGCGCGATCTGCGAAAACTCATGCGCGATTGGAAGCCCGATGTCGTTCACACCCACTCCTCCAAAGCAGGCATCCTCGGCCGCATGGCTGCATGGAAGGAGCGCGTCCCCTGCATCATTCACACCATTCACGGCCCGCCGTTTCATCCCTACGAGAAATCCTGGCGGAACATGCTCTACATCATGTCCGAGCGCCTCGCCGCCAAGCGATGTCACATGATCGCCTGCGTGGCAGATGCCATGCGCGATCAATTTCTCGCCGCACACATCGGCCAGCCCGAGCAATACGTTACGGTCTACTCCGGCATGGAAGTGGACAGTTTCATCCGCCCGCCGTCGGAGTGGAATCGCTCTGCGGTCCGCCGCGGATTGAAACTCAACGACAACGATTTCGTCGCAGGCACCGTTGCTCGACTGGCGGAAAACAAGGGCCACGATGATCTGCTTGACGCCCTCGGCCCGCTCATGCAGGCCCGCCCCAACCTCAAACTGCTCTGGGTCGGCGACGGCTGGTGGCGCGAACGCCTCATGCTACGAATCGCACAATTGGGCCTGACCGATCGCGTGCGCACCACGGGCTTAGTGCCGTCCGAGCAGATTCCAAAATACATGGCAGCGATGGATGTATTGATTCACCCCAGTTACCGCGAAGGCCTGCCGCGCACCGTCACGCAGGCATTGCTTAGCGGTTTGCCTGCCATTGCTTACGATGTGGATGGCACGCGCGAAGTCTGCATCAACAACAAAACCGGCCGCCTCCTCCAGCCCGGCGATCTCAATTCCCTGCGCCAGGCAACGGAATGGATGATGGATCACCCAAAGGAAAGAATCGAAATGGGCCGCACGGGCCGTGAAATGTGCCGGGTGCGATTTTCCGCCGAGACGATGGTTGAACATCTAGAATCGATCTACCAATCCGTTTTGAATTCGCCGCACAGACGCAGAGATCGCAGAGAATGAAATACGAGTTTCCAGAATTTCCTCCGCTGTGTTCCCTGCGTCTGTGCGGTAGATCTGCCGTGGGGGTTTCACAATGACACAAATCCTTGTGGTCGGCCCCCATCCCGATGACCAGGAGCTCGGCATGGGTGGCACCATTGCCAAACTTGCCTCCCAAGGTCATAAGGTCCTTCTTCTCGACATGACCAACGGCGAACCCACGCCTCACGGCTCGCCGGAGATTCGCGACGCCGAAAGTGCCAAGGCCGCAGGCATCCTCGGCGTCACGCGCGTTTGCATCAACCTGCCCAATCGCACGCTCACGCATTCCATCGATGCACGCCACAAAGTCGCTGCTGTCATCCGCCAGCATCAGGCTCAAATTGTTTTCACACCTTACTTTCAGGACGCGCACCCGGATCACATCGCCACCACGCGCATCGTGGAAGATGCCCGCTTTGATGCCAAACTTACTAAGACCGATATTCCGGGGGTGCCGATCTACCCCAAGTGGCTCTTCTATTACTACTGCACGCACCTGCGCATCGTCGCCGATCCCAATTTTATCTTCGATATCACCGGCCATGAACAGCGCAAGCGCGATGCCATCCTCGCGTATTACAGCCAGTTCGTCGTGCCAGAAAAAAATCGTGACGTGGTGAAGTGGATTGATGCGGCCAACATCTACTTCGGCAGTCGCATCGGCACCGCCGCCGCAGAACCGTTCTTCACGAAAGAACCCATCGGGCTTTCGTCACTGGACAGTCTGATTCTTTAACATAACCCGTTGCGCAACCACGATTAGAATCGCAGCCAGCGCGATCCCCGTCGCATTCGCCGCAAAATCAATCATCGAAACCGTGCGATGAATCCCCGGCAGACCCTGGGAACTCTCATCAATCGCCGCCCACGCCAGCACCACTGCGATCAATACCCAAGTCCTGGAAATCCACCTCGTGAGCCACAGCAGAATCGTCAACCCGCCGAACGCGGCCAAATGAACGGTTTTGTCGCTGAAAGGCGCTTCCGGCGGCAGTTCCAATTGCGGCCAGTGCGTGCCGGTGGTCAGCGCCAGCGCGTACAAAACAAAACAGATTCGCCACACCCGCACGATTGATGAAATTCGCGATGTCGCTTCAGACGACTGACTTGGCTTCACGTGTTTCACTCACCGTTTCCACAACCGCCGCTTTCCGCTTCGGCTTTGCTTCGACCGTTGTAACCGGTTCCGGCGAATTCACGGATGCAAAGCGATTCTATTTCCTGATCGAGCCGCCGAA
>CAZWJR010000045.1:0-7255 GCA_964634655.1 uncultured Isosphaeraceae bacterium | reverse complement strand
ACGGATGCCACAGACTTCGCCGAAGTGGCTTTTGGTTCACTTGTCTCCAAAATCGAATTCGCACCACCCATTGTTTCCAGCGCCGCCGCCAGCGCCCGGTAATCCTGCGCGCCCGGGCAAGTCGGCTCGTAATCAAAAATCGTCTTTCCAAAACTTGGCGCTTCGGCCAGTTTCACGTTTCGCCGAATCGCTGGCCGCAGCACCTTGCAATCACGCCATGGCACATCCTGTGTCGCGGCCTGTTCAAAGAATGAATCCAGATCAGCCACAATTTCCTTCGCCAGTGTCGTCTGCTGCTCGTGCATGCACAGGATGATGCCCGTCACCCGCAATTGCGGATTAATTGATTGGCACACCAACCCCACAGTCTCCAGCAATTTGCCCACGCCCTGCAGCGCCAGAAAATGCGCCTGCATCGGCACAAACACTTCACTCGCCATGGAAAGCGCGTTCAAGGTCAGCAGCCCCAGGCTCGGCGGGCAATCGATGATGATGATGTCGTAACCGGCCGCGATGCCTTTGAACTTTCGCCGCAGGATGGATTGGCGATCCGGCGTCTGCGATAATTCCGTTTCCGCCGCCGCCAGATCAACTTCAGAAAACACCGCGTCCAGATTTGGCCGGGCGTTGATGATCGCCTCCGTCGCCTTGCAATCGGGGTCCACAAGCAGGTCATACGCCGTCTTGCGAATCTGATCCGGATCAATCCCCAGATGCAGCGTCAGATGCGCCTGTGGATCCAGATCAATCATCAGGACCCGCTGCCCTGCCAGCGCCAGCGCCGCTCCCAGATTCACCGCGCTCGTGGTCTTTCCCACGCCGCCTTTTTGGTTCAGGACGGCAACGGTGCGGCAGGTTGGCTTGGAAACGGTGGACATGGGAGCAGCGGGCCGCGTCAATCGTAAACGGAAATCATGTTTCCCACATCGCCTGCTATCGTTTCATCGACAATTTGAAGGTTCAGACGTTTGGACTTTGGATTTTTTGCCGCTGCCGTTCCCCCACCATGCCCGTCATCACCGATACCGCCGTCTGCATCCGCTGCTGGGATTTTTCCGAAACCTCCCAGACTGTCAGCCTGTTCACGCGCGAGCACGGCATCATCCGCGGCCTTGCCAAGGGCTCCAAGCGGGAGAAAAGCGGTTTTTCCGGCGGGCTGGATGTCCTCACCCGTGGCGAAGTCGTCGCCAATCTCAAATCCGGCCGCGATCTTGCCCTGATTACCGCCTGGCATCTGCAGGATATGTACCGCGTGCTTCGCCAGAACCTTCCCGCCAACCGGGCCGCCCAGTACATCGCAGACCTCATTCATCACATGATGCATGAGCACGATCCGCACCCGCGCCTCTTTGACGCCCTCAACGAGTCACTTCACGCCATGCACGTACCCGCCAACATCGAACCCGCCCTGCTTCGGTTTCAATGGCTGCTCCTCACGGAAGCCGGCTACCAGCCGCAACTGCATCAAGATGCGAAAACCGGCGAACCGCTGTCCGGCAATGAGGAAGTGCTGGCCTTCAGCGCAGTCGCCGGCGGCATCGTTGCAGATTCCGCCGCAAGCCCCGGTTGGCGTGTCCGGCGAGAGACCATTCAACTTCTCCGCCGCCTCGCCGCTGATCAATCGCCAAATCCGTCGGAAATCGATGCCATTCGCCGGGCCAATCGCCTCCTCGCCGTGTACTTCCGCGAGATTATCGGCTGCGAGCCGCCTGCCATGCGCTGGGCTTTCTCGGACTTGAACAAGTGAAATCTGTCTCCCAGTCGCGGTGGAGAAGTTGAGCCTCCCACATTAAGCGTCGATGAAAACTGTGATCCTGGCCTGAACCATGACCGTTGTTCATGCCTCAAATGCGTTTCACCGGGCCATGTGCGCGCCCGCTGTTCGTTTTTGCGGCGTGTGAATTTGAAGTGTTTGTGACTTATGCCCGCAGCCACACCTGTCACGCTTGAACAAGTCCTTGCGTGTCCCACGCTGCCCTCTCTCCCGGCGGTGGCGATGGAAGTGGTGACGCTCACCAGCAAACCAAATGTTAACCTGGAGCAGATTGCGGACGTTGTGCAGAACGACCCGGCCCTCTGCGCCAAAATCCTCAAAACCGTCAACTCCAGTTTCTACGGCCTTGCCAAGCCCTGCCCCACCATCACTCGCGCCATTTCCTATCTGGGACTTAGCACGGTCAAGTCCCTCGTCCTGGGCTTTAGCCTTGTGGACAGCACGCGCAGCAACGATCAGGGTTTTGATCTGATGGATTACTGGCGGCGCTGCATTTACTCCGCTGCCGCCACTCGCTGCATCGCCACCCAGGCCGGGATCTGCGATCCCGAAGAGGCTTTCATCGCCGCGCTCATGCAGGATGTCGGCATACCCGCCATCTACAGCGCGATCGGTGATGACTATCAGCAGGTCGTCGCCGAAGCACAAGGTCATCATGATCGGCTGCCCGCAGCAGAACAATGCGCCTTGGGATTTCATCACGCCCGGGTCGGCTCCAAACTCGCCGAACGTTGGCGGCTACCGCCGGAAATGATCGAGGCGATCCGCTATCACCACAATCCCGATGGAGCCACGACCCACATTGGATTGGTCCGCGCTGTGGCGCTCGGTTCTCACGCCGCTGCCGCGCTTACCATGGTTGAACCCGCGGATGCCGCCGCCCGCTTCCGCCTGCTGGCTCAACAGTGGTTCGCAATCGAACCCTCCGCGGCCGATGCCCTTCTCATTGAGATCACGCAGGAGGCCAAGGCCCTCGCTCGACTCTTCCAGATCAACATCGCCGGCAGCGGTCCGCAAACGGATATCAAAACCATTCTCGCCCGGGCCGAAGAAGCAACCCTTCAGCATCAACTTTCCGTTCAGCGCGAAACCGATGAACTTCGCGAATCCAACAACACGCTCGCGCAGATGACCGTCACCGATGCCCTCACCGGGGCAGGCAACCGCAAGCACTTCGACACAGAGCTGCCCAACCTCTTCTCCCAGGCTCGCACAATGGGTGGTTGCCTTGCCGTCATCATGATCGACGCCGACAAATTCAAACTGCTCAACGACAATCACGGCCACCAGGCTGGCGATATGGTGCTGGTGGAGTTGTCGCGGCGAATCAGCGATCTGATCAGGCCTCCTGGATTGTTCTGCCGCTACGGCGGCGAAGAGTTTGTCGCCATTCTGCCCGGCTGCGATCGCCGCTCTGCGGCTCGCATGGCGGAATCGTTTCGCCTTGCCATTGCCAACACACCCATCGATATCCGAGAGTTGCAGGGGCCGGTGGAGTCCTTGCCCGTCACCATAAGCATCGGCGTGGCGGTTCTGGAACCCGCCTCCGCCAGCCGAATCAATTCTCACGCTCTCCTTGTTCGTGCCGCCGACAAAGCCCTTTACGCCGCCAAGGAGTCCGGCCGCAACTGCGTCCGCGTCTTCAACCTCCAACCCCAGGCCGCCGCTGCCTAAGACCCCCTGCGGCTTGGCACTCCCATCAACTCGCGGGCGTCAAGTGCCCGCACAACACTGGCGTCATCGGGTACGCCTCCCAAACCTCTCGCAGTTCCTTCAGCGTTACCGCGTTCAGCCGCCCCAGTTCGCTCTCCAGAGATCGATATTCCGGTCGGTACATCCACATGCGCCCCAGTCGCTGCATGCGACCGTTTGGCAATTCGCCGTGCAGTGTGATGGATGTCGCAATCTTGCTGCGCACCCGCTCCAGATCATCTTCCGTCAGCGATGCCACCAGCCCCTCCACCTCATTACGAATAATCACCTCCACTTGCGCCGCATTCGCCGACGAGCACGAGGCATAAATCAAATAATCACCCACGCCGTCCCGCCCGTCGTGTTGCACCTGTGCTTCCTCCGCCAGGCCGGTTTCAATCAACGCCCAGAACAACCGCGAACCGCCCGGCGCACCCAGAATGTTCGTCAAAATCGCCGCCGCATATCGCCTTTCATCCTGCTGCGAAGGCCCCGGGCTCATCATCAATATGTAATGCCGATGCACCGAGTCTGATGTCATCGTGAACCGGTGCGGCTTGATCTTTGGTGAGACAAAACTCCGCGCCGCCTTCGTGGTGTTCCACCCGCCGCAATACTTCGTAATCCCATTCACCAGCGAATCAAAATCCAGTTTCCCCGCTGCCGCCACCACTGTGTTGTCCGCCGAGTACCGGTTTATGAAGTACTCCATCATCTGATCGCGCGTCAAACTCTCAATCGTCGCCGGCGTCCCCAGCACTCGATGCGCCAGCGAATGATCGCGGTAATACTCCTCCAGCGCCCGCTCAAACAACACCCAGAACGGGTAATCGTCGTACATGGCGATCTCTTCCAGAATCACCTTCTTCTCGCTGTCAAAATCCGCCTCGCGCAGCGCGGGCCGCAGAATGTCTGAAAGTATCTCGCACGCCACCGGCAAATGCTCCGGCAGCGCGTGCGCATGAAACACCGTCATCTCGCTCGTGGTGAACGCATTGTGCTCCGCCCCGATGTCATCAAACTCCTGATCGACCGCCTCCGCCGACCGCTTCGCCGTGCCCTTGAACATCATGTGCTCAAGAAAGTGGCTGACACCCATGACCACAGGCCGTTCATCGCGCGCTCCGGTCTTGACAAAAAATCCCATCGCCGCGGAATGAGCGGTCGGATCAACCTCCGCAATAATCGTGAGGCCGTTGGGAAGGACTGCTTGTTTGAATTCAATCGCCATGGCGCGAAGTGTAGGCGCAAACTCCCCCTCCCTTGAGGGAGGGGGCTAGGGGGGTGGGTGAAAAGCCACAAATTCTCTATCGCGCCGTCACCGTCGCGCCGCATTCGGTACACACTGGGCTCACGCCGATGGGATAAGCGCACGCAGCACAGAGATTGCGCCCTAGGCGCTGTTGTCGACGCAGTGCGAATGTCATGGCAAGGATTGCCCAGAGAATTACGGCGTAGAAAATCGTGTCGATTGCGAAGCCGAGCCAGACTGGGTCGAGCGAAATCATGCCAAAACCAGCGGCGATGGGTACTCCTTCTCGCCAAATGCTTGGCTGGGGATGGCCCTCGATTCGATGGGACATGGTCACTTTCGGAGGCCTACCTTGATAGACAGGCTCGGACCACCGCTCAGATTGCAGCGATCGCATTGGCCACCCGAACTGAAAATGATCGATCAGAAAACACTCGGTTTTGGCAGTACTCCCGTCAACTTCGACGATGATTTCTGCGCAAAAACGATTTACGGTCCAAAATCCGCCAGTCGCACTGATTAGTTTAGGTGCCGCTGGCCAGTGGCTGGGAATTTGAGCAGGCCATGCTCGCGGGTCCGGTTGCTCAGCCAATCCATTTGGAAAGTGAGACAACGATGCACCGCTCCACGCCACAGCAACATTAATAACCGCCCCCAACACCAGCAACACCATGATTCGACGAACGGATTTGCGCGGCATCACGGTTGTGGAAAATCTGCGCCTCACGCTCGCTTAAACAGCGCCCGCATCCGCCTCACCGGCGGGTCCTCATCATCCATGAACACCGTCACTGCTTCCGCAGCAGAAGCAGGCTTCAACCCCGCTGCCGTTGTCGCGCTCAACAATTCATCGCATGTCAGCGCCCACGGCGGGCCGTCATCGATACTTGCTGGCTCTTCTGATGCTCTGCAGATCACCAGCAGATGGCCATGCGGCGACATCAAACCCGCGATCGCCTTCACCGCTTCCGCTTGTCGCTCCGGCACCAACGCCTGGATCGTGTTGATTTCCACCACCAGATCAAACCGGTGCTTCCACTTCGCCGGCGGGTTGAACAAATCAGCCGTGAAATAGCAGCGAGAATTTTCCGGATCAAGTTTGTTGGCCCAACTCACCGCCGTACGGCTGCAATCAAACGCTGTCACGTCGTAGCCGCGCTTGATCAGTTCCCGCGCGTCTTCACCCAGGCCGCAACCCACTACCGCCACGCGCGAACCGCAACGAAGCAGCGAAGGAGCCACTGCGTTGAGCCAATTCACCAGCGCGGGCTTGGGCCGCCCATCCGACCACGGAATTTGCGCAGCATCGCCACGTGCTTCCTCATAAATAGTTTCAAAGTATTCAACGGTCGTCTGAAGCGCAAGTGTGCTAGCAGCCATACAGGCTCCAATCGCCCCCCGATTCCACTCGGAAGATCGGCTCAATCATAACGCCGACTCCCCCGCCCTGACCACAAAAAACCGCAAAACCCCAATTTCCCACAATTTTCAAGCAAAATCCGGGCAATGAATCTGCAAACAATCCCCCTCCTTTGAAGGAGGGGGCTGGGGGTGGATGAAAAGCCACGACTTTCCTCCAATCTGTGTCTCAACCCAATCCCGCCTCTGTGCTCTCTGTGTGCTCTGTGGTTAATTCATTCTTCCAATTCGCGCCTTAGGCATGCAACGTCCGCCCCTCCGTCGCAAGCGCCGCCTCATGAATCGCCTCGTGCATCGTCGGGTGCGCATGCACCGTTGAAATAATGTCTTCCGCCGTCGCCTCCAATCGCATCGCCAGCGACATCTCCGCGATCAATTCCGATGCATCTTCACCCATGATGTGCGCGCCGAGAATTTCGCCGTACGGTTCGGATGTAATGATCTTCACCAATCCCTCCGTCGCCCCCACCGCTACCGCCTTGCCGTGCGCCTGAAACGGGAACTTGCCAACCTTGTACTTGATGCCCTTGGCTTTGACATCGCGCTCCGTCATGCCGATAGATGCGATCTGCGGGTTGCAGTACGTCGCGCCGGGAATCATGTTGTAATCAATGCCGATGGTGTGGTGCCCTGCCATACGTTCCACGCACGTCACGCCTTCCTCCATCGCCTTGTGTGCCAGCCATGGCGGGCCAATCACATCGCCAATCGCAAATATGCCCGGAACGGAAGTCTTGTACGTTGGCTCCGTCACACCGGCATCCCGGTAATCCGTTTTGATGTGCCCCTTCTCAATCTTCAAGCCCAGTTTCTCATCCACCAGTCCATCCATCCGTGCCCCAACGCCGATGGCCAGCAGAACAACCTCGCAATCAATCTTCTGTGATTTCTTTTCATCCGCCACATCCACAATCGTCACCGTTGCCCCGCCATCCTTCTTCTTGTCCACCGCTTTCACGGTGTGGCTCACAAAAAACTCAATCCCCTGCTTCGTGAACGACTTCAACGCAGCCTTGGAAACGTCATCATCTTCCACCGGCAGGATGCGATCCACCATCTCCACCACCGTCACCTTCGTTCCAAACGCGTTGTAGAAGTACGCAAACTCCATTCCGATC
>CAZWJR010000044.1:5369-15376 GCA_964634655.1 uncultured Isosphaeraceae bacterium | reverse complement strand
TGGAAGTATTTGCGAGAGATTGATCCGGCAGAAGCGACTGGTGGGACTCAAGGTGCACCAAAGGAGGCTGTGCGTGAGTGAGACGAGGATCATGCCTCCCACTTTCCAAACTCCCCTCGCGCCTTCTGTTGCGCTGGATTTGACGCCACGGACAGTGGCGATGGATTGGTCGGTTTATGATGTGGCGCATCCTTCGCCGTTTGTGTGCGATATTGCGGTGCATCGGTCGCAGGTCAGCCGCGCGGTGGAGCATGTTTCAAATATCGAATATGTGCGGTGGCTTGATCGGGCGGCGGAGTTGCATGCGGATTCGCTGGGGTACACACGGTTGTGGCTGCTGGATCAGGGGATGATGTGGTTTGTGGCGCGGCATGAGATTGATTACTTGGCGGAGGCTTGGCCGGAGGATCAATTGGTAGTGGCAACGTGGGTTCGGGATATGCGAAAGGTGAAATCGTGGAGGGAGTATGTGATTGTGCGGCCGGCGGACGGGACGATTGTTTGTCGAGCGGTTACGTTGTGGGTGCTGGTTGATCTGGCGACAAGGCGACCGAAGCGTATTGATGCGGCGATGGCAGAGAAATTCAAGCCGATGAGTGTTTCGTGAATGGAAAGGAGAAGTGTTTGGGAAAGGCAGTTGCACTGCTTTCACCCCACACCCTAACCCTCTCCCCTCAAGGGGAGAGGGGATATCGCTGGCCGATGGCCAGCGGCAGATTGATTATTGTTTGACGAGCAGCATTCATGCACGTGGCGATCATCATTGATCAGGAACGGTTGTCGCAGGAGCAGTCGATGCTCAATCGGCTGTGTATTGGGTTGATTACCGAGGGGACGCCGGTGACGCGGATTGTGCCGGATTGTGCGTTGCCGGACAGTGCGGACAAGGCGGAGAAGCGGATGGCGTTGGCGAAACGGATTGAGACGCCGATGCGGGTGTTGCTATGGATGCGGAGGGCGAGGATTGATCGGATTGCGGAGAAGGTGGAGAAATCGCCGCCGGATGTTTTGTATGCGGTGGGAGAACAGGCTTGGCCGCTGGGGATGGAATTGGGAATTGCGCTGCAGCGACCGGTGCTGATTGATGTTTGCTCGCCACGGCAGGCGCAAGTTGCGCCGCTAGTGAAACGCGAATCTGCGATTGCGGGATATGTGGCGTGTTCGGCTGCGATTGCAGGAATGCTAAAGCAGCGCGTGGATGCATCGCTGGTGAGTGTGGCGCCGTTTGGCGTGGCGATTCCGACGGAGCCGCGAGAGGCCTTGCCGAAGGATGAGGTTCCGGCGATGGCGGTGATCGGCGGAGCGCGGGATGTGCGGGCGTATGAACAGATGTTTGAGGGGATGAGCCAATTGGTGCGAGAGGGAGCCGGATTTCATGTGTTTCTGGAATTGCGGGGGCCGCTGGAGCATGATGTCTGGCGGCGCGCGGAGAAACTGGATGTGCTGCCGTTTATCTCTGCGATTGGTGAGGCATCGCTGTACCGATCACTGTTGACGCGGTGTCATTTGCTGCTGATGCCGGAGCGGTATGGGGAATTGCGATCGCTGATGCTGGAGGCGATGGCGCTGGGTATCCCGATCATTGCGAGGAAAGACCCAGCGGTGGATGTTCTGATTGAGGGGGCGACGGCGATGTTGATTGAACAGGGAACTGCGGCGGAATGGTTGGATCGTTTGCGCGGGGCGTTACGGGAGCCGGAGAAGGCGAACGGGGTTGGGGAATCGGCCCGGCGTCAGGTAGAGGCCCACCATCGTTCCAGTGATCAGGTGAACCGGCTGCTGGAGACGCTGACGAGGACTTGTACGGGTGGCACGGTGAAGTTTGCGGCGAAACCGGGATGAGGGATTGGGGCGGCGGGGCGTGACCGCTTAGGGGGGGTGGAGCGCAAAAACTGTCATATTTTGAAAAATGTGGCGATCCAGAAGGGGTCGAACCGACTATACAGGCTGTCCGGAAGAAGCATCTTTCTCCCCTCCGCCCCGCTTTTGCGAATGCATCAGCGGGGTTTTTTCGTGGTTTGAGGCTAAGTTTTGGTCAATCGGGGCGTTGATAAATCGGCGGGCTGCATTTCCCAAAGAAGTGATTGAACGCTTGCAATTGGGCCAATACTTGCCTGCGATTGCAGGATGCTGGTAAAGTGAACTCATGGAAGGCAGCCTTCCGCGCAAGGAAATCGGCTGGTCCATTCCAGATCGGGTTAGATTCATTTCTCAAGAAAAAGGAAACAAAAGATGATTCGCACTTTTCTGACACGAACATTGGCCGCATCGGTCATTGTGGTCTGCTGCATGGCGGTGACAGGCTGCGATGGCGGCGGCAGCAGCACGGGACCAAACGGACAGCAGACTCGAGATAAGGCCGAAGCGGGCAAGCCACCGGTTCAGGCTCCCGGCCCCGGCGCGGGCGGTGAGTTCCAGCAGTCGGGCGGCAAGGCCGCTCCACCGGCTCGTCCAACCACTCCGCCAGCCGAGCCCGGTTCAGGCGGCTGATTGAAGAGTACGGAACGATGATTCATTCGACAGCGACAGGCACGGTTTTCGTGCCTGTCGTTTTTTTGTCGGTGCCCCGCATCGCTGGCGCGTCGGCCTGATGCGGGCGGAGTGGCAGGAGTGGAAAGAAAACCGCCGATTGGAACAAGTTCCCAAATCGGCGGCGGGTGGATGGCATCTGGTGAGAATCGATGAATGGCTGCGCGGTCAACACCTCGGTCTTCTCACTATGATGAAAAGGACGTTCAAGAGCAATACTTTTTTTCACTTTTTGGGGAAACAGGTCGAGCGAAGGCTGCGTCGCCTACGCCATGAGGCCGGTGAGGACAGTGAGGCCCGCCTGAAGGGTCTTATCAGACACCGCATAGCTAAGTCGGAAATGGGTATCTCGGCGGCTAAATACCTTGCCGGGGATGATCAGGACGCTGTTCTCAATGGCTTTTTCGACAAAGGCAGAAGCGGTCAGGCCGAGGCGTTTGGGCACTTCGACAAAAGCGTAGAACGCTCCGCCGGGGTGCTCGACGGTGGTTACGCCCTTGAAGGCCTCCAAGACCAAATCACGCTTACGCTGGTACGCGGCGACGTGGCTGGACATATCAATATCGAACGCACCTGCAAGGCCAACCTGGGCCATCGAGGGAGCGCAGACGTAGGTGTACTGCTGATACTTCTGGATCTGGGTTACGAGGGGTTTGGGACCCGCGACGTACCCCATGCGCCAGCCGGTGCAGCCGTAGGTCTTGCCGAAACCGCGGACGAGAAGGATTTGGTCGGTCATTCGAGCGGGGCTGGGGCACTTGCCATCCTCGCGAGCATCGGCGTAGGTGAACTCATCGTAGATTTCATCGGAGATGAGGAGGATTCCACGGCGCTCGCAGAGATCAACGAGTTCACGCACCTCCTGGGTGTTAAGGACGACGCCGGATGGATTGCTCGGTGAATTGAGAAGGAGAATCTTGGTCCGACTGGTAATGAGCGGCTCGACACGTTCGGCGGTCAGTCGAAAATCCGGATAGGTGTCGCAAAGGACCATTGATGCGCCGGTGATTTGGCCGAGCGCTGGGTAAAGCAGGAAGTATGGATCAGCGATAATGACTTCATCGCCCGGGTTCAGGATGGCCATGAAAGCAAGCCAGAGCGCGCCGCTGGTGCCACTGGTAACGATGACATTGGAATCATCGGAAGGAACGGTCCAACCCACATCGGCAGCCAAGTGGCGAGAGATGGCGCTAAGAAGTTCCGGAACGCCCTGGGTGAGCGTGTAGCCATTGCGGTCGTTCTCAATGGCGCGAATCGTGGCCTGTTTGAGGGCATCGGGAACGGGAAAATCCGGCTGGCCGATGGAAAGGTTGATGGGGTTCTTGAGTTGCGCGCCAAGTTCAAAGACGCGACGGATGCCGGAGACATCGACATGCTTGGCGCGATCGCTGATGAATGACTTGAAATCGAGAGTGGAGTTCATCGAGGTGGGGTGATTGAAGCGAGTTATTTTTCCGGGGGTGAGATTCCACCCAGACCGCCCGCGCCGAGACCACCCAACCCCCCTGCCCCACCCATGGCTTCCTCGCCGACTTTTTTGAGCGATTCCTCAAACTTGGATTTGAAGTCATCGAACGAAGCGAAGTCGCCATGATCGATGGATTGTGCCATTGCCTTCATGGCACCGCCTACTGCACCAAACATCTTCCCCATCATTTGAATCATACCCTGGGCCATCTGCTGGGCTTGAGGATCGGCACCGGCGCTGGGACGGGTCATGGCGGCAAACTCATTGGAGCCCATCAACCAGCCCATGCCATCAATGGCATCATTTTCTGAACCGAGGTACCAGCGATCATTCACTTGTGTGATACGAACGGTTTCAGGTGAACCCTTGTCCGGAGTGATGAGAATGGTACCGCGGATGCCTTGGACGTCTTGCAGGACAGCATCTTTTACAGTGGGGATGTCTTTGCCACCAAATGCGCCTTTACCGCCCTTGGAAAGGTCTGCGACGCTCTTGCCAAACTTGGCGCCGAGTGAAGTATCCAACGCCGCGACTCCGCCAATCAGTGATTTGAGTCCTTCTCCCATTTGGCGTGTGGCAGGAGTGAGGCCTGTGACTTCTCGTAACGGCATCGTGAGGTCGAGGACGCGGCCAAGGTCTGCGACGGTCTTGATCGACTTGAGGTACTCGACAAGAACTTCCGGTGAATCTGCACCTGTTTCGGAGGTGGCACTGGCGGATTCTGAAGAGCCAGCATTTGGGTTGCCGGAATCGGGCGCGGCAGGAGCGGCGGGCTTGTTCTCAATTGCAGCGAGGGCGGATTCGATGCTGTGGGTGTAGGAATCGACGGCGGCCTGATTCGTGCGGCTCTGAACAGAAGTGAGCAGTTCCTGTGCGGATGCGAAAGCAGACTTGGCGGCTTCGATGGCCGTTTGATGTGCGGCGGTGATCGCTGCGGTGTCAATGTTCGCTGCGGCAATGCCGGCTGCTTTGACGTTTTCCAAAAGTGATTTCTGACTGATGAGGCCGCGTGCCTTGGACCAATTCAGCCGACCGATGGTTACTTGGATTTGGGCGGCGGTGAGTTTGGCGTATTGTGCATCACCGCCTTTGACTTGGCGAATCTGGCTGGCGGCTTTGTCGAGGGCGGCTTGTGCCTCATCGTATGCGGTGGCGAGATCGCCTTTGGATTGGGCTTCCAACTGGCCCAACGAAGCGGTGATTGACGTTGTTACTTCCTTGATCTGGCCCTGTGTGGTTGCGACCTGAGCGGCGGCGGCGGCAGCGAACGTCTCAAGATCAGCAATGGTGGATTCAATCGCTTTGATCATTTCGTCCAGTTGTCGTGCGTACGTGTCGGTCATTACCAGTTCAGGTGTGAGGGCATAATCCAATTCGATTTCGCGATGGGAAATGCCGTATTCGATTTTGTCAGCCTGACGACCGGTGGCGATGGCCTGCTCATAGGTCGGGAAACCATCGGCGTGGCCAAGTTGCTGCGCCTGGCGGCGAAGATCGGTTACTTTTGCCCGCAGAGCGTCCACTTCTTTCTTGGCGTTTGCATTGACGGCGGATTGCTCGCTGATGGGGCCATCCATTTGATCGATTTTGGTGCGAAGTTGTGCGACCTGTTCCTTGGTGGAGGCCAGATCGGCCTTCAATCGCTGGCGCTGGGCAGCGGCATCGACGGAGCCGACGGCTTGTGCCATTTGCGTCATTCGGTGGACCGCATCCAGTTGGGTATCAAGAACCAGACGTGCCTGTGCCTGGCTGGACTCAATTTCTTCGGCGTCACCAAGTTTGATAAGAGCGATTTCGCGAAGAGCGGTGGCGGCCAGAGTGGACTTGGCGGCCTGCTGACCCGGTTCGCCGCCCGTCACCTGTGCCAAATCACCCACGACGCCATTGAAGGCCTTGGCAGCGGCTACATCATCGCCTGCGGTGGCAAATGCCTTCTGCATTTTTAAATTGGCCTGATGTATCTGGGCCTGTACGGTGTCGCGCTGTTTGGCGTCGGCATCCTCGCAACCGCCTAAGGATGCAAAGGCGATGAGGCTCGCAGAAGCAATAGTCAGCAGAACGATTGATCGAACAGATGGATTCATCGAGTGCATCTCACGCGAAGGAAACTTCGGAAAAGGAACGAGTTGAATAGTGTATCGGAAAATGGCTGATTGAGCCGTTTTGGGCTCTGGGCGGGGTCTCTTGGAAGGACTGGCAATTGTTTTCACACGCTGTCGGAGACGCCCGTGCCACTGCATCGGTCATCGAAGTGGGCGGTTTGGATCGACGATCGGGGCGATTGGCGGCGGCGGTGCGGTAACGGTGGGAACGAAATCCACAGGGTATTCCGGTCGAGGCTGCATCATCGATTTGATCCATTCGATGGCATCCTGTTTCATGCGAGGGCTGATGGGGCTGAAAGCGGCCTTCCAGCCGGGTGTGGCCGGATGCGGCTTGCGGCAGGTGGCGTCTTCCCGCGAGAGGCCGTATTGGATGATGAGGGAGTCCTCGGGGCGATCGTAGTTGATGAGGGGCCATTGGGGATCGCGCTTGAGTCGCTCGAGGATCAACAGGTTGGTGTATCGGACGCGTTCGTCCTTGTAGTTTTTTCGGTTGAGGTAGAAGCCAGTGGCGGGCGCTTCCGGGCCGCCGTGACAGCGACTGGTGGCGCAGTTATTCATGAGCCAGGTATCGTGAATGCGCTGGCGGAATAGGTTGAGTGAGTGCGGTTCGCTGTTGACCTGAATCTGCGAATACAGATCGCGAGCGCGCAGATCAAACATGAGGCGAACGATTTGCAACGGTTGATCAGAGGCGGCGCGGAACATGGCATTGCGACCGGTCTGCGAGGCGGGGACTTCCTTGCTGGCGCCATACTTGTCGATGATGGCGCGAACGGTTTCCGGAGTGATGGTGATCTTGGGCGGGTTTTCAAAATCAATTTCAAAGACGCGGATGAGGTTTACATCAGCCTTGCTGATGATGTGGCCGTAGGAGGATTCGCCGGTTTCTGACGAGGAGGAATCCGACGTTGGAGTTGCGGCCGGTGAGTTCTCGGATTCGGTGGGTTTTTCGGCTGATTCTGGTTTTTGCAGAAGTGCGAGTTGAGCCTCCACTACGTTGAGCAATTTGCGGGCTTCGGCCATTTCTGCCTTGTCGAGCAGATCATCGAGTTCCTTCTTGGCAAGATCGTATCGACGGCGCTCAAAGAGCCATTTGCAAAGTGTGAAGTGGGCATCGTACATGCCGGGCTGGAGCGAAGCCTTGTATTGGGCGTAGCGCTGCTCAAAAGTTGGCTGAAGCAGAACGTGACTGACGGATTCACGTTTGAGTTTGGCACGGATACCCTGGATTTCCACCAGCACGTAATCGAAGTTGTCTTCAATGAGAACGCCTTCACGCATCTGGCCATCGCGAAGCACGACGATGCCGGTTTGGCCGGGAGCGGGATCAACAAGCCGAACAATTTGGGAAACTCGGGATTTGGCGAAACTCTCCACCTGGCCCTTGAGGTTGCGGATTGCGATGATGTTCTCATCTTCCGTCGCAAGGTAGCCGCGGATCTCGGTATCGCGGTTGACGATGAGGACAACGCGCGGCCCGTCTTGCTTTGCCGGGGTCTGGTGCGCAGGTTCAGCGGGGGTGGCCGGCTCTTGAGCCTGCAACGTTGCCGAGAAAGAGAAGGTGAGGAGAAGGCCGATCAGTCCTGCATGGCGCATTGGAACATTGTCCCTCAAACCGGCGGTGGGCGTCAATTGCGAACTGGCCGTTGCAGAAGTGATTTCGCCACATCTGCAGGAGTGGTTGCAGTTTTCACTGTGGATGGCACGGCGGAGTGTTTGGGGCGCAGACTCCTGATCACTCTGGAAGCGGTGTCATTTCGACATCTTTGGCCCGATTGATTCGTACGCCGTAGGTGACGATCTGTGCGGTCTTGCCCTTGGCGGTGGCGGGGATGTTGAGCAGCCATTTGAGCAAGCCTTGTGGCTTTTCCTCGGCGAGGTATTTGGCATCGGTTGCTATTGGGTTGCTAAGATCAACGATTTCCACCTGGATTTCTTCGGAGCGGGAAATGGGGTAGCGGTCCCAGAGTTCCAGAGTGATTGGGGTTCCTGTGCCGTTGTCGATGACGGTGCGGTAGTCGTAACTGGTGCGTCGGCCGCCGCCGAGCAGGCCGGTGCTCTCGGTTTTCTTGGCGACGAGTTGGCGCGTGGCTTTGACGGATTGATCGATGCCGAAGTGGAGTTTGAATTCGCCTGCGGGAGCGACGGCGACAAGGGTGGTTGGCCCAATGTAGTCCTGGCCGACGAAGACGGAGGCACGCCCGGGAAGCAACTGGTACGCGCTGCTGTTGGCGAGATCGCCACGGATGTAGACGGCGTCTGTGAGCATGGGTACGGCAACGTGTATGAATTTGGCCTTGGTATCAATTGTTGCGATGCGGGTGTTCTGCTGCTTTTGTGTATTGCTATTGATGGTGACGGCGCGGGGCAGTTCAAAGGAGACGGATGGGCCGCCGCCTGCGACTTCGGCATCGGCAGAGAGCTCTTCCAGTTTCCTGCGAAGCTCCGGCTCGGCCGCACCCGTAGCGGGAGCTGGCGGTGCCTTGTCCGCAAGTGCTCTGGCATCTGCGTAGGCGATCCCGCGGCCTCCAGATCCTTGTTCATGGAGTGCTTTTCCCATGATCTCGGGCTTGTGTACTTCAATAAACCAGGGCTGGAGCGCCGGCGGATTGGCGGCGAGAGCGGGCTGGGCGGTGGAGAGGGTTAATTTGACCTCATCCCAATCTTCGCCGGTGCGCTGGGTGAGCATCGCGTCGTATTCGATTTGCGCTGTGCCGGCATCAATGGAGGCGCGAATGTTGTAGGTTGGTTCCCAAGTGGCGTTGTTTACGAGGTAGATGAGTTCAATGTTGGCGGTGCCGGCTTCTGTGGCGGCGATGGATACGGTGGCTGTGCGGAGGACGTTTGCTGTGCCTGCGATGGCGGCTCGATTTGCCTGGGCGGCGTGGAGTTGTTTTTCCAATTCTCGCTGACTCTTGTCGAGGTCCCGGCGGGCGGTGAGGAGTTTGCCACGTTCTTCAGCGATGAAGGCGAGTTGCTTGCGCATGGCGTCGAGATCGAACTTGGCCGTGCCAGCGTCTTTGCTGGAGTCCGCAGCGGCTTTGGCGCTTAGGGAATCGATGAATTGTTCCTGCACTTTGAGAAGATCGCGCTGCTCGCCGATTTCCTTGATTTGCCGCTGAAGGTCTTCGATCTTTGCATCGATATCGGCAAACTGTTTGGTTGGTGCTGCGGTTTGTTCCTGGGAGAAATCGACGTTCAACACTTTGACGGGACCTTGAGCACGGGCCTGGAGTGATTGGGGTTGAATGGATTCCGGCAGGCCGGTGATCTGGACATCGAAGACGCCTGGTTCCAGTTGGATGGTAGCGGTGCGAGTGATGGAGGCGCGGCCGCGGTAGAGAGTGACAGCGGTGATTTTGGATTCGGCCGCAAGCGGTTTGGCGTTGAGAGATGGCGGTGCGTTTTGTGCTGTCGCGGTGGAGACCAGCAGAAAATGAGCAAGCAATGAGGTGAGGATTGAGCGAAATTTCATGCGCGATCTCCTGTGAGGCTCTTGGCCTTGCAACAGGATAACGCACATCGGCTGATTTCCTTACGGCGACTGCGTTGAAAGGCGGCTCATCGAGAGCACATCACTCCAACGTTGTCAGGATGCCAGCGTCGCCGAGGAGTGCTGCGATTCGCTGACGATCGGGCAATTGCGATTTGGCGATTTGATCGACAAGTTTGGTGCGTTCCAATTCCAAGGTGAGGTATCGCACGCCGAGGTCGCCTATTGCGGCCATGGGCATTGTTTCGAGGTATTCAAAGCCTTCGCGGTAGACCATGCGGGCGGCGAGGCTCTTTGCCATCATCCAGCGCAGATATGGCTTTGGCATGCGGGTCCAGAGTGCTTCGCCGACGGTTTGCAGCAGGATTGGCGGGAGGTGATCGATGACCAAACCGCGCCTGAGTTTGGTATC
>CAZWJR010000044.1:0-5359 GCA_964634655.1 uncultured Isosphaeraceae bacterium | reverse complement strand
CAGCGAGGCTTCGATGGCGTCGGAAGTGCGAATCATCACGCGGCTGACACGGGTGCTGATTTCCGGCAGCGGCACCTGCGGCCGGTGATGGTGAACACGGGAAAGCAGTTCCGCTTCGCGGCGGGCCAGATCACGCAACTTCACAATGACCTGTTCAACGAAGCGTTCTTTGATGTTGAGGAATTGCGCCTCATCAATGACCATGCAGGCTGCGATTTCAAAACTGGAACAAATGACGCCGCATTTGTTGGCGGAACTGTCCTTGAAGATGAGGACGCCGCAATCAGAGAGTTGAGTGCGGGCTTCGGGTGTGAGGAAGAGATTGGCACCTTCGACGATGAGTTTGCTGGAAGGTGTGCCGTTGGGCTGGAGATAGTCTTTCCAGTTCTTACCGTTGATGGCGCTGGGGCGACCGCCACAGGGCACAAAGGCATCGGCGATGATGCGATTGTGCAATGTGTTGCGGAGTTGGACGCCATGTGGTTCCTGAAGGCTGACAATGCGACCACGCGGACCGAGTTTGTTTCTCTCAAAGAAACTGATGGGAAGTTCGGCCTGCACAAGGCGCAACAGTTCCTGATGATCGAGACCGTCGGGGTCTTCACCGGAACCGCTGCCATCTGCGATACCAACGATCTTTGCGTTCTTGCCGTAGTCCCGGTGCATGATCTTGATCATGTTCCCGCCAACGTCGCCATCGGGTCCGCCGGTGAGTTTGACGGTGAATGATTGCTTGCGAGGATCTATGCCGATGGTGCGAAGGGCGACATCGAGGAAGACGTTGACGCCTTCGCTGGTGACGCCGTACTGCTTGTGATTGATGCCCGCACCGGGCTTGGAACTCATGAGTGCGGTGGGAATGGCGTAGCCGCGGCGCTTGCCACGATCGACAATCCAATCGATCAGTTGTGGCGTGATGTTTTCATCAGGGCCAAGGTAGAGCAGTTCGTTGGTCATCGCGGCGGGAGATTTGTCAACGATGTATTTGCGAATCTGCGGATCTGGCGTGATGAGATCGAGCAGGCAATCAACAAAGCCCTTGACGCAACGATCTACGGGGGCGTCCGGGGCAAGCAGAATGGCGGCTTTGGCTCCGCCTTCCGGAATGTCTTTGTTCTTCAACTGTTGGGCGTAAGCGAGGCTGTAGGCTTCATCGTAAAGACGCTCGGCTTCACGGGCGTATTGATCCACACCAACGGTGCGAATAGCACGGACGCCGCCACGGGCGATGTCTCGGAATCGGACGTGGAAGCCGTTGAAGGAGCGGCCGTGGACGAAGAATGCGCCGTAGGGAAGTTCCGCCCTTTCTTCGCTGGTGAGGAAGGCTGGGTCGATTCGGACTGCAAATCCCCAGCGTTCTTCGACAAAGACATTGGTGCGGAGCACAGAGCGCACGGCATCGAGCATTTTCTTCAGGACGGTGCGGGCATCATCGCCATCGACGGCGGTGTCGAATTCCTTTTGTAGCGCGTTGCAGCGTGCGTCGAAGGTCTTGTCATCGAGCGGCCCACCCTTTCGGTCGGGATCAAACCGGTCCAAAAAGAGATCAGCGATGCTGGTGACCCGCGGCAGGTTGCGCTCAGCCAATGTGGCGATGCGATCCGGGTTGTAGGCGTAGGGATTGATTTTGGTGAGCGATTGGTGAATGAGATCGCCCAGGCCGACGATGATTTCTGCGCGGGTGAGGTTGAGATCCGGGTGGCGGTAGGCCAGGTTGAGGGTACGGTCATCCATCCACTTGATGCGGAGGAGATCGCGACGAACGCTCTTCCAGAGATCGCTGTTGGGGTCAATGGCCTTGCCGCCGGGGCCGTGGATGACGAAGCCGAGGAGGCTGATAGAGCCGTTCTTGCCATCGTTGATCACATCGAGGTAGGCACGGTGAACATTGATTGAGGATCGACTAAGCCGCGTAGCGACTCGCTCCAACATGATTCGGGTGGTCACGTTGGCTGCGGCAACAACGATGCGCGAATGCGAAGGATCTGATTCCGGTTCCAATTGGACGGCGGTGCCATCGGTTCCCGTGACCTGCGTGAACAGTTGCCACTGGCTGCACATTCGCAGCGGCGTAACGGTTAACACATAGTCCGCAGTGCAGCGGTGGAAATAATCGCGGACCAGCGCCGCCGACCATTGTGGCAGGTTCAGCGCGGCGTAGCCCATCGTTTGTTCCAACTTCAAGCCTTGATCGGGATCATTGGGATCAAACGATTCACCTTGGCCAAATTCAAAGGTGTCGATAACGAGTTGGCCATCGGTGGCGGTGTGTATTTTCGCAGCGCGGAGCGGAAGATCGTGTGGAAGTTCCTTGACGAGTTCCGCCAGTACGCCGGGATAGTTCAACGGGCGGACGAATGTCCACTGCGAGTTGTCTTCACCCTTGAGGGTCAATTCCAGCGGACGGCCGGATGCCTTTGCGGCGATGATGGCACGCAGGTGGTTGAGTTGCGTGGCATGATCCGTATCCTGAAAGTACATGGGCGGCATGTGCTGGTGAAACCAGGGAATCACCGCCTCTGCCGTCTTTCGCAGACTTTCAGTTACTTCATCAATAACGGCCTGCGGGCTGGCAGGTCCATTGGATTTGGCGTCAGCAGGCCGGAGCGCTTTTGCGGGCATTCCAGTAGTCATATCTAGGTCTTTGGCTCTGTGCAAGAAGGAAGTGCGTATTGGGGTTGGATGGCTTTGCCGCCATGTTGGAAACGGATATCGTGAAGATTGATGTCGAACCGCACAGCTATCACAATAGGCAACTTTGACGGTGTCCACCGGGGGCATTCGGCACTGGTTCGGGCAGCCCGGCAGGCGGTGGGTGATGGACGGGTTGTGGCTATGGTGTTTGATCCTCACCCTTCAGTGATTCTGCGGCCAGAGGCTGTTCCTGCCCGGCTTAGCACCTTGGAGCAGCGAACTCGGTGGCTGATCGAAGCCGGGGCGGACCTTGTAGTGGGATTGAGACCGACCGCAGCGTTTTTGGACCAGACGCCGGAGCAGTTTGTGACACAGCTCGGCAAAGGCGATCATGAATTTGTACCGGACTTCATTGTGGAAGGTTCGGATTTTCGGTTTGGCAAAGGCCGAATCGGCACAGTGCAGACGCTACGGGAAATGGAACACAAGTTTGGTTTCAAAACGATTGTGGTTCCACCTGTTGAAGCGGTATTGAGCGACCAGTCGGTAGTACAAGTCAGCAGTTCCATGGTTCGTCGGCTTTCGGAACGCGGTCGGGTGCGCGATGCGGGATTCTTGCTGGGCCGACCGTATGAGTTGAATGGGACGGTGGTCCGTGGCGATCAGCGAGGACGAACGCTGGCGATGCCGACAATCAATTTGGGGCCAACGGACATGTTGCTACCCGCGGATGGAATTTACGCTGGACGGGCAAACGGACCACAAGGTGAGGGGTACCCGGCGGCGATCAGCATTGGAACCAAGCCAACGTTTGGAGAGAATCCGCGAACCTGTGAAGCGCATCTCATTGGGTACACCGGTCCGCTGGATGATTACGGTTGGACGACCAGAATTGAGTTTCACGATTGGCAGCGCGACCAGGTTGTGTTTGCTGATGTCGAATCGCTGGTTGAACAATTGAAACGAGACGTTGAGCGAGTTGGCAGGGCCGTTGGAGCGGAGTGGTCTGGGAATTGGGACGCGCACCGTGCGCAAACGAGTACGATGACCAGTCATTCATGAACTCATACGTCTCCAACACAACCATTGCGGCGATTGCCAAGCGCATTCTGCAGGTGGAGCGCATCCTGGTGACCACACACACCAAGCCGGATGGGGATGCTCTTGGGTCCGGCCTGGCACTGGTGCGGGCGCTGACTGCCAAGGGGAAGTCGGCCCATTTGTACTTGATGGGACCGATCGAGCCGAATCTCCTTACCCTTGCGGCCCGAACGCCGTTCCGCCGGGTGGAAAACGAGGTGCCGGGTGATGAATACGACTTGGCGATCATCACGGATACCGGTGCGTGGACGCAATTGGAGTTGATCGCTGAATGGCTGAAGAAGAATTATGCAAAGGCCATATGTCTTGATCACCACACGCGCGGCGATGATGTGGCCGGGCTGCGATTTGTGAATTCTGATGCGGTATCCGCCACGGCGATTGTGCTGGACCTGTTGGATGAAATGGGGTGTGAAATTACGGGTGGCGTCGGCGGAGTTGCGGAGGCGCTGTTCACCGGATTGGCGACTGACAGCGGGTGGTTTCGCTACGGCAATGCGGGCGTTGGAGCATTCCAAATGGCTGCTCGACTGCTGGAATGCGGAGTGGACAAGTCGCGGCTTTATCAGATTATTGAAGAAACTTTCGGCCCACAGCGTCTGGCACTGGAGGCTCGTGCCCTGGCTTCGCTTGAATACGCGCGGAACGGCGCGGCGGCAATTCAATCACTGCGCATGCAGGATTTTCAGATCACGGGCGCTTCATCAGAAGATGTCACGGGATTGGTGAACACACCGATGACTGTGGGTGCGGTGCGTGTTTCAATACTTCTCACGCAAACGCAGGTTGGGCAGACGAAATTGAGTTTCCGATCCAAGCCGGCGCCGCCAGACGGGGACCCGCAGGATTTTGTGGATGTCAACGTGATGGCGAATGAATTTGGCGGCGGCGGTCACGTGCATGCGGCGGGAGCGAGGATCAACAAAGATATTGATGAAGCGAAGGCAATGGTGCTTTCGACGTTGCGCTGATTTGGCAGCGAGTTGCCCCGGAAAGAAAAAAGGCCCGGTAGGTGCAAGCACCGTACCGAGCCCTTCCGGGGGTAAATGAAGCCGCCTCTGGTGGGCGGGGAACGGAACTATACCATGTGGATATGCGCGTGCAAGTACCCGGACCTCTGTATGTTTTTCGGCCTTTTCCGAGTCGCGCCTTGATGCAAAACTGGCAAAGTTCGTTTTCTATTGTTCCGGAGTGCCGGAGGGTGGTGCCAATACGGGTTGGTAGTTCAAGTCCACTGGGAAACAGGCAATGATTGAATTGTCACGCACAGTGCGATTTTGCGTCAATTTCGCTGACAACGGCAGCGAACAGGCGGTCTTGTCGGATGTTGCGACCATTCACAATTCGTACGCTGGTTGGCCGAGCATGCGTGGGCTTGGGGCATTTTACGAACTGGACGTGCGGTGCCGGGGCGATGCTGACCTGGTTACGGGGTACTTGATGAATATCTCAACGATTGACAAGGCAGTGCGTGATTACGCATTGCCAATAATCAAGAACAGGGTGATTTCCCTACCGCAACCTGATGCGGGCGATGTGTTGAGACTGGTGTTGAAGGCGTTGCAGCCCGCGTTGCGCAATTGCGTGCATGCGATTGAATGGAAACTGACCCCCTACTATTGCC
>CAZWJR010000043.1:0-15415 GCA_964634655.1 uncultured Isosphaeraceae bacterium | reverse complement strand
CCGCACTGGCCAGTGATGCAGAAGTGAGTGAATGTTGGCGGGTGTGCGATTCAAATCTTGGCCGGGGAATATCCACGATCGCAGCGGTCACAGAAATGGTGGTGGAGTTGGCGTTTCGCAGCGCTGTCAATGCATTGCGAAAGCGGCGATGAGTGCTGGGCGCTGCGCTGACCATGAGCACGCCATCAAGTTCACTGACATGTCCGCGATCGCCGCCAAAGTTCATCCACGCGTCGGGGTCAACGTGATCGGTGATGAGCATGAGAAGCGCCTCGCCGGGTGTGAGTTTTCGCGGCGTGTTGCTGACAGGAGGCGGATCGGTGAATGCAGCGGGATCGATGTTGCCTAGCCTGACAGCGGGCCTTGCAGGGGGCGCTGGTGGAACAGGGGGATCAGCGGCGGGGACGGGTTCGGCTGGTGCGGGGGCTGCATTTGCGGGCTTGGACTCTTTTTTGGGGTCGGGGTTTTCGATTGTCTCATCAGCGGATTGATCGCGCAGTTGTTTGAGCAGGCCGGGATTGGCTAGAAAATCACGCACATCGTAAGCGGCGGTCATTCGCATGGAACCGGTTTGCCCAATTGAAGTGAGCACGATTTGGTCGGCGTGGGATTCAATAACAGGGTGTTCCAGTTCATGGCCAAGTTGCAGCGTGAGACTTGCAAGCACGGCGGATGCACGGGTCAGATCCAAGTGCAGCGAAATGCGATCATTGGGCTGAATGCCCAACCGCTCCAAGGCGGACCAATCGGCGAAGAAGGGTGAAGGCAGGCGGGTTTTCAGATCATCAATCACGTTGCGGATTGTCTCATTGCGATACTCCACGGAGATGAGCGTGGTATCAAGTTGATCGAGCAGAGCAATGGATCGTTCGAGTTCATCGGTTTGTGGCGGGGCCACGGCAAGAATGAGAGAACATAGGAATCCGATCACGGTCGCGCTCCTTGGAAGTGGCGTCGCAGTTTCTACAGATCATGGCCTGCGCGGTTGATGGAATTCAGAGAAAAACAGTCATCTGCTGTGCGATCGGGCTTAGGTTAGCGGGCAGGGCGGTTGGCTGTACCCATTGAATGTCAGTGTACTCGGCGGTCTGCGGCGAGATTTTCTGACTGGCCGCTTCGATCCTGAAAACGAGTTCCCAGCAGCGGACGACTGGATCGAAAAGCACGGCGATTGAAGTGGGCTCCTGCTGGGCGCACAGGCCGGTTTCTTCTAGCAGTTCCTGTTGAATGAGTTTGGCAGGATCATCGCCGGGGCAAACGCTGCCGCCGGGCGCGAATTCCCAGAGGTTGCGGTAGAAAGCGACGGTGGGGGAGCGGAGGCCCAAGAGGATTTGGTTGTGGTGGGCAGTGATGCCCTTGACGCCGAGGGCACGGACGCCGAGATCGAAATCGTCGGTTTGGACGGCGAGAAAGCGGTAGGCGCAGTCCATGACGTGGAGGACCGCGCCGCCGTGGCCGTTACGGTGGACGCCGAGGACGTGGCAGAGGCGGCCATCGAAGTAGGCGGGATTTGCGGCGCAGAGGGCATTCCAGCGGCGATCGATTTCATCGAGGAGATGCGGTCCGCCTTGGGGGACAAAGACGCCTTCCTGCACGGAAAGCGTGGCGGGACGACGGAGGCGGATGGCGCGGGGGGACATGGCAGCGATTGTACGGTGACAATGACGGGAAGCATGCGGCCCCGTATTCTCGTGTGCGTGTCAAATGCATTGCCGAAGGATTCCGAAAGGCTGGAGAGCGAGTTGCGCGATCGGTTCGCCGTGCGCGAAGAGATGTTTGAGCATCGTGATTTGAAATGGAGTTTGATGCTGCCGGAATCGGCGGAGGATTTGCTTGATGAGGAGGCGTTTGAGAAGGACGAGCGGATGCCGTATTGGGCGGATTTGTGGCCGTCGGCGAAGGCGTTGGCGCGGTGGGTGCTGGATCAGCCGCGAATGGAAGGCACGTTCATTGAACTGGGTTGCGGGCTGGCGCTGCCTGCGTTAAGTGTGCGATCGCGCGGCTTGGAGGTGCTGGCGACGGATTTCAATGAGGATGCGCTGCTGTTTGCAAGGTGCAATTCGCTGCGCAACGGTTTGGGGGAGTTGGACACGGCGATTTTGGATTGGCGCGATCGCAACCCGGCAATCGAAAAATGTGCGGTCGCCATCGCGGCGGATGTGCTGTATGAACAGCGGAACGCGGTGGCGCTGGTGGAAGTGTTGCCGCGGATTGTGGTGCCGGATGGAAAACTTATCCTGGCCGATCCAGGGCGGCGGTTTCTGCAGCAGTTTCAATCGCTCATGCGGCAAGCGGGATGGAAGGATGTGCAAGTCGCGACCATTGTGGAAGGGCAGATGACATCCAAGGGTGAAGCGAAGAGCACAATTCGAATTCTGGAATTCAAGAGAGTGTGAGCGTTTGATCAACCAAACTTGATGCCTTGGGCGAGGGGGAGTTCCTTGCCGAAATTTATCGTACAGGTTTGGCGGCGCATGTAGGCTTTCCAGGAGTCGGAGCCGGATTCGCGTCCGCCGCCGGTGTCTTTTTCGCCGCCGAACGCGCCGCCGATTTCCGCGCCGCTGGTTCCGATGTTGACGTTGGCGATGCCGCAATCGCTGCCATCAGCGGAGAGGAATCGCTCGGCATTGCGCACGGAATCTGTGAAGATTGCGCTGGAAAGGCCTTGATTCACGCTGTTGTTCAATCGCAGCGCCTGGTCAAGATCGTTCACGCTGTAGATGTAGAGGATTGGGGCGAAAGTTTCTTCGCGCGCGATGGCGGGGTCCTTGCCATCGGGAACGCGCACGATGGTGGGCTCCACGAAGTAACCGCCGCCGTGTTTCTTGGTTTGGCGTTCGATTCCTTCAATTCCGCCGCACAGAACCTGACATCCCTCGGCAGTGGCATGTTCCAGCGCGGCACGCATGCCATCAACGGCGTTTTGATTGATGAGTGGTCCCATGAGTGTGTTGGCGCTAAGTGGATCGCCGATCGGAACGGTTTTGTAGGCCTGCACAAGTTTGGCAGTGAGTGCATCCACAATGGACTTGTGACATAGCAGTCTGCGGGTGGAAGTGCATCGCTGGCCGGCTGTGCCCACCGCGCCAAAGACGACGCCGCGCGTGACCAGATCCATATCCGCATCCGGCGTGATGATGATGGCGTTGTTGCCGCCGAGTTCCAGCAGCGTGCGGCCAAGGCGCTTGGCGACGGCTTCACCGACAATGCGGCCCATGCGGCAGGAACCGGTCGCACTGATCAATGGCAGCCGGCGATCGTTGATCATTGCTTCGCCAACTTCCGCATCCGGACCGATGATCAAGCCGAAGAGGTCGCAGGGATCGCAATCAGCAGGCGGCTGAAAAATATCCTGATTCCGCATCACTTCGTGAACGACATTGGTCATGGCGATGGCCGTGAGCGGCGTGATGAGGCTGGGCTTCCAGATCATCGCATCGCCACAGATCGCAGCGAGCATGGCATTCCACGCCCAAACGGCGGCGGGAAAATTGAACGCAGTGATGATGCCGATCGTACCCAGCGGATGCCACTGTTCATACATGCGGTGGTTGGGACGTTCAGATTGGATCGTCAAGCCGTAGAGTTGGCGAGAGAGGCCAACGGCAAAATCTGCGATGTCGATGCATTCCTGAATCTCGCCGAGGCCTTCCGGCTTGATCTTGCCGGATTCCAGCGTGACGAGTGTACCGAGCGCGTCTTTCTGATCACGAAATGCGTTGCCGATGAGGCGAACGATTTCGCCACGCTGCGGTGCGGGCAGTCGTCGCCAATGTTCCTGCACTTTCATGGTCCGCTGGATGAGGTCTTCGTACTCGGCCCGGGTCTGCAGTTTCACCGCGGCAAGCGGCCGGCCGGTGGCGGGGTTGTGAGAAACAACGACATCGCGCCCCGGAGTGCCGTTGGCGGCAACCTTCTTGACCCGTGCATCGGAGAACAATTCAACTGATTCCAGAATCTGTGAAGTCATGCCCAAAGCATATCGCCCGGATCGGGTTTTGACCTGTTTTCGTGATCACGGTACACCGGCAGGTCGAATCTCAATATCCTTCACGGCCTCGAATGCATCCTCGCCCCATTGTGGCGTGAATTGGCAGGTTCCTATGAAAGAAAGTTGTGGGCGAACTGCGGAACCTGTGATATCAACGACTACCAGAATGGCCGCAAACAGGCCGGCAGCAACCGTTATCTGACGGCGAGTCGGCGTCCACACCGCTGCCGCCTTGCCAAGCAGAAAATCGATCGACAAAGCCACGAGCAGAAAAAACTCTGGGAGGATCGAAACCGCCTGGCGCGCGTAGCCATAAAACAAAATCGTCACGATGACCTTGTAGGCGATGATGAGCAACCACACCCCGCCTGCCGCGGTTTTGCGGGAAAGCATTACAAGCACACCACCCGCCAGAAGAATGATGATGGTGATGCGCCAACCATCGTTCACAATTCTGTGCACAGGATTCGTGCCGCCGTTTGCTGTGAAGATGTCCACTGCTCGCCGTTCGCCGCTCAAGCCCACTGGCAGGTTGCGCGATGTGAAACCTTGTGTAATTCCATCAGTAAAGCGCACTAGTTTGCCGCGCACACGACCGAGCCAGCCGCCGAAATCTGATGTGATGTACCCCCAGCCGACGCCATAACCGTGATTGATGAGTTTGAGATGATCGGGGCGGCCGAGTGCGATTTGTTTCACTTCGCCCTCGCCGGGCATTTGGAGAGCGGCTTTGGTAAATCCGCCGGTAGCAGAAGGGTGATTGGCGAGCGCAAAATCAAGCGGCCCCTTGAGGGATAGAAACGTCCAGGAAGAAAGCGGCTCGTGAACGTAACCGTAGTGTTGTAAGAGTATGTTGATGGCGTCCTGCCTCGTGATCTGGGTGAGGCCGGTCGCCTTTCCAATGAACGTAACTGTTTTGACCGTGCCGTCACGCGCAAACGCGGGAATCTCATCGATGAAAGCGCGCCCATCGGTTGTCCACGGCAAGTCGGCGTGTTCATAATCCGGTATGTCCTTCGTCACGGTGTTGAATCGTTGCGTGGCCAGCGACCCGTGAATGCTCCACAGCAGACATGTCAGCATGGCGGTGATCGCAGTTACCAGGGGAACCCACAGCATCGGCCCGCCCTTGATAGGCTTCAAACTCATGCGGAATAGGCCCAGACTCCACGCAAGGAATCCAAGCATCAGCAGAAGCAAAAGCAAGTGTTCCGCGCGCAGCAGCATTGAGCCGCCGTGCAACAATCCCAGGAGAATCGCTAACCAAACCCGTGGCAATCGCACAAGTTGAAGCGTCGCCAGCACGATCGCCATAAGAGCCAACAGGTACGGCGTCTCATTGTTCAGAGATGTGGCAATGATGTAATCAGCAAAAGCGAATGTGGAGAGTGTGGCAGCGATCAGCGAAACCCGCCGCGGGAAAACACTGGCAAACCCAAGGTACGCCAGTGAACAAGCTGCCGCCGATGCCACACACCACAACACCTTGAAGGCCGTGAACGGCCCCTGCACCTCACCCGGCGAGAGCCACGCCAAGAGATAAGCAACAGCGGGGGAGCGAAGCGGCAGGTTGAATTCAAAGGGCTGTCCGGTTTCAATCTTCTGCGCCCAGTCCACCCATGTCGGCGCATCACCCTCATACAAAATCGAATGCGGCCAAGCGTGATCCGGCGAGGTGAACAGAAACACCAGCCGCAATGACAGCGCCAGCACGAACACGCTGGCAGCAGTCAACCAGTCGCTGCGATCAAGTTGGCGAATGTGCGGCAATGGCATGAACGACCATCGTAGTCAGCCACTCATTGCTTGTGTTGCGTGGGAAACGTGAACGTGTCCTTCGGCAGGTCGATGTTGGTTTCGATCGTGTCGATCAGCCCTTCCATGCGACCGTTGAATTCGTTTGAAACCGAAAACTTCACCGGCACGTGGACGCCTTCCACATCGCGATACTCGTCGTACGCAATGGTCGTCTTGACCGAACCTGCCGCCTTGTGGCCCATGGCCAGTTCCTCCCTGGCCACCAGACCAGTTTCTGCATCAAGATAGGTCGCGCTCCTCACGTTCTTCCCGATCACGAGATCAAGTTTGTAAAGGCGCTTTCCATTGCTTGTTTCAAGGTCAAGAACCTTCATGTTGTTGAAGAAGTCTCGCCAATCCGCTGCCAGAATCAACGGGTGGAGCCGGCGGCATTGCTCAAACAGATCGCCGGTGAGTTTCTCGGCTTTGGCAAATGTGGAATCGCTCCACGCCACGTCGCCGTCCAGCGCGCTGGTGATAGAGCCGAACTTTCCAAAATCAAGAGTCTGGATGTAGTGACCCATTCCCGCGGCGGTCATGGTGATGCTGCCGCTGATTCCCAGATGCACAAACCGCACCGTGCCGCGCATGCGGATGGTTTGAATGGCGGAAAGATGCTTTGTGCCATTCCCGTTCATCTGCAACGCCAGTATCTCATCAAGACTTGGAAGCGTGCTTTCCGCTTCGGCAGCCGTGCGCTTCATCTCAAACACATTTCCATCCTGGAACATGGTCAGGGAATTGACCTTGTCTTGCTCATCGTGATTGAATTTCACAGTGATCGATTTCTTGGCGCGGAACGCCCATTTTCCATCCGCATCTGGAAGGTGCAGGTCGTAGATCATCTGTTTGGGCACATCAATGGCAAGACGGCCGTTGCGAAGCAGCACCTTCGGATCCATCTTCAAGACTTCACTGTGGTAGGTGCCAAGATATTTGGCAGCCTCGTCCTGCGTAAGTTCAATCGGAAAGGTGTAGCCCTCGCGTGGCAACTCAAATTCCAATCCGGATTGGTACATCTTCATCACGTTGACCTTGCCATTGGCATCACGCTCAAACGATGCAGCGATCTGATCGGTCACCGCGAAGTACCGTTTGCCGTCTTTGTCGGGCGGCTTCAACTCGTAAATTATCTGCCCGGGCACATCCACCGCCAGTTTTCCATTCTGGATCAACACCGTGACTTCAGATTTCAATGGTTCGAAGTGATACTTTCCCAGATAGGGCTGAACCTCTGTCATGTCCAGTGGCGTATCCGTTTCATTCCACGTTCCCAGCAGAGCATCAAACACAAGACTGATCGACAACTGCTGCAGCGGCGTGGCGGAAACGTTCGTCAGCAGCACAAACCCGACTCCATCATCGGGCAGCAAGGCCACTTGCGCGCCAAATCCATCGATATTGCCGCCATGTTCCACGAGCCGCCGACCGCTCCACTTGTGAAGCATCCAGCCCAGCCCATATTTCACATCACCGGCGACCGTGATTTGAGGCGACCACGTTTCGTCAAGGCGTTCACGGCTGACCAATCTCTTGCCATTGATCTCGCCATGACCCAGTTGCAGACGGACCCATTGCGCCATGTCCTTGACGGTGGAATTGATCGCGCCGGCAGGGGCGATGTTGGAGAGATTCCGCATCGGCTTCAAAATGTAATCTGATTTCTCGTCGTCCCAGTCGTACCCCTTGGAAAGCATTGGGTCGGCCTGGGCCTGTTCGTAATGCGTGTTGCTATGCTTCATACCAAGAGGGCCAAAGAAACGCTTGGCAATCAGATCATCCCAGTTGGAGCCCGCAGCCTTCGCAACCGCTTCACCCGCCGCCAGAAACATCACGTTGTTGTATTTGAACTGACTGCGGAATGGATCAAGCAGTTCCGCCTTGGCAATCGTCTGGAGAATTTCCGTTCGGCTGGCCTTGCCCGAGTACCACAGCATGTCTGTGCTGGCCAGACCGATGCGATGACAAAGAAGATCACGAATCACCACCTGCTCATCAGCTTTGGGATCGCTCAAACGAAAGTCCGGCAGATGCTTGCGGACCGGATCCTCCCATGTCATCTTGCCTTCATCGATCATCATGCCAATCAGCGTTGCGGTGAAGGCTTTGGTGGATGAGCCGATGGCAAAAAGCGTGTCATCGGTGGCGGGCAGATTCTCCTGCAGGTTGCGCGAACCAAAACCGCGGCTCAAGATGATCTTGTCATCCTTCACCACCGCGATGGCCATGCCGGGAATGTGCAGCGTTTCCCGTTGTTGTTCCAGTTGCTCACACAAGCGGGCAAGCCGCTGCTCTTGAGTTGGCGAGGCGTTGCCAGCATCTTGCGCCCAGATTGTCGGCGCAAGGCCAACCACCACTATTGCGAGAACGGTGAAGCGGTAGCAAACATGTTTTGGGTTCATCCAGATACTCCATGGGGTCATTGTTATCTTACGGGGACGCCACCACTGCGTTTCAATCAGATACCCAAAAAACAGTTTACATCTGCTACATTACGTCATCATGCCACTCACACGTGACCAAATCGCCAAGCGTGCGGCCAAGGAATTGCAGGATGGGTTCTACGTCAACCTGGGTATCGGAATGCCCACGCTCGTCGCCAACCATGTGCCCAAAGGCATGACGGTATGGCTGCAATCAGAAAATGGCCTGCTGGGGATGGGACGATTTCCGAAAGAAGAAGAAGTGGATGCGGATCTGATCAACGCCGGTAAGCAGACCGTCACCGGCGTGCCGGGTCACAGTTTTTTTTCGTCTGCTGATTCATTCGCCATGATCCGCGGTGGGCATATTGATCTTGCGATTCTCGGCGCGATGGAAGTCTCACAGGAAGGCGATATCGCCAACTGGATGATTCCCGGCAAACTGGTCAAGGGCATGGGCGGCGCAATGGATCTGGTTGCCGGTGTGCAGAAAGTGGTGGTGATGATGGACCACACCGCCAAGGGCGGCGCGCCAAAACTGATTCCGCAATGCACGCTGCCGCTGACCGGTCGGCGATGCATCGACATGGTGATTACAGATCTGTGCGTTTTCAAGATGGATCACGACCGCCGCCGCTTCCGCCTGACGGAACTCGCTCCCGGCGTTACCGCCGATGAAGTGAAATCCAAAACGTCGGCGGAAATAATTGTCAGCGAAAAACTGGCAACCGTGGACGCCTGACTACTGCGGCATATCGACGCTGATGGTGATCGTGCGCTCCGTCTTGGTTTCGGTCAGCGTTACCGATCGCTTGCTGCACTCGATCGCGGTCACTTTCCAGGACGAATCCCGAATCGTGTCGCCTTCTCGATAGGACTTGCCATTGATGAGGGCTCGCTGACCGGAACTTCCGGCCATCACCGCGCCCAGCACAAACTTGGGAATGGTGATGCCGTTGGTGGGGATGACCACATCTGGAGTTGGATGTGTGTTGGTATCCGGCGGAGGCGGTTCAGCCTTGATGAACAGGAATGGGGGCGGCCCAAACGTCTCTTTGCGCAGCGACTCGATGCGTTTTGAGGCAACCGTTTGTTTCTCCGTCCAAGGCGCGGGCTTGGCCACGGCCTGTGCCGGAGTGGCGGCGGCCACGGCGGGTGCGGCATCAGCCGATTGCGGCGCGGGACGCCCAAGCAACCCGGCGGCAACTTTCACCACGATGAGCGGCAGCGCTAGGACCGCAAAGGCGGGCAGGTGCTTCTTGATATCAGGGATGGCCATTGGTTGATCCTCCCATGTCTGCCAGCGCGCTGGTCAAGCCGAAACTCAACACATCGCATTCAAAGTTTGCTTCCACGGTTGTCTGGCCGGGCAATTGCGATGGAATCAATTGCAGTTTCACCGGCCGAATGAAGGCATTGAGTGTGCAGACGGATTCAAAGAACTCCGCCACTTTCTCAAACGGGCCGTCCACGCTCATGATCAGACGCACCGATTCAAAGTTGCCTTCCTCTATGGTCTGCTTCGCCCCGCTTGGTTGCAGGCTTTGAACGTGAATCCCGTGTGCATCGGCAGAATCCATGATCAGCCCATAGAGGTGCGATGAGTCGTTGGCCAACGTGTTGCATGAGGTGACTTCCGCCAACCGCGCTTTCATCGTTTGCGTGCGCTTGGCGGCTTCCTCAATGACCTGCTGATTCATGGGATTGGCCGCGGCCTGCTTCTGCTCGGCGATGGTTTGCTGAATCTTGCTGATTTCATCGGCCTTCGGCTTCACCAGCAACATCCACGCCCCCACGCAGACGGCCAGCACGATAAGCGCAAAAGTTCCAAACTCACGAAACTTGTTGTTGTTCATGGATTGGCCCCTCCCGTGGCGCTCGTGACCGCGGTGGCAACCGCCGCCGGCGGCGTATAGGGCACGCCGACAACGAGCATGTTCACTTCAAATTGTTGGGCCGTCATTTGTGTGATCGATGCCGTCCGAACATTGAAGAGCACCACCTCATCAAACAGCGGACTCTGCTTGAGATTGGCGATGAACGGTTCCAGTTGCGAACGGACAGCGCCGTTGCCCTCAAACGCGTAGCCGGTGATTCGCCCCAGCGTCTTGGTCTTGTCAAGGTTCAATGAGATTCCCGTCAACTGCACGGACCCCTCCGGTTCGGGCATGATGCGGCTTACTTCCTGCATCAACGCACGGATGTTGGTGGGAAAACCCATTTCCTTGGCAATGGTTGATTCCAATTTGTCCATAGCGCCGATGGTCGCAAAGAGTTTCTCGCCGGTGGCCTTGAGCGTCTGGAGATCTGTCGCCTGGCTTTGCATGGTCGCCAGTTCGGCGCGGGCGGTTTCCAGGCGATTCTGATACAGCAGGGTGTCCACGCCGGTCAGCGCCAGGGCCGCGGCGGCTCCGCTCAGCAGGCAGCGACGAAGGCGACGAGAGTTTCTGGCTTCGGCAATACGGCGCGGCAGCAACGTTAGTTGCGCCAGCGTTCTGGGATCCTCGATCGCATCCATCAATTCGCTGCCGCATGAATCCGGCGTGCGGAAGTCAAAGGCGGTGTGTGACTCATCGGCCTGCACCGTCAATCGCAGTTCGCTCGCCAGAAGCGAAGCAAAGTTCGGAATCGCGCTGCCCGGGCCGGTGATGGTGAGGGCGAGTTCCTGCCGCTGCTCTTCCACCACGCCAAACCGCAATGATTGGCGCAGTTCCACAATGAATCGCTGAAGAATCGGCTGCAGCAGCGGAATCACATGCGAGCCGGTCAGATTCAATTCCTCATGCACGACTTGATTGCGGCTGGGAAACCCGTGCTGAAACAGAATGCCCTGTGAGACCGCGTGACTCAATTCCACCGGTTCTTCGCTTTTGGCGGTGCGGACCGGTCGGGTGAGGCTCGTGGTCAGGGCATCTGTGCCGAGGTTGATCGGCCGGGCGAACAACAGCCTTCCCTGTTCAGCAATAATGAAGAACGAGCGCGATTCACCCACATACAGGTAGCTGCTGGTCTTGGTCGCCTTCTTGTGAACCTGCGTGGCAAAGTGAGCCATGACGACCGCATCAATGGGTGAGGCACCTTCAAACTTCAAGCCCGCCGCCTCAACCATGATTGCAATGGCGTTGACAATATCCTCGTGATCCGCAGCCACAACTACATGGGTCTGTGGCTCCTTGCCGGTGTTGTCTCTGGCGACAATCGCAGCGGCCGTGACGGCTTCATCCTGCGAACACGTCAATGCATCGCCGCACCCAAGTGTGGCGGATTCCGTCGCCTGCGCAGAGGACTTGATGCTGACGCTCGAGAAATCGGCGCAAGCCGTCGGGTTGCGGTAGAGCACCGTGGCAGAAGCGCCGACGGCACCCAGTTCCCGCGACGCTGTCTGGACCACCTTGGAAGCGTCTCCAATCGCCTTGCGCCAATCCTGCGGCTCGGTGCCCAGCGTGTATTCAATTCGCCGTGAAGCGGCCACATGACCGCCGACGCAGGACAAGATGTCAATGCGATCGGCGAACAGCCCGATGACGATGCTTTTGTTTTTCACGATTTCGTCCGGCCTCCTGCCATGGTCATTTCGGACCATTTTGCAGCCCACTTTTGCGGAATATGCCGGCGCCGCTCATTTGCCCCGCCGACTTATCGGCCAGGCCATCCACCCCTCAAACAATCGGCACGCTACCCTTAGTCCTTTCTTCGGCTTAATGGAAAGGATTCACTATGGCGTCGGCGATCGTGCTGGGTGCGGGAATGGTTGGCTCTGTGATGGCCGCTGATCTGGCGGCAGGTGGCGAATTCGATGTCACCCTGGCGGATGTACGCCCGGAGGCCCTTGCCGCCGCGGCTTCCCGGTCCCGCTCACCTATCAAAACCGTCCTCGCAGACCTTGGCGATCCCGCAGCCGTCAGCAAACTCGTCAAACCACATGACATAGTTCTTGGCGCACTTGCCAGCCGAATTGGTTTTCAGACCTTGCGAGCTGTCATCGAGGCGGGCCGAAATTATTGTGACATTTCCTTCATGCCCGAAGACGCATGGGACCTTGATGCACTCGCCAAACAGCACAGCGTAACCGCGATCGTCGATTGCGGCGTCGCGCCCGGCATGAGCAACATGATGGCCGGTTACGGCGCATCACAACTCGATCTATGCCAAACCGTCGAAATCTACGTCGGTGGCCTGCCTCGCGAAAGACGCTGGCCTTACCAATACAAAGCCGGGTTCTCACCCCATGATGTCATTGAGGAATACACCCGGCCATCGCGCATCGTTGAGCATGGCAAAATCGTCATCAAGGAAGCATTGAGCGAACCGGAACTGCTCGATTTCCCCGGCATCGGCACGCTCGAAGCCTTCAACACCGATGGTCTGCGCAGCATCGCACACTTCCTCAAAGCGCCGTTCATGAAGGAAAAGACGATGCGCTACCCCGGCCACATCGAACTCATGCGCGCCTTCCGCGAAACCGGTTTGTTCAGCCACGACCCAATCGAAGTGAGATGTCAGAAGTCAGAGGTCAGAAGTCAGAGATCAGAAACCAGAGAGTCAAAGGTCGGTTCTGCTGACCTCCGACCTCTGACCTCTGACCTCTGTTTGATCCGCCCGATTGATGTCATCAGCGCACTCATGTTTCCCAAGTGGAGTTACGAAAAAGGCGAGGAAGACCTCACCGTGATGCGCGTGATCGTGGAAGGCACAAAAAACGGCAAATCCATGTGCTACTCGTGGGACCTGCTGGACTACTACGATCGCCAATCGCAAGCCACCAGCATGTCCCGTACCACCGCGTTCCCCTGCACGATCATGGCTCGAATGGTGGCGCGCGGCGAGTTCACCAAGAAAGGCGTTCTGCCGCCGGAACTGATCGGTTGCGAAAAAGGCATGCTCGACAAAGTTCTGGCAGAACTGCAAAAACGCGGCGTGCAGTTCACCTCACACATTCAACCAAATTGATCAAAACCGTTTCGCCTTCATCGGACTGATATCCAACGATGGCCGTGCATCCAAAATGCACTCGCTCGCCAGCCGACCCGTAATCGGGCCATACGCTAGGCCGTATTTGGCATGTCCCGTGGCAATGAACACACCTTCCACCTTCGGCGCCCAATCAATCACCGGCAAACCGTCCGCCGTGCAAGGCCGCAAACCGCACCATTGGGAAATGATCCTGGTCTTGTCGATGCCTTCCAGATAGTTGCCCGCACCGGTGCTCAACATGTCCACTCGCTTCTGCATCATGCGATGATTGATGCCGGATAATTCCACCGTCCCCGCCAGCCGCAGCGCACCGTTCATTGGCGTTACCGCAACATATGTTTCATTGAGCACGCACGCCGTGGTCGGGCACGCATCCGGGCTTGTGATCATCACGTGGTAGCCCTTGCCCGCCTGCATCGGGATTCTCACACCGATCTGCCGCGCCAATTCCGTTGTCCACACTCCCGCAGCCAGCACCAGCGTATCCGCCGCAAACTCGCGCCCGTCCCTTGTTCGGACCGATTTGAAACTTCCATTGGCGTTGATGCGATCAACAACCGTTTGCGTGTGAATCTCTACGCCCATCTTCCGCACGCGATCTGCCAACTGCGTCACAAACTTGGATGGACTCACCGCCCGGCTGTCCGTGTAATGCGCAGCCCCGACAATTTCCTTGCGAAATCCGTTCTCCCGCCGCCGCAGTTCATCGCCGCTCATTACCTGCACATCAAACTCATACTCGCGCAGCAGGTCGGCCTCGATCATGCCATGCTCCATGCCTTCCTTCGTGCGGAAGACATCAAGCCAGCCCGTCTTGCGATATTCGCAATCAATCTTCTCATCCTCCACAATCTGATCCCAACATCGGCCCGTCGCCCAGCCGTAATCCGCCAGAATCTTCATGCACCGGCGAAAATGATCCGCCGTGCACGCCTTGCGAAAATTCCACATCCACGCAATCAATCCAAAATCAATTCGCGGCGGCACATACAGCGGGCTCCCGCCATCCAGCATCCACTTGATCGTTTTCCACACAAGCCCCGGTCGCGGCAGCGGGGGATGCCCCAGCGCAATGATCCCCGCATTGCCAAATGAAGCCGCAGGGAGCGCCCCACCCTGTGAACCGCCTGATGATTCTCCGGGAGTCAAATGCCCATCGCGCTCCAGAATAATCACCTTCTGCCCGCGCTTGGCAAGGTAATACGCCGTGCAAAGGCCCACCACTCCGCCGCCGATGATGAGTGTTGAGGATGACTTGCGCATGAGAAAAGAAATGGGTGTCGGCACAACGGAATCGAAACCGGCAGTTTATGCCATTCCGCGTTTTGTTTCACGTTCCAAAAAGAAAAGCCCGGCTTTCGCCGGGCTCGTTTCTGAATCCTGTAGAAACAGTCTTATTTCTTGCCCTTGGCAGCCAACGCATCCTCATATTTCTTGAGGTTCGTCTTCAGCTCTTCCGCCATCGGGCCGTCTTCCACATGGTCAACGGCTTTCTTCTGCCAGGCCACTGCGTTCTTCAGATCGCCTTGCTCAAAATACACGCGGGCAAGGGTGTCGAGGATCGCGCCGTTCGTGCTTTCCAATTCCGCCGCACGGCTGGCAAGTTTCAAGGAGAACGCCAGATCGCGTGTCTTCACCGTGGGGGTGTCCACCACGTACCACGCCAGTTGGTTCAACGTCATCGCGCTGTCCCAGTTTTCCTTGGCAAGCGTTTCGCCGTAGGCATACGCCTTGGCAGGTTGATCCATCTGCACCAGCATGATCGTGAACTTCTGCATCTTGGGCATGAAGTTCTTGTCATCATCCGCAATCATCGTGTCCAGAATTGAGACGACCTTGTCCCAATCCTTGTCCTTCATCGCCTTGCGAATCTCCGCTTGCGCCTTGCTTGCCGCGCGTGAAGTCGCCTGGTCCTTTTCCCACTTGGTCTTGTAGGCGTTGCGATCCCAACTGTCCTTCACAACGGATTCCAGCGGCTTGTCGATCCCCATGGGATGCCCGATCCACTCCACATGCTGATCCTTGCCGATGATGAACGCCGTGGGAATGCCGTTCTGCGAAGCAGCGTTCATGTAGTCTCGGTAAACGCTCTTGTCCGGATCGGTCGTCAGCGTGTAGCCGGTCTTCTCATTCCACGTCTTGCCGTCCTTGTCCTTCTTGGGAAGGAAATCCTTGACGGTGTCCAGCGGCTCATCGCTCACGCCGATGAACGTCACGCCGTAGTCCTTGT
>CAZWJR010000042.1:11658-15420 GCA_964634655.1 uncultured Isosphaeraceae bacterium | reverse complement strand
GAATGGCAGACCCTTGAAGTCCCGGGCAAAGAAATGCGCTGGGTGCTGCAACGGTTTGCCCGCCGCCTGTTTTTCCACCAGGGTTCCTTCCGGCCCAGCCATGACAACCTTCAAACCCGCGCGCTGCGCCGCCGCCGTCGCCTGCTCCAGTGATGTGATGCGATCGCTCCATTGCGAATCCGGATGCAACTTTCCGTCCGCTTCCAGATGCAGCGTGTTGGCGAAGGCATCCGCCGCCACGCGCCGGGGATCAAACACCGCGCTGCGGCTGCGCTGAAGCACCCAATCACTCACATACCCGCCGACATCCTTGCCCAGCACATACGCGGTGCCGCCCGGTTTCAGAATCCGCGCACACTGCGCCAAACACTTGTTGGCATCAACATATTGCAACACACCAAAACAGAGAATGCCATCCGCACTTTCTGCCGCAAGCCCCGGCTCCTCTGCTGATGCCTGCTTCACACTCACATTGGTCATGCCCAATCGCTTCAGGGTTTCCTCAATGAACCGGCAACGATTGGCCTGCGGTTCAACTGCCACAACGTTCTTGTTCAGTTTCGCCAGACACAGAGACCACTGGCCATAACCAGCACCGATGTCCGCTACACAATCAAGTCCGACCAAACCAGCAGCCCTTAGCGTCTGTTCGTATCGCGCCGGTTCCGTGGCAAAAATGCGGCCGATGAACTCCGTTTCCACCTGAGGCAGTTTCTGTTCACCGGCGATCGCTGCAATGGTTTTTGTACTTGGAAACGTCATGGTTGGATCGAACTGATTGTGGCAAAATCTCCGCCACGACTTCTGTGCAATTGCACGAACTGCTCCAGAAATGCCCGAGACCCCATCATGGCAGAATCCCGACGATGCGCTGCCAACCCCGCCACCGTTTGGCGGGCCGGGGCTGCTTCTTGCGGCAATTGTGCATCCTTCGCATTCAAAAACAGCCGAATCGGATGAAAATTCAGCACACGCATCCCAGCATGTTTCAAGTGCTTTTCCACGCTCCACCCACCCGAATCCGCCATGAATTCCTGCAATGAATCCTCAAACAGAAACGGCACGCGAATCAATCGGCCATCCCAATTCCGCCACGCCCGCAGATTCATCCCAGCCTGCAACGGCAGGTACGTGTTCACCTCATGCGTCAGCCCCGCATCCGCAAATACATAGTTGAGCCAACTCGTTGTCGTCAGGGAGTGCGACCGCACACTCCGCGCCTCCGGCACCAGTTTCATCATCTCTTCCACACGCTGCCGGGCCGTGGTGGACGTGCCCGTTGGCAAAGTGCCTTGCAACAAATCGTTGAAGTTTGGATGGATGCCCAGTTCGATCATCGATGACAAGCCACGCAACTTCGCCAACACCGGCGTCGCATGCGTGATGTACAGGGTGACACGTATGTCCAGCCGTTGGATGAGTTCAATGGTGTCTTCAAGGACGGCATCGCATGCCCAGTCCATGTCCAACACGATGTAGGCTGTGTCTCGTGTCGCCATTTCAGTTTCCCGCCCCGGCATTCACCCGATTCTCTGCCCAGTACAGCGCGTACCGATCATCTTCACCAAGCAACGTCAAGGTATCGCCAAACTCGCCAAACATCGCTTTGGCGTCGCGTGTGTGTGTCGTTCCGTTCCACACGCAACCCTCCGGCTTGAAAACGAGCACACCATTGAAGTCATGCTCCTTGAATGCCGCATGAAGGGTCTGTGGCGTGTAGTGCTGGCCCACCATGTAGCGGCTCATGTACGCCAGTGGCTTCTCGCCATCGGGGCTCAACCAGTCGTACAGCGTACGCAACTGCCAGCGCGGCTCCTGCATCATGAATGTCCGCAATGAAACGCTGCGATTCATCGGCACGGGCAGTATGCGGATCGGTCCGTCGCCCGCCTTGATCCAATCCAGAAAACTCGGCCGCCCCTGATCAAAGTTTGTTCCCCCCGCCGTGCCGCTGCCGCTGTCCGCGCGCTGGCGCATGGACATGGTCAGCAGCAGGTTGATGGTGATAACGATCAGGCCGCCTGCGAACACCAGCGCAATCCACCCCCCGCCCTGCAACATGCTCTGTGAATTGCGAAGGAGCAGCCAGCAAACCAGCGCCGCGGAAAACGGAGTGCCATACTCCAGGTAGCGCTCTGCCTGCCCAAAGATTGAAAGCGGTTGAAACGAAGTCGCCAGCGCCGTCGCTGCCATGATGATCGGAACGGCCAAACAAAACTGCGCGATCGGATTCTCCACCATCAGACTTCGGGCCTGTGGATCAAGGATCGCCAGCACCCCAAGCGCGACGTACGTCGGCCCATACAGCACGCACAGCACATGGGGCGAATGGACAAACAGCCACCGCCAGACCTGATCCATCCTTCGCAGCACGAACAGTTCCTTGTAAAGCGCGGAGATCCACCGCGCCCGCACCGCCGGCGTCGTGTTGCGCCAGCGATTCTGATATTGCCAGACCGCCAATCCTGCAAAGTACCGCAGCGGCTCGCGAACTCCCACCGGCCGAATCATCCAGGCCAGTGCGGTCACTCCAACCGGCCCTACGACGTACCAGGGCGATCGGTACGCCAGTGCCAATCCAATAATCGTCGCCACACACGCTTGAAAGGAAAACTGCGAAGACAAAAGGATGATGACAAACATCACGCTGGAACAAAACAGCCACGGCCATTCACCTGTGATGGCAAAACACCCCAGCGGAACCGCAAAAACGAAATAAAGCAGAAGCCCTACCGCCCGGCCGTTGAACGCCATCAATCGCGCGGTCGGCGGAAACAAGCACGGTGCAAACATCACCAGCACTCCCGCTGCGCAAGCCGCCGCGACCCTTGCCTCCGCAGGCACAAACGCAATCTCCTGTGACCCCATCGCTGCCATCGCCGCAAATGTGGCCGCGCCAAGCATGATGTCAAAACCGGCGTTGAGAATGAACCCAACGCGCACCCACTGCTTCTCTGGCAGTTTCGCCAACGCCCAATGGAAAAGAATCGGATATCCCAGGCTCGCGGGAATGATGTTGTCGTCCACTCGGTAATTGAGCCAGCGTCTGCCGCGCTGACGCTGCATGATCCAGATGATCCACCGCGCATCGTTGGCTTCAAAGCGCGACCACACCAGCCGCAGAAGCCAACCGGCCGATGCGAAGGCTCCCAAGATCAACACAGCCTGAAGCATGTTCATGGGCGGGTCACGAGAACGTGATGACTCCGCACGTTTGGCCGGGATGCGGTATCGCTGTGAACGGCGCAAATTCCCCGCCATGCGAAGCACAGAAATCTCCAAACACCTTGTCGCTCGGCAGGTGCGCGCTGATCAGCGGCATCTGCTCGCCATACAGCCGGCCGCGATGCATGACCTGCCCGTTGGTGCTCAAGTTGTAAGTCATCACCAGCCGCCCACCCGGCTTCATCACTTTCGCCAGCCGCTCCAGACAATCCATGATCTGCTGGTACGACATGTGTGTGAACACCGCATGGCACATCGCAAAATCAATCCGAACGCCCGGCGGCAGATCCAGTTTGTCCGATGCGATCAGCGTGACTTTCTCCGCCGCTCCAAATTTTTCCGCGATGCGCCTGCCAATGGCCACATACGGTTGAAACGGTTCCACACCCCAAAAATGTCCGGTTCCGATTTCCCGCACGATGTACGAGCCAAATCGAAGTGGACCGCATCCGATATCCAAAACCTGCTTGTCACGGAAGCCGCCGAAATGTTCGCACACATCGCGCTGCCACTGGCCGAACACCTGCCATGAAAAGA
>CAZWJR010000042.1:0-11648 GCA_964634655.1 uncultured Isosphaeraceae bacterium | reverse complement strand
GCCAATAATTATTGTAGTAATTCCAACGCTCACGTTGAAGCCGTTCCTGTTGCTACCTGCCATGAAAAGAACATGTCATCCGGCACAAGATTCGCGTCAACAGCCAGATCGCAAAGTTCCGCGATTGTCAGCGGGCATTCAAGTGTTGGCGCGGTCGTGCAGGCGGTCATTCAAATCCCCATTTTCTTGAGCGTGTTGTAGATCCCCAGCCGACGTGCAACGCCCCCAAGGCGGCGACGCAGTGTCTTGGGCTCTACTTTTGGTTCAACCGGAGCGGCCGCCGCGACAGGTGCGGGTGAAATCGCCGCTGGTGCCGGTGCTGGTTTCACGGGTTGAGCAACCGCTGGGGCCGGTGGTGCCGCACTTGCCACGACCGGCTTTGCTGCTGGCACAACAACCTCCGGCTTGGGCTTTGGTGGCAGCACCACTCGCTCCAGCGGAAACAACATTCTGACAAATCCAATGCCACCCTCCACCGGCGTTACACGGCCGACGCAATGGCGGTTGTAATACCGCCATAACAGCAAATCACCGGGGCGAGCCTGCAACTGCCGCCCAATCTCAACCGCCGAGCCGTGGTTGTCCTCCAGAATAAACCCCTCACCGTCGTAGTCCTTGCCGTATTCAGAAAGAAACAGCGTGGCTTGAAGGCGAGTCTGTGCCGCGTTGGCGTGCCCGGAATCAGGAAACTCATCGCGATGCCACTTTACATCAATCTCCGGCGCGTTGCGAGTGATTGCCACCATGTACATGGTCATCATGCGTGAGGCGCCCACCAGCAAATCCCGAAACAGCGGTTGCTGCTCCACCTGGTTTCGCAATTGCGTTACCGCCGCCGCAATGGAATGCGTCACTTCATCAAACGGCGTGCTCCACAACCCAAACATGTATGCAGATTTCTTTTCCGTCACCGAGGAGAACGGTCCCTCTCCCACAACATAATGCGGCCGATTCCGCAGTGGCTCGAATCCACCCCAGACCGTCGGCGGTTCATCCGTCCACACATGACGAAGATGCTGCGCAATTGTCTGGGGCAGGAAACCGCGAATGAGGTGATACCCCGTGCCCTGCGTGTGATAAATGTCCCGGCGAACCATCTGCAGCCGCGCTTCCTCAAATGTGAAGGAACGCATCGTCGCGGGCAGCATGGCGTTCGGGGCGGCAGTCATAAGCGATTCATCCGATTTCGGGCACGACATCAAACCGTCGCTGGCTCACTTTCCGCAACACCGGCAATGCATCCGAACCGTCCGCCAGTGTGGCTTCAAGTATGTTCAGCATACCGCACCCGGTCATCACGCACATGCTGCCGCCGCCCTCTGTGGAATCGCCCGGATGCACAAAAAACTGCCCGGGAACGCCGTGAACAACCACCGGCCCGGCAAGCGGCCGGGCCTTCCATATCACAAGTTTTTTCTGTTCCAAGCCCGTGAATGCCCCTGCGTACGGCCTGCTCACCGCGCGAATCAGGCGATCGAGAGCCTCCGCGGAATCACGCCAATTAATAAGTCCATCTGCTGGAATTCGCTGAAGACCATACGTCGGCACACCTGATTGCGGCCTGGCTTTGAGGGAGCCGCCAACAATGAGCGGCAACGACTTTGCAATCAACTCGCATGCTGCCACCGCACTGGCTTCCACAAGATCACCAACATCCGTGCGATCACCGATGGGAACTGTCTGCTGTGCAAAGAGCGGCCCGGTATCAACGCCGTCCTCCATTTGAAAGAGCGAAATCCCCGTCTTCTTTGCGCCCGACAGTATGGCCCAGTTCAACGGAGCCGCGCCCCTTAACCTTGGAAGCAGCGATGCGTGCAGGCCCAGGCACCCATGCGGAAAGATACTGCGCACCTTGGCGGGAATCATGTGATACCACCCAATCGCCAGGGCAACTTCCGCAACATGGAATCGTGCCTTCTGCTCCAGATCGCTCATGCTGGAGAATTGGATGGCGGGAATTGAGCGCGAGGCTGCCCACCCCGGCACATCCGCCACCCGAACATTTCGCACCGAACCATACGAAATTTGAAACTGCTCACCCACGTAGCAGATACCGGTAATTTTGGTGCCGCTGGCCAGCAGCGCATTCGCAACACGAAGCGTCAGATCTGTTCCGCCAAGTAGGAAAACACTCGCCATGGGCGCTCACAGAACTCGCTTGAGGCTTGCGACCACACGTTCAACGGTTTCATCCGTCATGCCATGAAACAGCGGAAGCACCAGGCAATGCTCCCATGCGTACGTGGCGTTGGGCATCGCACCTTCAAGGCGGCATAACGGTTGATTCTGAAATGCGTTGTATCGATGCAAGGCGTGGGTGCCAAACTGCGTTTCAACGCCCATCTCCCGCATCTGAATAATTTTCTTGTCGCGATCCTCCACGAAGATCGGAAAAGACTGCCATGAATGAACGCCACCGGGCGTAACAATCGGCAGTCGCACACCGGCTACATCTTTCAGCCGCTCGGTATACGCCGCAGCGTACTTCCGTCGCGATTGAAGAATGTCCGCCAGATTCTCCATCATCACCACGCCAACCGCAGAAAGTATGTCGCTGACCTTGAGGTTGGTGCCAAACAGTTCAAAAGTGTATTTGCCATCCTTGGCTTTCACACCAAAGTTCTTGTACGAGCGAAGCCACTCGTTCAATTCCTGATTTTCCGTCGTGATGACGCCGCCCTCGCCCGTTGTAATCACCTTGCGCGGATGCAGGCTGAAAACAGTGATATCTGCCAGCCGGCCAACCGGGACGCCGTCGAACGCGCTCCCCACAGAACATGCCGCATCCTCAATGATCGGCAGTTTGTGCCGGTCCGCAATCTGTCTCAATCGCTTGTAATCCAACGGATTGCCAAAGAGCGAAACCGGCATGATGGCGCGCGTCCGCTTGGTAATCGCCGCTTCCAGCAGATCGTAATCAATCAACATCGTGTCGCGGCAAATGTCCACCAGCACCGCCGTCGCTCCTACAAGTGCGACCATGCTCGCCGTGCACGGGTAGGTGAAGTCAGGAACAATCACTTCATCGCCGGGGCCGATCTTCAGTGCCCGCAACGCCGCTTCCAAACCCGTGGTGCACGATGTCACCGCGATCGCATTCCGGCAACCAAGCCACGAGGCGAACAAACCCTCAAACTCTTTCGTCACCGGCCCTTCGGTAATCCAGCCGCTGTCCAACGTCTTGCTGATCCTGTCCTTCACGGCCTGCGTAATGAAAGGTTTGGTCAACGGAATGCGATCGGCCGGCAACCCCCCTGCTGCTGTCCCCGCTTTCGCAATTGGAGTGGCGACGGCTGCCGATTGTGATCCCTTTGTTTGAACCTGCGCCTTGGTCAATACCGCCTCATTTCTTTGTCACGATCGAATTGAGAACTCGTCCGGCCTTGCGACCAGCCCGACCGAAAACCGAAAGCGTCCCCCGAATCGGCCGCACCACCAGTTGTTCTGATTGTGGATGCTCCTTGATGCGCGTCCAAATCGACACGCTTCCCCGGTCGCGTTCATATCCAAAATGCTGATTGAAGCGGCCGCATTGTTCATCAAACATCGCCCGATCCGCCGCCGTCAATTCAGTCTTCCATCGCTCGTCGTTGAACTTCGCTTCAGAATCGCTGCCGCCAGCGACCGCTTCCTTGTATTGCTGTTCGTAGAAATCTCGGTCCGCAAAATTAGGCAGCGGCAATCCATGATGCAGGCGGATCAACGCAACCATTCCGGAGTTGGCTGCCACTAGATGATGATCAAATTCCCAGTAGCGCGGCGCGTTGGGCGGATAGGTGATCCCCATCAACGTTCCCACGGTTGCAAGCGCCTTGCCAGGATCAGCCATGGCGTCTTCATGCCGAATGACCGGCCCTCCATCGGAACGCTGCAGCGCAATCATGCCTTCAATCGCCGGGCGGAACCATTCCTTGACTGCTTTCTCAAACGGAACCTTCAGGTGCCGGGCATAACTTGCCGCAACGGCCCGACCATCGCGCACCATGAACACCCGTTTGGTTTCCACTTGCGGATGCTCCAGATGCCGTCCAAACCCTTTGGGCGCTGGAATGGGATTGTTGATCGCCACGATCCGCTTGCCGGTCTTGTTCATGAACTGAACGAAGAAATTCTGGGCTAGGTCGTACTCACGACAAAACTGGGGCCAGAACGAACATTGCGCTCCATGCACAAGACACAGTTTCGACGGATCGCTCGCAAACAAACTGTCAAACCGATCCGGCGGCCCCATCGCAAAGCCGTCGAAATGGCAACCCAGCAGCGTGTTCAACCACGAGGTGCCCGTGAAACTCAAAGATGTGATGTTGATGACCCGAACGGTCTGCTGGGGCATGTGCGTGTTTGCCTATTTCCGAACGGTTTCCTGCGTTTGAACCAACGGCAATTGTATCGTTTACCGCTCCCGGTGTCGATTGAAATGCCGTTTCGGACCTCACGCGACCACTGGGGCCAGCGGCATCAACGCATCGGCCAATTCCTCCGCCACGATGCGATGGCCGATGTAGGTCCAATCCCCACGATCGTCGAATACGATTCCCGGTCCGGCGTACTGTTGCAGCGCCGCAGCAGGATCAATTATCTTCAATTCGTGCCTTTCGATCAATGCCCTGATGTTCGAAGCCTTCTGTTCGGAATACCTGGCATCGAGTGATTTCTCCACCAGCACAATTGGCGCTGCTCCGCAGCCCTCAATTTCTTTCACAAGTTGACCAAACATTGTTCCAAACTGTGTGCCGGACGAATTCGGCGAGAATTCGCTTCGTGATTGATTTGACCGTCTGGAATCTTGATCTGCCGCAAACAACCCTGATCCATCAATGCCAATCACGACAATGTTCGGTACGAAAGCGGGTTGCAATTTCGTGAGCCAACATTTGGCGTCTCCATAATCAAGTGATTCATATGCCACCGTACGAACGTGAGCCGGCCCCTTGCGGCGCTTGTTCAGCAACAGTTCCAAATGGCATTCAACGTGGTCCGGCATTCCAACGCACCGGCCTTCAAGCCGCCCCGTACCGATGAGCAAAACGCGCCAACCGCCCTGATCCAGTGGAGGCATGGGACGTGAGAGAAGCCCAAACTCATTGGCAAAATTGATCGTTTGATCCGTTTGGCACGTTCCATCATGCCTCGAAACTGCAACAACACTTCGCGGCTGAAGCCATGTCATTACCTTCAAGAGTTGAGATTGAATCGCCTTCTGATTCCGACGCCAGCCAGTCCTGCGCAGAACCCAGTTGATCGCTCGAACCGCCGGCACCTGCAACGCTCTGGGCAAAGATCCGGAGGCCATTTTGTATGGGGCGGGCGAGTGAGTGCCTTGCTGCGAGCGCGCAGGGCGAGATTCCAGATCCAGGCGCAGCGCTGGTGGCTGCGTGCGATCATGCCGCAATCCGTAATACAGTGGATGTGTGGTGAATACCACAATCTCACCGGGTCGCATTTTTCGCATCGCAGCAAACAAGTCATCACGGTGCCCCGGGCCGTTGCGCAGTCCGCGGGCTCGATAATTCGATAACTCGCTCCACGTCTGGTTGATCGAATTGAATCCTATCTCCGCCATGATTCCCGTATAACCGGGAACCAGATACGCATCGTGACCTTCATAAGAGAGTCCCAACGCCGATTCATCCAGAACGTGCAACGGCGCCCACTTGCCGTTGTGAACAACCTCGTCCTCGTCGACGGCTGGCGGAGCCACACCCGATGGAGCGCTGAAGAATCGAAACCGACCGCGAAATATCTCAAAATTCTGTGCGCCATAGACACTTGTGTGATTATGGGCTGCAGAGCCGGGCACGCGGATGCCGTGGCTTCGCAGCCATTCAATTTCCTGAACCACCGCCGCGGCACCATCCATGCGGTGATCCTGATAGATAAACAGCGGATCGGTGTGCAGGCTGACTTCGTGCCCTTTGTCCTGCAGATCGCGGTACAACGGAGCCATGCATTCATGTCGATGAAAAATTCCATCGGCAAACATTCCGTAATAGAAACCGGTATGCAATACGTAGTAGGTGGTGGGAATGCCGTGCGCGCGTTCCAGTTCCGCCATCTGACCCGCCGCAATGATGTCGCCATCAATGTCGTGGCGGATTGAAATGATCACCTTCCCCGCGGGAAACCTTCGGGCGATCAGGTCTTCCATCGTGACAAACGCAACATTCGGCAGGCTGGATAGTTCACGAAGCAATCGCTCATACTCAAAGAGAGGATTCACCACCACTTTGGCCAGCCCCGCTCCGGTGGTGTAATCGCTGGAGTAATTCTGATACAGGGCATTGTTGATGTTGGCCTGCATCTGCTGCAGCGTGAGGCCCGAATCCTGAACTCGGTACGGACCTACAACCGCATGTTCGGTTCGGCGGGAAGGTGCCACGGTCATCGGATGGCCCCCACCCCGCGCTGGGCCAGCGTCACCTCGCCGCCCTTCGCCTCCAACGCGAACTCAACCGCTGGCTCGAGCAACGCCTTGCGTGACTTGGCCCACTCCATGCCCGGGAATGAGTACGACATGAATGGATGCACTCGATACGCCCGGCAATGAAACAGCGACTCAATGTTGTACTTCATCTGACCCGCCGGCGGTGCAAAATACAGATTCCAATAGTACTCGCCGGAACCCAGTGGGTTCGCAGGCATGCGCATCGAAAGATGATAATCACCTTCCAGATTCTGCGGGTAGAACGTACCGTGCGATCCCGTTTCAGCGGAAAGGTGCGATGACCCGATCTCCGCAACTTTCACGCCGTAATGCTGGGAATAGAGTTCAAGAAAAAATCGAACCTGCGGCAGACGCTGTTGTGCACGGAAGTGAATGTGCACCTGCACTTCCTCACCATGGTCAAACGTCATCCGCCGTTTCCCGTCAACCCCACACATATAGATGTCCTGAAGTTGAATCAATCCCGTGCCGGTAACGCCATCGGTCGGAACTGCCTCGGTCACATCCGCGGCTTCCACCACAGCGGACTGGCCAATCATGTCATCCGAAGGATGCTTGGCATCCAGCGTCACAATCGGCGCGGTCAACCCCGCCTTGCGAACCATCGCCTCCTGATGCGAAACAAGAATACGGCGGTACGCGTTCACAACCTTGCTGGGATCACCCTGCTCTACCAGCCTCCCGCCATCCAGAAGCAATGCCCGCGAACACAATCGCTCGACCAGCGAGATGCCGTGAGAGACAAACAATACCGTGCTCCCGCCGTTGCAGAGGTCCTCAATGCGGTTCAAACATTTGCTGACAAAGTACGAATCCCCCGCAGCCAATGCTTCATCAACCATGAGGATTTCCGCCGCCTCCTGAAACGAAACAGCTGCCGCCAGGCGCGATCGCATTCCGCTGGAGTAATACTGAAGCGGCATGTCGCCGTACTCACGAAGTTCCGCAAAATCCAGAATCTCATCCACTCGCTTCAAAGCCTGCTTGCGAGGGATGCCCATTGCCAGCGAGCCGAACAGAATGTTGTCCCGGGCCCGAAAACTCGGATGGAAATTGACTCCCAAACTCAACAGCGCGCGAATCTTGCCACGGACGATGATTTCGCCGCGCGTCGGCCAGGAAATCCCCGCCACCAGTTGCAGCAACGATGTCTTGCCGCTGGCGTTTCGGCCGATGATGCCCAGAATCTCGCCACGCTCAACCGAAAAATTGATGTCCGAGAGAGCGTGCACCTCGCGCGAAAATCGATTCCGATCCACAAACGGCAGCAGAGTGGAAAGAAGCCAGCCGCGTCCAAACTGTCGAAACACACGGTAGACCTTCGACACACCCCGAACCTCAATCACAGGATCTGCATCGCCTTGACTCATAGGTAATCCACCACCACCCGCCGCACATAACTGCGATGCCAGTACGCCACCGCCATGGCTGCCAGTGTGACTCCCAAACAAATCAGCAAATCCATTTGCATCGAAAACACAAACACCGCCGGATCAGGAGTAAATGCATATCGGAACGGCGAAATGAAATACGCAATCGGATTGATCACCGCCGTGAACCGCACCGATTCCGGCAGTTGCGAAGGCAGATAAAACACCGGCGTAATGAAAATTCCAATCCTCAATATCGTCGGAAGCACGCGGCCAATATCCGGCAGCAGAATGTTGTAGCACGAGATGATGAACGAAATCGCCACCAGAAACATCGCCAGCAGAATGGTCGCCGGGATCAGCAGCAAGCACGACCATGTCAGCAGTCCGATCGCTGACGCCGCAATGATCATGATGGCGATGCTGATGAGAAACTCCACACTGACCTGCCCCACGGTGACGTACGGCAGAATGTGGATCGGGAAATTGATCTGCTTCACCAGCGGACCATGACTCTTCAAAATCGTCGTGCCGCGCGAGACGCAGTTGCTCAAGAAGAGCCACGGTACCAGCCCCGAAAACATCTGCAGCAGATGCCCCATCGCTCCGCCCGGGCCGTGGTACGGAACCTTCATCACAACGGCAAACAAAAAGTAGTACGTGCCCAGAAACAGCAACGGCTCAACCACCGCCCACGCCAGCCCCAATGCCGATTGGGCGTAGAGTTTGCGGATTTCAAATATCACCAGCTCGCGGGAGCGTTGGATATCATCGCGAAGGCGTGAAGCGATCAGATCCATGCATTCTCCGGCTTTGGGAAGCGAAGGACTGGCCAGCGCAAGGCTGCTGTTTCATCTTCAAAATGGGGAAAAACGCAGCATTCAAAGCGTTCGGATTGTAAAGCCGTAACGCCACCCGGTCAACGCTCATCTTCAAGATTCTCTGTCTACCAACCGAACATTGCAGCGGGTTTTCTCGAGGATTCTCGTTGCGTCGGTCTCACGACTTCGTTACGATTCGTGCTTGGCGGCGGGCACGGTGACCATGGCAACTCAACCAGATAAGAAGCCTGATCACAACCCTGCCGCGGTGGAAGCCATGGAACGCAAAGCCGCTACATGGATTGCTGCCTTTCAGCGCACCCATGGCCGCCCTCCCCGCATGTTGCACATTGGCAACATTGCCAATAACGCATACAACAACGCAAAATTGCTTCGCCGCCTCGGGCTTGAATGCGATGTACTCTGCTTCGACTACTACCACATCATGGCAACTCCCGAATGGGAAGACGCTGATTTCACCGGCTCTCCCCGCGATCACTTCTTCCCTGATTGGAACGATGTAGATCTCGGCGATTTCGAACGGCCCGAGTGGTTCGTGCAGGGACCAATGGCCGATTGTTTGTCGTATCTGATCGCCACTCGCATCGAAATGGGAAATTCCAAGTTCGACCCGCAAACCAGGGCCAAATTGCTGCGCCGCCGACTTGCCGACGAGCGCCGTCGCGCCCGCTTGCGCCACGCCAGTAAGTGGCGACAAATCATCAAGAGCCTGTTCGTGCCCATTCCGCCGCTTTCTCGCATCCTGATTCCGGGAACCTGGTACGGCGACGGCGTTCGCAATGCGGCATGGACTGCGTTCGGTCACTTGTTCGAAGCCATCTTGCGGCTCTTCCTGGCGCTCATGGCAAGCCTCGGTTGCATCGCCGCAATGGCCAATCGAGTTCGGCGGCTCGTGTTCCCATTGCGGCTTGTTCATGGAACTTCAGATTGGAGTTTCGATCAGCGAGCTGCGCAACTCTGCCAAGAGTTTGCTCGGGAGTTTCCGGATCGCCCCGATCAACTCACCCCTGCCGATCTCGAACCCTATCGCTGCTGCGTCGATGAGTGGCGAGCGCTACTGCCCCATTACGATATTGTCATGGGCTACTCAACCGACGGCATCTTTCCCTTGCTCGCTGGCAGACTGCCTTACTTTGCCTTTGAGCATGGCACATTGCGTGAGATTCCGTTTGCGCCAACCGGCCAGGGCCGCATGGCCGCCCTCACCTATCGACTCTCCGGCCACGCCTTCGTCACGAACGCCGATTGCCTTCAGAATGCTGCAATACTTTGTCCGGACCTTGCTGAACCTTCGACAACGCCATCAAGCAGCGCCAATTCAACCATCGCAAAACGATTCACCTTCCTCAACCATCCGTATGATGAAGATCACGGCATGCACATCGATGGCTGGATGGAATTGCGGCAAAAACTTCAGCGCGAACTTCGATGCAAACATCTCATCCTCTTTCCAACTCGCCACGACTGGGTTCCCGGCACCGGCTACGCTGACAAAGCGAACGACCAACTGCTCCACGCATTCGCCCAGCTGCGAAAAAGAGGTTGCGAAGTCGGCATGGTGTGTTGCGAATGGGGAGCGAATGTCGAACAAAGCCGCGAATTGCTAAAAAATCTCGGCTGCGCGGATTCGGTTCAATGGGTGGAACCAATGGGAGTGGTGCAATTCGACCGAGCCGTGCGCGCCTGCCACGTTGTCGCCGATCAATTCAAACTCGGCGCATTCGGCGGTGTGCTCTTCAAAGCCCTTGCCAACGGCACGCCGGTCTGCACCTACCTCGATGAACAGGCGTTGAGCCGAATGTATCCCGAAGTCCCGCCCGTGCTGAATTGCCGTACCGTGCCACAGATCGTCGATCGCCTCTTGCGGCTGTTCAGCGATGCGGATTTTCAGGAGGATGTCAGTCGCCGCAGCCGCCTTTGGATGAAACAGTATCATGGCGGCGCGGAAACGGCGGCCAAACAAGTGCTCGCCATCGCCAACGTCCTGGTGCCGCAATCTCTTGCCCCCGCCTCAAGTATTTCACCGGGGGCTCCCGCTTTGGAGTATTCCGTTTGCGAGATGTAATTCTCAACCAACAGTGGCTCATCGATCCTGAAACTGGAGCTCCGCTTCGCGTTCAATCCTTTGAAGTGAAAGATGGCCACATCGAGCAAGGCCTATTGCGAGATGCCTCCGACCAGTGGTACCCAATACAAGATGGCGTGCCCTGCCTCCTGCGCGGTTCCATGCGCCCGCTTCACGATTCCTTCGCCAAACAGCACGGCCTGACAATTAAATCCGTCAACGGCTCGGCATCGTCTGGTTCAGCACGCCACTCGACAGATCAGGAAAAAACGGCTCGCTCCGCTGGTCAGGCGAAAACCGCCGAAACCTTCTCCGACAAATGGCGTCGATTCCGCAGTTACGGCCTGGAGCCCGGCCATCAGGATTTTCTATTTGAGTGGTACTGCAAGAAACTCGGCCTACCAGATCGCGCCGCTCTCGAACAGTTCTACCGCGAAAAAACAATGATCCTCGAAGTTGGCCCCGGTTCCGGGTTCAACAGCCGATTCATGGCACAAATGACAGCCACCGGCGCCAATGGTGGTGGCCACGTCGTTGCCGTGGACATTTCAGAAGCCGCCCTCACAACTTTTGAAAACACGCGCGATCTTCCCAACTGCCACGTGATCCGCGCTGATCTCATGGATCTGCCGCTGCGAGATGAAACCTTCGATTTCGTGATCGCAGACGGCGTGCTGCACCACACGCCCAACACGCACGACGCCGTCAAAGCCCTCTACAAAAAAGTGAAGCCCGGCGGTCAATTTTTCTTCTACGTGTACCGCAAGATGGGTCCGGCTCGACAATTCTGCGATGCCCATATTCGCAGCGTGTTTTCCAAACTCGATCCGGAAGATTGCTACGCCGCCTGCGAATCTCTCACCGAACTCGGTCGCGAACTTGGCAACCTTCAAGCCAAAATCACCCTCACCAAACCCATTCCCGTG
>CAZWJR010000041.1:4856-15715 GCA_964634655.1 uncultured Isosphaeraceae bacterium | reverse complement strand
TGCTTGATCAGGTGTTTGAGCGAGCCAAGGCGTTGGCGGGCTAAGCCGCAAGCGGTGGGAGGATGCCACCACTACACTTGGTGCATGCGGATTTTCCTTACGGGTGCAACGGGTTTGATTGGTCGCCGATTGGCGATGCATCGGCTGGAGCAGGGGGACCATCTTGTATTGCTCTCCCGTAGTGGAAAGCGTGCATCAGAGTTATTCGCGGCGGCGGTGAATCACAATTTCAGCATTGTGGAAGGTGATCCGGTCAAGCCCGGGCCTTGGCAAGGCGCGGTGGCAGGATGCGATGCGGTGATTCATTTGGCGGGTGCGGGGATTGCGGATCATCGATGGACCAAGCGGTACAAGGAGCAACTTCGGTCAAGTCGGATCGACAGCACGCACCAGATTGTTCAAGCGATTGCTGATGCGCCAGAAGGATCTCGGCCGCGTTTGCTGATCAATGGATCAGCGATTGGTTTCTACGGAGATAGTGGGGAGAATGTTCTGCAGGAGTCATCGCCAGCGGGCAAGGATTTTCTGGCGATGCTGGTGGCGGCATGGGAACATGAGGCACTGGGGATTCGTGAGTTGCTTGCGGATCCGCCGCGAGTGGTGTTGATGCGCACCGGAGTTGTGCTGGATGATCGCGGCGGTGCGCTGACAAAGATGAGCCTGCCGTTTCGGTTGTTTGTAGGCGGGCCGATTGGATCAGGCAAACAGTGGATGTCGTGGATTCACTGGCGGGATCTGGTGTGGCTGGTTGATCTTGCGCTGAAGAATACAAAACTGAATGGTCCGTTGAATGCGACGTCGCCGCATCCTGTTCGCAACCGGGATTTTGCGAAGGCATTGGGGCGTGTACTTCATCGGCCTGCATTTTTCCCCACGGCACGGTTTGCGCTGCGGCTGGCGATGGGAGAAGTAGCAGATGCCATCATGGCGAGTCAGCGAGTTTTGCCTGCGAAGGCACTTCATTTGGGGTATGGGTTTGAGTTTCCGGAATTGGAGCGATGCCTGGAATCTTTGATGAAGTGAGGGATTGGGCGTTTTCGACTACACTCCGATTCTTGCGATCAAGGAGGCTGTTGCATGGGCAAGGTCTGGCTGGATGGTGAACTGGTTGACCAATCGGAAGCGCGCATCAGCGTGTTCGATCATGGTTTGCTCTATGGCGATGGCTGCTTTGAGGGTATCCGTGCGTACAACGGTCGCGTACTGAAGATGGGATCGCACCTGCGGCGGATGTACAGTTCGGCGGAACGCATTCGGTTGACGCCAGCGTACCAGCCGCAGGAGATCGACAAGGCCATTCGCGACACGATTGCGGCGAACGGTTTGCAGGACGCGTACATTCGATTGATTTTTACCCGAGGAGCGGGCACGCTGGGACTGCATCCGTTTCGGTGTCCGAAATCCGGAACGATCATTATTGCGGATAAGATTCAACTCTATCCGCCAGAGTTGTACGACAACGGCATGAAGGTGATTGTTGCGAAGCGGCGGCGGATACCGATTGAGTGCTTGGATCCGGCGATCAAGAGCCTCAATTATCTGAACAATGTATTGGCGAAAATTGAAGCGATTGATGCGGGTGTGCTGGAGGCGATCATGCTGAACATGGAGGATGAGGTCGCCGAGTGCACTGGGGACAATATTTTCGTGATAAAGCAAGGGAAGATTGTGACGCCGCACCTGGAATCGGGGTTGTTGCACGGCGTGACGCGGCGATTTGTGATTGATGAGATTGGGCCAGCAATGGGGTTCAAGATTCAGGAAACGAAGATGCTATTGGACGATTTGCTTGGGGCCGATGAGGTGTTTTTGACGGGGACGGCGGCGGAGATCATTGGTGTTAACCAGATAGATGAGCAGATGATCGGGACTGGCAAAGTGGGGACGGTTACGAAGTCGCTCATGGAAGAGTTCCGCAGGCGCGTGAGCAAGAATGCGCCGGAAGATTAAAGCCGATCGCCAAGGACCGGTTGTGGAAGTTGTAGTGAACCGATGCGCTGCAAGACTTGCGATTACTCGCTGTGGAACCTGAAAGGCCGGCAGTGTCCGGAATGCGGCAATGGGTTTGTGCCATCGGAATTTGATTTTGTCATCAACAGCGTGCGGTTTTGCTGTCCGCATTGCGACCAGTCGTATTACGGCACTGGGCCCCAGGGTCATCTTGTGCCCAGCGACTTCAACTGCGTTACGTGCGGCAACAGGATTGAGATGGATGGAATGGTTCTGCGACCAGCCGAGGGGGTGCGCGAGGAGCAGACACAAATTGATCGCATGCCATGGCTGGAACGCCAGCAGAGGGGATGGATCAAGGGTTGGATTCACACGGTGGGTAGGTCGATGGGGAATCCGATGTCGCTGATGCGCGGGACGACACCGGAAAGCGGAGTGATGCAGGCGTGGTGGTATGCGACGGTATCGCTGGTGATCATTCTGGGAATGGGCGGCGGCCTGCCGTTGATGGTGATCAGCGCGATCCTGTTGCTGAATGGAAGCAACGATGCGATTCAGACTTTCTTGGGTGGCCTGGGGATCGTGGTGGTCGGGACGATTGGATCTCGCGGTTTCATGGCGGTTTGGGGAGCGACGGCGCATGGAATTCTGCGTATCACTGGCAAGACCGAATACACAATTGGTCGAACCTATCAGGCCTTGCTCTACAGCGTTGGAGTTACGGCACCGATGGGGGTGCCTTTGGTTGGGCCCTATTGCGCATCGTGGTTCATGTGGATTTGGCAATCGATCAGCGCGATCATCATGTTGACCCACGCGCAGCGTGTACATGGGGGAAGGGCGACGGTTGCGATATTGGCGTTGCCGTTGCTGTCATGGCTTGCGATTGTAGTGGGCTATTCGGTATTGATCATGAGCATCTTCAGCGGCAGGGGAGGGATGGGGGGAGCGAGAATGATCACGATCAGCGGGCTTGAGGCGCGGAACTTCAACGACAGCATTCATTTTTATGCAGCAGCCAACAACGGCCAGGTGCCGGCGCATGCGGCGCAGTTGATGCTGACGGGGATGGGGTCGAACAGTTTTGTGGCCAGCGGAACGGTCACGGACGTGACGACGATTCCGTTTGGCGATACGACGCTGGACAAGATTGATTACATGCCGCCGAACCGGAAGGCGAATGCAATCGATGCGGTGGCCAAGGCGATGCCGGCGAACACGATCGCGCACCGATGCGGTGACTTTGTGTTCACGTATCACGGGATTGATCTGAACAATTGTGATCCCGGGTTGTGGGTTGTGATACTTTCGCCTGATCCGACGACTGGGGGAGCGGCTGGGGGTACGGGTACAACGACGATTCCGGCCGCTCAATGCACAGCAGTCTCGGCGGGCGGCAAGATAACGGCACTGGGAACGAATGTGGCGGCGTATCTGGCGGTGCAGAATCAATTGCGGGCGGCTTCAAATCTGCCGCCGCTGCCTGATCCGGCGACGGTCTTGAATGGCAGTCCAGCGGTTGGCCCGACGGCGGTGGAACCGGTAACAACGCCGTAATTGAATGGCCGATATGCGGTGTGGGCTGAAGCGCGATAGATTGGTGGAATGCGTTTGACGCGAGTGTTGCTGTGGGCACTGATGGCAACGATTGTTTCCACAGTGGTCTTGCCACTGGTTGCGATGTACGTTGCCTCGCCTTCGCTTCGACCGGAGATGGTTGTTGGATGTGGGATGCTTGCGATCGGGTATTTGATTGTTGCGATGTGCTGCGCTGTGGCGTTGGAAAGCGGGCGAGCGCCACGGTTGATGCGGAGCGGAATTATTGCGGGGGCCATTGCACTGATGGGTTGGTATGTCATTGTCGCGATGCAGCCGCCGTGGGATCGTATGGTGAATTATCAGCGGGTCCTCATCTGGCCGACATGCTGGGCGGGGGTAATGATGTTGATGGGGCTCCTGTTATTGCCGCAACCGCATCAGAAGTGGTGGGTGGTGATGCGAAGAGTCACTTTCGTGTTGCTTGAACTGTTCGCGGCGCTGGTTGCGGCGGCGTTCACTTTTTATCCGGGACCGGAGCAGTCGAATTTCGAATATGAAGAAGCCTTTGGCCGCATTGGGGGTGTGCTTGGGCTGCTAGCGGGCGGAGGGGTTGTGTTCACCTTTTTGGCGGCATGGCTGCCGCGGTTTTCCGGTCCTGTTCAAAGTGTGACGGAGCGGCGGGCGTACTGGCTGCGGTGTCCGCGTTGCCAGAATGAGCATGATGCAGTGACCGGCAAGCATGTTTGCGAAGAGTGCGGTTTGCGAATTCAGGTGGAACTGTCATGAGCGCTGTTCAATCATCGAGTTCCGGATTCTTTCATCGCCTTTTGATCGTGGCGCTGGGGACGTTGATTGCAATGGCTGTCGGCATTGGGATGATCGGGTTTATTGCTGATCCCAATGGCGATGAAATCTGGATGGGATTCGGTTCGGTGATGCTTTTGATCCTGTGTTTTGGAGCGGTCCTTGCGGCGGAGACGGCGCGTCGACGGGAGCGATTTCCGGTCACAATGATCTTCAGCATGACGGCTTGTGGAATTGGAACAATTGGAATGCTGATTCTGATCTGGTTTGAACGGGAGATTTCTGATCCGGAATCGCTCGGCAGATTATCTTCTGTTTGTCTGGCTTGTGGAGTGGTCATGGCACATACCGGGGCGTTCAGTCTGATTGAGGCCAAGACGTGGCCACTGCGGGTATTCAAGATGGCGGTGATGGCTAATGCATGGCTGGTTTTTCTGTTTGTTGTGGCGGTGATGTGGCTCACAATTTACATGCGGGGTGGATTTGGAATGATCATCTGGTTTGGAGTTTTGGGGGCGTTCTTGATGGTTTGTCTGGGTGTTGGAACAGTTGCGGTGCCGATTGCGGCGTTGAGCAGGGCGAACAAGGACATTCCGGCCACGGAATCTGTGGATGTCAATGTGGTTGTGTTCATGAGTTGTCCGAAGTGCGGATGGCGGCAGAATCACCGGGTGGGGAATTCGCGGTGTGAATCATGCGGCACGGGCGTGTTCATTGAAATTGAAGAGCCGCGATGCGAGTGCGGGTATCTGGTGTATCAGTTGAAGGGTGATACGTGCCCGGAATGCGGAAGGGCGGTGCAGGCGTTTGCGAGGGCATGAGGCGAAATGATCGATACGAGTTGGAGAGGCTATTCCAGGATCGCGATGGGCCGACCGGATTGTTTTGATTTTGGAAGTGGAAGGAAGCGGCCGATGGAAAATCGACCGGGGCCTGCGATGAGGATGGGCGCGAGCAGGCCGATGAGTGCGAGGTTGTATTCAAAGCCGGCATTTGCCAAGGTGCTTTCCGGGCCGTGGCCGAGGAAGAAGCCGTTTTTGCCGTGGACCATTTGTATCGCGCCGATCATGATGACGATGAGCGAAGCGCTGGAGAAGCGGGTGAGAAAACCGAAGACGAGGCCGAGGCCGCCGAAGAATTCGCCGATGGCGACGGGGTAGGCGATGGGGCCCATCATGTCTACGAGTGCTGCAAGACCGGGGCCGTCGAAGGCACCGAGAAGTTTCTGGGAGCCATGTGCGGCGAAAATGATGCCGACGGTAAGGCGGACGATGAGGAGAGCCAGATCGACGGCGGAACGGTCATGCAGTTCGTTGGTAGATGTGTTCATTAGCGATCCTCTGAAAATGATTGAATCATGCAATTATCCTCCGGCGATGGCTCCGACGATCATGAGCGGTTCCTCGCCGGTTGCAATGGCTTGGGGCAGCGGCGTATCCGGCGATTGGTGGGAGAGGTCTTGCTCGCAAGCGAAGAAGCGCAGGAAGGGGCGGCGTTGCAGGGTGAGGTGATCGCGGATGGTGCCACGAAGCATGGGGTACCGAGCCTCGAGGGCGTCGAGGCTTGAACGCAGCGATGCGACTTGGTTCGGGCCGATGTCGATGGTTACTTCGCCTTCAATGCGAGCGAGGGTTTTCAGATGAAAGGGGAGCACCACGCGAATCATGGATGCCTACTCTAGCATTGAAGGGAGATGCCGATGCGGGATACCCCTAGGGACACGGGCCCCAGCCGTTGATAACAGCGAGCAGGTCGGAGACGTTGACGAATCCGTCGTGGTTGGTATCGGCGAGACAGTTTATGGGCGGTGGGCTGCACCGGCCCCAGGCGTTGATGATGGAAAGAAGGTCGCTGACATTGACTGTCCAGTTGTGGTCGATGTCGGCGGGGCAAGGCGTGCGGAAAGTAACTTCCAAGATCGGCCGATCGCCGGGGACGGAAAATTCAGAAGAGGCGCATCGCCAGCCATCAGTACCGGTGGGGAGGATCGCCCAGCCGCGGTTGACAGATGAAGGATCGGGTGCGTCGGCCCAGTATTGGAGGGTATTGCTCACATCGAAGATTGCCCAGGCGTCGAGGATGTTAGGGATGAGTGCGAAATCCGGTGTGGTGGCGGCCTCGATATCGTTGGCAGAAATGCCGCTGACCATCGAGTTCCATGTTGAGGCACTGGACCAATTCGCAATCATTCGATGAGCGACCACGGAATTTGCGCTGGAGTCCCCGCTGTTGTTGGTGGTGAGGATGATGAGTTTGGCGGACAGCACGCTGGCACCCGGAGGGATTTGGTTGGGACCATGGCCGAAAATATTGTCAAAACGAATCAGTCCCTGACTTAGACGAGAACCATCAACAACAATCGGTGTAACCGCGGCGTTTACAACGATAGGATTTGCCGATTCCAAGTACGTGTCATGGGCATCGGTGTAGCCATCGGCACCCTGCTGAAAGCGGCGAGTGGTAATGGCGACGTCACTGGAGAAGGCTCCGACGATCGAGCGGACGTTGGCGCTGCTGCCGGCATGCGTAGCGCCATACATGTCTTCAAGCGTTCGTAAGAGATTGTGGTGAGTCAAGGTGACAGTCTGAATTCCGTTGCGCACCATTGGGCCATAGAAAATAGTCGGAATGATGTTGCGAGCGGCGGAGTTGTCTTCATCCCAGGTGATGATGAGAAGGCTGTTGTGAGTCAGGGCCCAGTCGGCGTAGGGTCCGATCCAGGTTTGCAGCCATTCATCGGCTTGCGCGATCGTGCCATCGTGCATGTCATTGAGTTGATTGGGAACAACGAAGGTGAGAGCGGGAAGTGTGTTGTAGTCGCTGGGGGCGTTGCAATCGCCAAAGAAGGGTTGACCGGTTGGCGGCGTGGCAAAGAACGGCCGATTCACTGTGGAAGGCAGTTGATTCAGGCGCGGTGGGTCGGCCTGCCAATTGACCCAGGGATTGTGCTTGCGCTGGTAGTAGCCATTGGATGCAACGTTGGATCCAACGGCGGGAAGATCTTCTGAATATCCGGCGAAGGTGTGGCCGGCGGCAATCACCGCAGCGCCCAAATTGGCTGTTGAAAACGGAATGTCAAGGGGAACGCTGTTGCTGGTCACGCCCTGATTGGATCCGCTGAATTGGTGGAGGTAGTTCGGCTGGCTCGGATGCGTTATGCCGAAGAAATTGGTGAAGAGCAATCCCTTTTTGGCGAGGGCGTTGATGTATGGGGCCTGGGATGACCCAATGATCTGATCAAAGGAGTGGTTTTCTTCGATCACAATGACAATGTGATCAGGAGTAGGTGGCACAGCCAATGACGATGCGACCACGAACAGAGCCGCTGTGGCGGTCGGAAGAATCGCACGGATTGGAAGGGCCTGGGACATCATGGTGCCGCGACTATCAATGATACCGCGTGAATTCCGGGTTCAAATCACAAACTTCTGATTTTGCGAAGGAATGAAGAGGTGTTTTGAAATGAAATCCATCGGCCGACGGATGCCCGGCCACGAGTCAGGTTTGGCGATTCGCCCGCAGGGTGATATCGCCATCGGAAATTGACAGCACGTTGCCGTGTATCACGATCCGGACCTTGGGTGCGCCTGCGGGGTGGAACTCTCCATCGCCATGGTGACGAAGAATGCGAGCCGACCCGTCAGGTTCGTGCTTGAAGGCCAGGTTGTCCCGCTGCTCGATGATTGAGCAGGTGAGTTTTGGATTTGCTTCTTCGGCGCCATCGAGTTGGTAGACATAACTTCCGAGCATCGCGGTCTTTTGTGCAGCACCCAGTGGTAGATCGGTGGTGACGGGATCGGCGTTGCCGAGCGATTGCAAATACTCGACTACGGGAGCAGCCTGTTCTCTGCCAGCCCTGGCGTGAGACAGGAGCGTGATCCCATGAGGGCCGGAGGTTCGCTGAATGCCGGGGTTGGCGGCGATGATGGCTTTGACGGCTTCAAGATTGCCGAGCATGGCGAAGGTGAAAATGTCCGGCCGTGCACCGTGAGCCATGAGGACTTCAGCAATTTCGCGGCGGCCGGTGTGAGAAGCCGCGCCCAGTGCAGTTTCCCAATCGCCGAAGCCCCAATCCCATGTGGCATTGGCGAGAGCGGGGCGTGATTCGACAAGTCTGGTGACGGATTCGAGATCAGAGTGTGATTTGCCAACAACTTCGCGAGCCAGCGCGGGATCATGAGAGGGGAAGCCAGGAGGAAGAGCGGAACTGCCGGCTGGGTTTTCGAATTCGGGAGAACTGGGTCTGGCAAGTGCATGCGAGGCAAGGCCGAAGGGAAGCGCGAGACAACCGCCGGAGGCCGCGGCAACGAAAGAGCGGCGAGTAAATGCGGAATTCATTGCATGCCTTTCGAGAAATGGATGAATGGGCGATGCAGTTAATACGGACACAAGGGAAGAACGTTGCACCGTGCCTGTCGGGTTCAGCCCCAGTTGTTGATAACCAACAGGAGGTCGCTCACATTCACCATTCCATCGCCATTCGGTGGAGGGGCCATATCTGCTGGACAGGTCGCTGGTGGGATTGGGCAGCGGCCCCATGCGTTGATCACCATGAGTAGATCAGTCACGTTGACGGTTCCATCGGCGTTGACATCGCCGGGGCGAACGTAGACAGGCAGAACGGAACGAAACACGCCCCAGCCTGATGTACCGGCGTAGAGGTGATTGTCCTTCCCGATGGCGAGGCACTGGACACCATCGGCGGAGAGGCCGGTGTTGATCGGAATCCAGGAATTGCCAAAATCGGTTGAACGATAGACGCCGCCGTTCATGCTTCCGGCGTAAAGCACATCGTTGGGAGTGGCGACAATGTCGAACACACGATCCGGGATTGGCGTGTACGGCAACCATGTACCCGGCTGGCCGGAGGTTGTGCGGTAGATGCCGTAGTTGCCACCATCGTGGGCGGCGAATCCGTAGCCGTTGGAAAGGAATGTGATGGCGAATTGCTGTCCGGCTCCGGTGGCTTGATTGAGGCCGGTGTATTCCCAGTTTGAGTTTCCTGCCAATCGACGCCAGACACCGGAACCTTCGCTGCCAGCCCAGAGATCGCCGTTGCTTCGCCTCGTGAGGCAAAGCGTTGCATGGGCGGAGGGTTCGCCAATCGAAGCCCAACCCAGGCCGAAATGTGTCCAGGAATTGCCGTTGTCGGTCGATCGATAGACACCAGCGGGATTCCAACCGGTGCTGCAGTAGACTTCGTTTGTTGTGCCGAATTGAATGCCGCTCACGATGTTGGCCGTCAGACCGCTGTTCAATGGCGTCCAGGTCTGGCCGTTGTCGGTGGAGCGTTGAATGTGGTTCAAGTTGCCGGAACTGGAGATGCCGGAGATTCCGGCGAATAGATCACCCCAGGGGCTGCGGCGAATAATCCAGACATCCTCGCTGGGGAATGCAGTTACGCTCCAATTGGTGCCGTTGTCATCCGAATGGTGCATGCCGTTGACGATTGTGCTGATGAAACATCTGTTGGCGCTGCCAAAGGCAATTGAGTGAACGGTGTATGCGTTGATGCCGCTGTTGCCGGGGGTCCAGGTCGATCCATTGTCTGTTGATCGATACATGCCGACGCGCAGTGTGCCGGCGAACAGAATGCCTGCTGCCGAATGAAGCGCTCGAGTTTGAGGATCAAGCGGCCAATTACCCGGGAGTTGCCAGTCCGTGCCTCCGTTGGTTGATTTGTAGACGCCTTCGGGCATTCCCACGAAGAGCGCGCCTCTGGCGGACGTGATGCTTTGAACGATGTTACCGGTGAACGGGCCCGTGACGGATGACCAGGTGCCACCATCGTTGAGGGATTGGTATAGGCCGTTGTCCACGCCGCAATACACGATCCCGCTGACCGGATCGCGGTGCATGCAATTGACACCAAGATTGGTCATACCGGTGTTGGCCGAAGCCCACACGCCGTTGGGACTTGTGGATTTGAAAACACCGCCGGTGCGTGTGCCAACCAACAAGAAGTTGGGTTGAACGATGAGCGAACGGGTATCAAGGTTCGTGAGATTGGTGTTTGCCGCCACCCATGTTCCACCGTTGTTGATGGATCGAAAAACTCCGCCAGCGTTTGTCGAAGCATAGAGATCGCCGTTGGCGTTGATAGCAACATCACGAACAGTTAGATCAGTGATTCCTGAATTGACGGATGCCCATGTCGTTCCATGGTCGAGGGAGCGAATGACGCCGCCTCGTTCGAGACCGACAAACACGTGACCGGATGCATTGATGGCAATAGCGCGAACGCGACGGCGAGTCGGATCAGTCACAGCGAGACTGATGTTCAATCGTGTCCATGTCTGTCCCAGATCGGTCGATCGGTAGACGGTTCCTGATGAGAAAGTTCCGCCGGGAGTGTGCCGCCAGACCATGCCTGCGTAGAGGTAACCGGGGGCGGTGGCATCGTATGCGATCGCCTGGACGTTTCCGCCGAGCGGTCCGCCGTACGGCTGCCAGAAGTTTTGTGCACAGACGCGGTGGCTGAATGCCAACGCAGCGATCAACAGGACGATGCGGAGGGAAACAATCCAGGAAGGGCTCGGGACCATGCAAACTCTCCTCACATCATT
>CAZWJR010000041.1:0-4756 GCA_964634655.1 uncultured Isosphaeraceae bacterium | reverse complement strand
GGAGGGAAACAATCCAGGAAGGGCTCGGGACCATGCAAACTCTCCTCACATCATTGATCAAGCGCATTGAGCGCCGCCCGCTAAGGGGAACGATGAAATTCTCGTCCAGTTCTCGACAATTACCACCACAGTTCTAGGGGATGGAAGGCAGGGGCATCCCTTTCCCCTTTAGCGTTTCCAAATCGCCTAGACTTCCCACCTATGCCAACCAAAGCCTACGCCGCTCAAACCGCTACATCACCGCTTGCACCCTTTTCGATCAAGCGTCGCGAACCGCAACCGACTGATGTCGCGATCGACATTCTGTATTGCGGAGTGTGCCACTCCGATCTGCACTTTGCCCGCAATGAGTGGGGCATGTCGCAGTTCCCCTGTGTTCCCGGACATGAAATCCTTGGCCGCGTCGTCAAGGTTGGCGCCAAGGTGACGAAGTTCAAGGTTGGTGATCTTGCTGCGGTCGGTTGCCTGGTTGATTCCTGCCGCACATGCGCCAGTTGCCAGAAGGGACTGGAACAGTTCTGCACCAACGCGCCGACGTTCACCTACAACAGCGAGGACAAGCACCTCGGCGGGCTTACCTTCGGCGGATATTCCGAAAGCGTTGTTGTGGATGAAGCCTACACGCTGAAGGTGCCGACCAATCTGAACCCTGCCGCCGCCGCACCGCTGCTGTGTGCGGGCATTACGACGTATTCTCCCATGCGAAAATACAAGGTCAGCAAAGGCCAGAAAGTGGGGGTGGTTGGCCTTGGCGGGCTTGGCCACATGGGGGTCAAGTTCGCTCACGCCTTCGGCGCGCACACGGTGCTGTTTACCACATCGCCATCCAAGGTTGCGGATGGAAAAAAACTTGGCGCGGATGAAGTGGTGATCTCCAAGGATGCCGATGCGATGGCCAAACATGCCGGCACGTTCGATTTCATCCTTGATGCGGTTTCAGCGGATCACGACATCAATGCGTATCTTGCGATGCTCAAACTTGATGGAACACTGGCTCTGGTCGGCGCGCCGCCCACGCCGTTGCAGGTATCAGCGTTCAGCCTGTTCTTCCCCCGTCGCCAACTCGTCGGCTCACTCATCGGCGGCATCCCGGAAACGCAGGAAATGCTCGACTTCTGCGGCAAACACAACATCACCTGCGATATTGAGATGATCAAGATGCACCAGATCAATGAGGCCTATGAACGGCTGCTGCGCAGCGATGTGAAGTATCGATTTGTGATTGATATGGCGACGCTGAAGGGGTAAGGCGGAGGCTACTTGATGTCGCTCAAAGAAAGAGTTCCATTGCTGGCAATCAACAGTTTCCGGTGACTTCAGAAATGAGCATCAGTTGTCCGGTGTGTAGGTGATGTGGACAAACGTGTTCTGCTCAACATCAAACTCTCCGATTCCGGTTTGAAGTGGATGATCTGGAGTGGCAGCTTCAGTCCACTGGACCTGGATGCAGTTTTCGGTGGTCCACGTGAGAATCTTCGGGCCGCTTTTGAGTATGCGGCCCTGCAGTTGGGTCCTTACTTGCAGACAATAGGCGCTTTCACGTGCAATTCTTGCGGCGTACATCACCAGTGCAAAGAGTATGGCAATGATGGCGATGACCGCCACTATTTCCATCAGAGTGAACGATTTTCGACCGCGTGAATCTGACACTCGATAGATGGTATTCATCTAGCCTCAAATCAATTCAGCACCTGCACCTCAACGCTTAGGACGCCCGGCAGATGTTCTGCTATTGGCGCCCAACTGTCGCCGGAATCTGCGGAGGCGTAGACCAGGCCGCCGGTGGTGCCGAAGTAGATGCCGCATTTGTCGAGTTTGTCCACGCACATGGCATCGCGCAGGATGTTGACGTAGCAATCCTGTTGGGGCAGGCCCTTGGTGAGCGCTTCCCATTCGTTGCCGCCGGTTTTGCTGCGGTAGACGCGCAACTTGCCATCGGGCGGGAAGTGTTCTGAATCGCTCTTGATGGGGACAACGTAGATTGTTTGAGGATCGTGGGCGTGAACATCGATGGGGAAGCCGAAGTCGCTGGGCAGGTTGCCGCTGACTTCGTTCCAATTGTCGCCGGCATTATCGCTGCGGCAGACGTCCCAGTGCTTCTGCATGTAGACGACGTCGGGGTTGGATGGATGCAACGCAATGCGGTGAATGCAGTGGCCGACCACAGCGTCAGGATCAGGGATGTATTGCGACTTCAGGCCTTTGTTGATTGGTTTCCAGGTCTTGCCGCCGTCATCAGTGCGGAAGCAGCCTGCTGCGGAAATGGCGATATAGATGCGTTTGGGGTTCTTGGGATCAAGCAGGATGGTGTGCAGGCCCATGCCGCCCGCGCCGGGTTGCCAGTGGGGGCCGGTGCCATGACCGCGCAGGCCTGCGAGTTCGTTCCAGGTCTTGCCGCCATCGGTGGTTTTGAAAATGGCTGCGTCTTCGACTCCCGCATAAGCGGTGTTGGGATCATCAAGGGATGGTTCGATGTGCCAGACGCGTTTGAAAACCCAGGGTTTTTGAGTGCCATCGAAGTGTTGATGTGTGGTGAGCGGTGCGCCACCTTTTTTCGGATCATCGTTGTATGCGAACTTGTTGGATTCACCTTTGGGCATGCCGTAGTCGCCTTTGAGGTCTTCTGGCTTGCTGCCGGGGGTGTGCCAGGTCTTGCCGCCATCATCGGAGCGTTGAATGATCTGGCCGAACCAGCCGCTGGTCTGGGAAGCGTAGATGCGGTTGGGATCGACGGGCGAACCCTTCATGTGATAAACCTCCCAGCCGGCAAAGTGGGGGCCGGAGACGGAGAACTTCTGGCGCTTGCCATCGGAGGTGAGGATGAAGGCTCCTTTTTTTGTGCCGACGAGGACGCGGATGGAGGTCATGTAGGATCCTTGGCAAAATTTCCGGTGCGATGTTACCGCGCACGTTTTCTCGCGGCCAGCATACAGGGCAGCGTTATTGTCCTGACGTTCCCGCTTGCATGGCTTCAAGTTCCTGCCAGCGGTCGTAGAGTTTTTGCACCGCGTTCTGGGCTTCAGCGAGATCGTGGTAGGTCTTTGCCATGCGGACGTGGTCTGTTGCCAGTGTGGGATCGTTGGCTTGGGATTGCAGGGTTTGCACCTTTGTTTCAGCTTTCAGGATCGCGGCTTCCATGCCAGCCAGATCGCGCTGATCGTTGAAGGTTAGTTTTTTTGCGCGAGTAGGCGTCTTGTCGGGCTGACGGGTGGTCGCATCCTGATTGGCTTTTTCGGGCTTGGATTCGTCAGCCAAACGCCGGGCTGTAGCTTCCTGCCATTGGGCAATGGAGGCGTAGGCCTTCGCGTTGCCCAGGCCATCGAGGGCGAGGAACTCTGTGGAGATGCGTTCGAGCATGAAGCGATCGTGGGTAATGAGGACGATTGCGCCGGGGAATTCAATCAGGGCTTGCTCCAGCACCTCCAGTGATGGAATGTCCAAGTCGTTGGTTGGTTCATCGAGGAGGAGAACATCAGCGGGTTCCAGCATGAGGCGGGCGATGAGGACGCGGGCTCTCTCGCCGCCGGAGAGGTTGCTGACGAAGGTGGTGAGTTGCGTGGCTTCAAAGAGAAACTTGCGGGCCCAAGTGGTGACGTGAACAGGCTTCCCGCGATAGTCCACGGTGTCGCCAACGGGGCAGAGGGCTTCAGCGAGGGTTTGCGTGGAGATGAGGTCATCGCGGTGCTGTGTGAAAGTGACGATGCGAAGCTGGGCGGCCTGCTTGACTGTGCCGGAATCGGGTTTTAGTTCGCCACTCATGAGGCGGAGCAGCGTTGTTTTGCCGGAGCCGTTGGGACCGAGCAGACCGATGCGCCGGCCGGGAGAGAGCATGACATCAAGTTTCTGAAAGAGTTCCTTGCCACCCATCGACTTGCAGACGCTATGGAGCGCGAGGAGTTTGTTGGTTTTGCGCTCGGTGGCCTGGAAATCGATAGCGGTGGTGCGAGTGGGCGCTTCGTTGCGAGACTTGATTGCTTTGAGTTCAGCCTGGCGGTCCTGTGTGTCGACGACCTGGGTTTTGTTGCGGGTGCGGCGGGCTTGAACGCCTTGACGCAACCAAGCCGTGTCACGGCGGACGGCGTTTGCAAGCGCGGATTGAGCCGTGGCCTGGCCATCGAGAAATTCATCTTTGCGGCGGACGAATTCGGTGTAATTGCCTGCGACTTCCAGCGTGCCGCCGGGATAAGCGGGGGAAAGTTCGATGATGCGGTCGGCGGCGTTCTCAAGGAAGCGGCGATCGTGGGTGACGAACATGATCGCCATGTGAGCCTGGCGAACAAACTTTTCCAGCCAGAGGATGCCTTCCAGATCAAGGTGGTTGGTGGGTTCATCAAGCATGAGCACATCGGGTTCATGCACCAAAGCGCAGGCAAGTGAAAGACGTTTGCGCCAACCGCCCGAGAGCGTGGCGACGGGTTGATCGAGGTTGATGAAGCCGAGTTTGGAAAGGGTGATGGAGGCGCGGGTGGCAGGATCCAGCCGCTGCTCGAAGTGATCGTCATGGTCCAGTTGTGCGACGACCGCGCTCAAAGGTGTGGCGTCGGCTGGGAAGTTGTCATCCTGGGCGACGTACACCTGATGCAGGCCGCGACGGCGGGTGACTTCGCCGATGTCCGGTGTTTCAAGGCCAGCGAGGATTTTGAGGAGCGTGGATTTGCCTGCGCCGTTGGGGCCGATGATGCCGACGCGATCGTCTTTGGATAGTTGCACACCAACGCCTGTGAAAAGGGTGTGCGAGGCGTAGGACTTGGAGAGA
>CAZWJR010000040.1:0-15772 GCA_964634655.1 uncultured Isosphaeraceae bacterium | reverse complement strand
AAAACGGCGGCAATGCGCGGGTCGAGCGCCTGTGGATTGGTGTGTTCGCGGTGCTGGGCGATGCAGATGAGGATCTCTTCCAAGGCCGTGGCCGCCAGATCGAGTTGAAAGCGGGTCGAACTGTGTAGATCGTGCAGCAGGCGGACAAAGGCTTGCTCAATCCGTTCTTTCATGGCGGCATCATCAATGGTCACGCCGCGTAACCCCGCCGTGCGCAGCGGCAAGGTTTTGTATTGGGGAGTGAGCGAGTGGAATGCGGAGCAGATTACCGAGGCGGCGGCGATCTGCGATGACAACAATTGGCACATGCCGGTGAGCAATCAGCCGCTGTACAACATGCTGGAGCGGCATTGGGAGGCGGAGGTTTTTCCTACGTGCAAGCGATTTGGAATGGGGATTGTGAATTTTTCGCCGTTGGCGGAGGGATTGCTGACGGGCAAATATTTGCAAGGCGTGCCGAAGGACAGCCGTGCGGCGGATGAAAAGGCGGGCGTGTTCATTGCGCCGCGCATGACGGCGGAGAATAACGACCGGATTCGCAAACTGGCGACGCTGGCGCAGGGGATGGGAGTTTCACTGGCGGCGTTGGCGCTGGCGTGGTGTTTGCGCCGGCCGGAGGTGACGAGCACGATCATCGGCGCGACAAAGCCGCAGCAGATTGTGGAGAATGTAAAGGCGAGCGAGGTTGTGCTAGATGACGCGGTGCTGGATCGGATCAGTGTGATTTTGGGCGGGTGAGGGTGCGAACTCCATGGCTCGCAAACAAATAGGACAGCGCGCAATCGATGATCGCGGCAATCCGTGCGGCATTGTCGATCCTGCGCCGCTGATTACGAACAAACGTCTTTCCCCTGAATGCCGCGAACGAATTCGCGCAACCATAGAGGCTGCATTTAGTCCTTCGAAATTGCCCACACGAGCCCGTGTTTGGGTTGCAATTTGCATCCTTGGTATTTTTGCGCTTTTCACGCTTACATACCTGACGCTTCAGCGGGGTGTCCTGCCAACGTGGGTTGTACTGCCGGTGCTCGTTATATTCTGCATCGCAGGACTCTACGCGTACTCAAAGGTGATGATGAACGTCTTGAATCCCAATCAAATCATTGGTTGGCTGATTCCAGAGGGAATTTGCCCCGCTTGCGGACACGACTTGAAATCAACACGAGAGAATGCAGACGGCTGCACCGTGTGTCCGGAATGCGGTGCGGCGTGGTCTATTTCTCGCTAGCATAATCAGCGTCATGGAGACGATTGATGCTCGCGGTGTTCGCCGAGAATTGAGGGCTCTTGAGCGGGTGCTTCGCAATGAGGGCGGAACTGGTTCGCTCCAGAGCGATTCGATTGCGCGTGAGATGCGTTTGTCGTTGAAGCAAGCGGGCGCTGGTGTACAGCTTCTCATGATCGCTAGTTACTGCGTGTTCCTGTTGGGCGCGCTTATCCTGATCGTCATTCTCGACCCGGCAAAACTCATTGCGACTGCGATGGTTTGTGGCGCAGGAATCATCGCGACCCTATTTACCTTCTATTTCAAATTGCAGATGATCAATCCCGAGCGCCTGGTCCGATTGATGCTCGAACATCGTCAGTGCCCGGCTTGCGATTACAACCTCCGAAGCCTGCCGATGGAACACGACGGTTGCACTGTTTGCCCGGAGTGCGGTGCGGCGTGGCGGATGCCGCGCGAGGGCGATGATCGCGCGTGAGTACGCCGTGCAGCAAGGCGGGGGCGAGCCCCGCCGTTAAACGGGCTCCGGCGATGAGTGGAAACCCTCAGAAGATGTGCGCCACCGCTTGCTTACGCGCGCGGCTCGTTCGGAATTCGTATTACACCGTTGCGGGCTGCTGGGTTTTGGCCCATTTGGCCATCAACTGGCGGTAGTGCCAGGTGAAGTGATCGCGTTCGTGGGGCTGGAAAGTTTCCTTCACGCTGGCCACGACCAGGTCATCGAATTCATTGCTGGTGAAATACTCGTGGGCGACGTCATCGATGTGGCGCAGGTGTTTTTCGCAGAAGGCGTTGAACTTCTCGGTCTGAAAGTATTCCTCGGTGATCTTGAAATACTCGCTGAGTTTCTTCTCGTAGGACCAATCCGCGCGATCCGCGATCTTGAAGAAGCGGCGGTGATCAAGGTTCAACTCCATCAGACGATTGCTTGCAGCGCTGAAGATGGTCCACTTCAGCAGCGAAGTCATCGCCCACGGGAAATGCATGTGCAGGCTGATGATGGCGACGTCCGGGCAGGCGTTGGCGTAGTCGATGGGCGAGGCTTTGCCATCTTTCACGATGGTTTCGCAGGAGTTGAATTCCCAGCGGAAGTAGGCGTTGACGAGGCGGCTGATTTTCGTGATTTCATCGGAGAGATCATCATCGAGGAAGTCGATGCTCTCTTCGTAGCGCTCGTGCATGGGGCGTTCGGGGCGATAGCGCATGATGCGCGTTTGCGGACCGATGGTGAGGCTGCGGGCGAAGTGGTCGTAGTCTGCGATGCCTGCCTGCACGTGCATGAGGGCCTGGCCGGAGGCGTCGTAGGAACGGTGGAGATCGGCACGATCGTCCACACGGCTGACACCACGCCAGCCGCCGCCATCGAACGGCTTCATGTACATGGGGTAGCCGACTTCATCGGCGATGGCATCGAGGTTGAATAGTTTGTTGTAGCGTTCAGCGGTGGCCTGGTAGCGCTCGTTGGTGGGGCCAACCTTGTGAGGAAGCAGCCACGTGGCGGGGATGTTCAACCCCAGCCGCATCAACACACAATAGGCGGTGTGTTTTTCCATGCACTGGAACGTGAATGGATTGTTGAGCAGATAGACATCATCCATGATCGCGACTTTTTTCAGCCATTCGCGGGCCATGGGATACCACCATGCAGCGCGATCGATCACGAGCCGCTGGCGAGGTTTGGAGCGGAGATCGAATGGTTCCACGGCGACACGTTCGGTGGTGAAGGTGTGCGTCTGGCCGCTTTCCTTGAAGTTTAGTTTTGCGCGGCGGAGCAACGCTTCAAACGCGTTGGGCCAATCGTTTTCCGCGCCGAGCATTAAGCCAATGAGATGTTCGGCCATGGGGTTCTTCCCTCGACGAAATGAGACAGGTAAAAGACGATCTGTTTACGCCACCACGGCCAATCGTGGGCGACATCGTAGCCCCAGAGGTCCATGTAATTGGGCACGCCTTTGGCGGTTAGGACATCCCAGAATTCGCGTGTGCTTTGGAGTGATTTTTCTTCCCAGTTGCCTTGGCCGGAAACCAGCGCGATGAAGACTTTCTTGCGAAGTTCATTGAGCAGATCGCCGTGTAGGTTGGGGACATATTCAATGGGATTGTTGAAATACACCCAGTCATCGTGATGGCCGCCCATCCCCCCCAATAACCAACGAATGTCATACGCTCCGCTCATGCACAAGGCGGCGCGGAAATGAGTGGGATGTTTGAGCGTGAAATTAGCGGCGTGAAATGCGCCGAAACTGCAGCCGGTGGTGATAAGGCGTGCGTGCGGGTCTTTGACGTCACGGCGAATGGCTGGCATCACCTGATTCATGATCCAGTCTTCGTAGAAGGAGTGACGCCAAGCTCGCTCATGCGGTGGGTTCTGTTTGGCCCACCATGATTGTGAGTCGTAACTGCCAACACAGTAGAGGCGGAGTTTGCCGGCCCTCATTAAAGGTGTGAGGGCATCGATCATGCCGAAGCCTTCGTAATCGTTGGCGGAGCCTTCGGAGGAGGGGAAAACCAGCACGGGAGTGCCGGCGTTGCCGTAGGCAATGATGTCCAGTTCATGGCCGATCGCGGGGCTGAAGAGCCGAGCGTGTTCGCGGCGGAGTTGAGTGGATGGCGGCGCTTCCAGAGCAGTGGGCATGGGAGGTGCATGGTAACAGATGGCGGAAGCCGGAAGTACCAGTTGCCTTGACCGAAGGCGGAAAATCCCTACAATTGCCGCTCTTCCCTTTATGGGGCCGTCGGTGACAGTGGCAGGTTTTGAAGGCCAGTGGCGCCGCAGGAGGCAACCAGTCGCGGTGACGGTTGTTTCAGCCTTCGGGAAGTTTCGCCGCGGGATGGTTCGGCTGTGCCGATCACCAAACCGCGTGTCCATGCACGAAAGTGAATGGGCTTTGGGTTTGGTTGTTCGGGCGCAGGATTCGGACCGTTGGCCTACACTATGCTCTGTTTAGGCGAGCCGCATCACTGGCCCGTGGTGTAATGGTAGCACATTTGTTTTTGATACAAAGAGTCGAAGTTCAAATCTTCGCGGGCCAATTTCAGAGATCAGAGATCAGAAGTCAGCGGTCGGAACTGACGCCGGTCTGGTGAGTGATCTCTCCCGCGGATTCGCACTTCAGTGATGCGGTGTCCATGAGCAAGTCAGGCAATAACTCTTCGCAACGATCCGATGCTTCGGCGTCGGGGAAATCCCATGCGCGGCCGTTGGGCGCGGTGATTCTCGCTGCAGGGCTGGGCAAGCGCATGAACAGCGATTTGCCGAAGGTAGTACACAAAGTGGCGGGCCAGCCGATGGTGCGCTGGGTGGTGCAGGCCTGCCGCGAGGCGGGGGCTGACCCGATCGTGCTGGTGATTGGTCATGGCGGCGAGGCGGTGCGAAGCATTTTCGCAGGCGATGATGCCGATATCCGCTACGTCACGCAGGACAAACAACTGGGCACAGGCCACGCAACGAAGTGTGCCAGCCCTGTATTGGGCAAGTTTGAAGGCGATCTGCTGGTGCTGGCTGGGGATGGGCCGCTCATTCGTGCCGCTACCATCCGGGCTATGCATCGTAAACCCGTTGAAACAGGCGCGGCGGCAACGATGGCGACTTCAAACATTCCCGATCCGACCGGCTATGGAAGAATCGTCCGTGACGCTACGGGGCGGTTCTCTGCCATCGTGGAGCACAAGAACGCTACCGAAGCGCAACGGCAGATCAGCGAGGTGTATCCAAGTTACGCCTGCTTTGATTCCAAACTGTTGTTCGAAATGCTCGATCAGTTGAAGCCGGATCGGGTCACGAACGAGTACTACCTGACGGAAGTGTTCTCCATGCTGAAGACGCGCGGACATCGGATTGAGATTGTGGATGCGGTGCCGCCGGAGGATGTACTTTCGATCAACGATCCGCAGCAACTGGCGGAAGTGGATTCAATTCTGCGGGCGCGGCTGAACTCCGCATCACCATCAAAGCGACAGGCGGAGGTGGCAACATGAGCGCGGCTGACCGAGACCACTTGAAGATATTTGCAGGTCGAGCCGGGCGCCCGCTGGCCGAGGCCATGTGCAGCCATTTGAGTTTGCCGTTGGCCGATGGCACCACGGAGATGTTCCCCGATGGGGAATTGATCGTGAAAGTGGATGAGGATGTGCGCGGCCGGGATTGCTACGTGGTGCAATCCACCTGCGATCCGGTGAACAACAACCTGATGGAGTTGTTGATTTACATTGATTGTCTCCGCCGTGCTTCCGCCAAGCGCATCACGGCGGTGATTCCATACTTTGGTTATGCCCGTCAGGACCGCAAGGACGTTGGCCGCACACCCATCACGGCGAAACTAGTGGCGAATCTGATTACGGCGGCTGGAGCCGATCGGGTGTTGTGCATGGATTTGCATGCAGCACAGATTCAGGGTTTCTTTGATATCCCCGTCGATCACCTTTCAGCAACGGAAGTTTTCTACGAACACTTCATTGGGTTGCGCGAATCACTTGGTCGGGTGGTGATCGTCTCGCCGGATGTCGGCAACGTAAAGGTCGCCAACACGTATGCGAGCCTCCTGGATGCGGACCTTGCGATTATTGAAAAACGGCGTGAATCCGGCATGAAGGTTTCCACCAAGAATTTGATCGGCGAAGTGGAAGGCCGCACCGTCTTGATGTTTGACGACATGATTTCCACGGCCGGCACGGTGTGCGAGGCAGCCAAGATGGTGATGCAGAACGGGGCGAAGGGCGTCATTGCTTCCGCCACTCATGCGGTGCTTGTCGGCATGGCGATGCAACGGTTGAACGATTCACCAATCAGCCAGATTGTGGTAACAGACACCATTCCGGACGGCCAGCGTACTTCACCGATTGCGCACAAACTTGTTCGTCTTACCGTAGCCAAGTTGCTGGGTGAGGCGGTCCATCGAATTCACCATGACATGTCCGTGTCGGCGTTGTTCCGCCGCGGCGCAGAAGGCACACGATAAAAACTTTTTAATCGCACTTGTTCGAGGAAGGAAATGAACCATGAGTAGAGGAACCCCCACCATTGCCGCCCAGCCACGCGAGCGCGTCGGCAGCAAGTATTCCCAGCGTTTGCGCAAGGCAGGCAAGTTGCCAGGCGTGATTTACGGTCACAAGGCCAACCCGGTTTCCATCGTCGTGGACGAGAAGGAAACGCTGGCGGTGCTCAAGCACGGAGCCCACGTGGTGAACGTCGCCATCGCAGGCGCTTCACCTGAAACGTGCCTGATCAAGGAACTGCAGTTCGGCTACCTGGGCGACAACGTGATTCACGTTGACTTCGCGCGCGTCGATCTGAACGAAGAGGTGGAAGTCAAGGTTCACCTCAAGTTTACGGGCGTACCGGAAGAAGCAAAGAAGCCCGGCTCCATTCTCACGCACCCGATGACGGAACTGGAAGTGATCTGCCGCGTGAAGGACATTCCTGATGAGATCAAGGTTGATCTCTCCAAGATGGAGAACGTCTTTACGGTGAGCCAGATCCAGTTGCCGGAGGGTGTGCGGACGAAGGTTTCGCCGAACCACCTGGTGGCACAGATCACGTTTGTTCAGGAAGAAGTTGTCGCAGCCGAAGCCGCGGAAGTTACTGCCGGCGGTGCGGAACCTGAAGTCATCACGGAGAAGAAGCCGGCAGATGAAGAAGGCGACGACAAGTAATTGTTCTGTCCACTCGACTGACCTACCAACCATCATTCCCATGAAACTCATCGTCGGCCTAGGCAATCCCGGTTCAGAATACGACAACACTCGACACAACGTCGGGTTTGCCGTGCTGGATCGGCTTGCGCGCCGTCATGCCCCGGGTGCGATCGCTCGCAGCAAGTTTCAGGGTGCGACGATCGATGCCTCAATTGGTGATGAGAAGGTGGTGTTGCTCAAGCCGTTGACGTTCATGAACCGATCCGGACAGGCCGTGACCGAAGCGATGAGTTTCTTTAAACTCAACGCGGCGGAGGATCTGCTTGTGATCGTGGATGATGTGGCGTTGCCCTGCGGGGCGATTCGCCTTCGCGCGGATGGATCGGCGGGCGGGCACAACGGGCTCGGTGACATTGAGCAGAAGCTTGGCACGAATGTGTATTCACGCCTGCGCATCGGCATCGATCCGCCGGGCCAGGTTCCACAGAAGGATTATGTACTTGGGCGTTTTCGCCCGGATCAGACTGCGCTGGTCGAATCATCGCTTGATTCAACCGAGGCGGCCGCGTACTGGTGTACGCACGGCATCCGGGACGCCATGAATCGTTTCAATCGCAAACTTACTGAAGAGAAACTTCAGACTTGAAAGGTTTTTACCATGCAAGAACGCACGTATCAGTATGAGGGACTTTTTCTTTTTCCGCAGGCATCGGTTGCTGATTTGCAGGGCGCTCACGATCACATCGTGGAGATTCTGCATCGGGCCGGAGCCGAGATCATCGCCATGAAGAAATGGGATGAACGCCGACTTGCGTATGAAGTTGATGGCAACAAGCGCGGCGTGTACTTCCTTGTGTACTTCAAGGCCAAGGGCGCGAAACTGGCTGCAATTGAGCGCGATTGCAACCTGTCGGAAAAGATGCTGCGGGCCATGATCACGCGGGCGGATCACGTTACGAAGGAAGTCATTGAGGCTTCTGAAGGTCGGGCTCAACTGGCGGACGAGATCAAGCTGCGGGCCACGCAACCGGCTGCCGTGTTGGAGGCCGCCGTGGAGACTGCCACCGTTGCCGTGGAAGATGATGAGTTCGCTGATCTGGACGACGAAGTCTGAAAACCAGTGATTTAGGGCTGTTTTTGACCCCCCTAACATTCCACGAATATGGTATGATGTTTGGCGTCTCGATTTGAGGAGTTTTCAGCCATGCCGAATTACAACAAAGTCCTGTTGATGGGAAATCTCACCCGCGATGTGGAACTGAAGTACACGCCGAACACCAACACCGCCGTGGCGAAGTTGGGGCTGGCGGTCAATCGCCGCTACAAGGGCGGCGACGGTGAAATGAAGGAAGAAACCACCTTTGTGGATTGCGAAGCGTGGGGCAGCACCGCAGAGAACTTGAGCAAGTGGTTCAGCAAGGGCAAGCCGGTCTTTCTTGAAGGTCGGCTCAAACTCGATACCTGGCAGGACAAGGACGGCACGAACAAGTCCAAGCTCAAGGTTGTGGTGGAAAACTTCCAATTCGTTGACTCCAAGGGTGGAGGCGGCGGCGGCGGTGGTGAAGGCGGCGGGGCACCGCGTTCGGCTTCTGCCCCCAAGCCTGCCTATAGTGGCAGCCCAACCGGCGGCGGATCGCAGCACGAGCCGCTCGGCGAGGAAGACATTCCGTTCTGATTTCGATCGCACATTCTTCTCAAATCTGAAATTTGAGAATTCATCCCCCTCCGCTGGGGCGAGTTCTTGCGACCCGCTCCTAACTTTTTCGAAAGGACAACGACATCATGGCAAGCAAGAAAGTCCGATTACTCCTTAGCAAGTCTGTTGAGAACCTTGGCATCGTCGGCGACATCGTGAAGGTTCGACCGGGATTCGCGCGCAATTTTCTTCTGCCGCAGGCGCTGGCAGAGGCCCCCACTCCCGTCAAAATTGAACGACTGAAAGGCGCGCGTGAAGCGGCCCTGGCGGAATTGGCACGACTTCGCAGCGCGCGCGAGGAACTGCTTGGCCGCATGCAGAACGTGACGATCACGATCCAGCGCAGTTGCAACGATCAAGGCATTCTCTATGGCTCCGTAACGACGCGGGACATTTCCGAGGCGCTGCAGGCCGCGGGTTACGATGTCAGCATGCGTTCCGTGCGCATGGCAACGAACATTCGTCGCATTGGCGAGTACCACGTGCCGATTCAGTTCGAGAAGGATCTGCGAACGGAAGTCACGTTGAAGATCGATGCTGACCGCTCGCTCGATGATGAGCGTGAGGAAATGGAAATCGACAACGAGGGTGAATTGGTCGAGAAGCGACCGCGCCGCGAAGGTCGTGGACGACGTGACAAGGAAGCCGACGCGCCGGCAGCCGCGGCGGAAGAGGCTCCCGCGGAAGCGGAAAAGCCCAAGCGTGAGCGAGCCAAGAAGAAGTCCGCCGCCGAGTGAACGGATGCCGTTCGCTGAAATTCGCCGCTTGAGTCCCAATTGCATTTTGTTCCAGCCCACCCGTATCTCGGGTGGGCTGTTCTTTTTGCAATTCATGCAATAATGGCATTGATGCGGGCTACAAAAACCAAATCACAGCCCTGCATGGCGATCGCTTCCTCAAGGCGAATTGGTCCGCACGACTTGGACGCTGGGAATTGAGATTCGCATGTTGAACATCACATTCAGTCGCAGTTTGGCATGGGTGGCGGGCGTGTTGCTTCCGGTGCTGGAAACGTATCGGCGTTGGGAACATTTCCCCGGGCCGTGGCAATCATGGGGATTGTGGCTGGATGATTATCTGCTGGGTGCGTTTCTGCTGTTCGCGGTTTGGCGGAGCATGCTTCAAGAGCAGAAAGCAGTTGGACCTTCTGCGAATACCTGGCTGGCCGCAGCTTGGGGCGCGGCGGTGGGAATCGGTTTCATGAGTATGATGGGTCAGATACAACGCATCGGCACGGAACAAACTGATCCTTCCGGCTTGGCAAACGAAACGATGATCGCGGTGAAAGCCGTTCTCTCCTTGCTCGCGGTGATCTGCCTGATCGGCGCGTGTCGCAGAAGTTCATACAATCCAAGCAATCAGAATTGAGCGAACGATCGTTCAACTGATGGAGAATGCTTCATGGATGGGCCGCAAACGAATCGTACCGCACTGCCAACAGAAAACGCAGGAATAACCGGCTTCCAGCGTTGGATGGGGCGGTATTGGATTTGCCTTCAGACACTAGGCATCCTCGTGATGCTGTTTACGCTGCTGCGTGTGCTGCTGGTCATCATGAACGTGGAGTGGTCAACGATTTCTCTGGCTGACCTGCCACGTATGTTCTGGACCGGGCTGCGGTTCGATGTGATGGTGGGGCTGATTTTTCTCTTTCCACAGTTCTGGCACATGACCTTCACCGGCAACCGTCGCGCTCCGGGCTGGTTCAGTCGCACACTCATTCACGCTGGCCTGCTGTTCAATTTTGGCGTGATTCTGTTTCTCTTGTGTTCGGAATACCTGTTCTTTGATGAATTTCAATCGCGGTTCAACTACATTGCGTTTGAATACCTCATCTATCCAACGGAAGTCGTGACGAACCTGTGGGAGTCGTACCCGATGGTGCCGCTGCTTGGCGGAATCGCGGCTTTGGCCATTGTCATTTACCTGCCGATGCGCAAGGGCACCACCGCGCGGCTGGCAATTCCCCTGCCGATGACGCGCCGTTTGGGTTTGTTTGGCGCGGCGCTGGCGGCCATTGCGGGGCTCTGGCTCACCACTGATATGTCGAGCCTCGCCGTGACAAAGAACCGCGTTGCCAATGAGATTTCTGGCAACGGCCTGTATTCGTTTTTCTACTACGCATGGACCAACCGGTTCGATTACGACACGTTCTACCTTACCAACGATCTCCATGAAGGCTTTCAGCGTGTTAACCGGCACATCAGGACTCCCACGGACCAGATGCGGCCAGACGGCGCCAATCCTTTGGACCGCACGGTAACATCGCCGCTCCCGCGCCGGGATTACAACGTGGTGCTGGTGCTGGAAGAAGGATTGGGGAGCGATTTCATCGGCGAGTTGGGCGATACACGCGGCCTGACTCCTCGCATCGATGCGTTGGCGCGTGAATACTGCCTGTTCGATAATTTCTTTGCCACGGGAAACCGAACAGCGCGGGCGATCGAGGCGACTCTGTCGGCCCTCCCGCCCATTCCGACCGAATCCATCCTCAAGAGAGATCACTCTGACCATGTCTTCACGCTGGCCCGGCTTCTGGCGGAACGCAACTATCAGCGGACTTTCGTCTACGGCGGGCGCGGCCTGTTTGATGGCATGCGCTCATTCACCATGAGCAATGGTTTCGAGAAATTCATTGAGCAGAAACACTACTTCAACCCTGCGCACAAGACGGCATGGGGCGTAAGTGATGAGGACATATTTGAGAAGGCGATCGAGGAGTTCGATCGCATGCATGCGGTCGGCAGGCCATTCTTTTCACTGGTTCTCACTGTTTCCAATCACAAGCCGTTCACTTACCCGGATGGGCGCATTGATCGCCCGAGTGCCGAACAAACTCGCGAGAACGCAGTGAAGTACGCGGACTGGGCCGTTGGTGATTTTTTTGAGAAAGCCCGGAGTCATGACTTCTTCGACAACACCATTTTCGTGATAATGGGTGATCACGGCGCGCGGGTGTACGGCGCGCAGATGTTCCCGATCAAATCCTACCGAGTGCCGGTGTTGCTGGTTGTGCCGGAGGATCGCTTTGCCGCAGGCGGTCCGACGGCCGGCAAACCGGGGACTCGCTGTTCCACTTTGGCATCATCGCTGGATATCGCACCTACCATCATGGGACTGCTTGGCGGATCGTATGATTCCGTGTTTTATGGCCGAGACGCCCTGCACATTGATCCAGCAACCGGCTACGCGCTCATGCAGCACAACCATGATCTGGCGATGCTCCATGCGGATGATCGAGTGGAAGTCCTGGGCTGCCCCAACATTGCCAAGTCGTACCGACTCAATCGATCGGACTTCTCGCTGATTGAAACAACGGGCAACATCGAAGACCAGAAGGACGCCATCGCGTTCTATCAGACTGCCAATCGCCTCTATTACGACGAGAATTACCACCCGGCCAAACGCACGGATGATGGCATGGCCGGCGCTTCATCCCCCGTCGCACCCTGACCAGACTGATCAAGTGTTCCAGCCCTCGCCGCTTTCGGCTTCTTCTCGCGGCAGGTAGTGCAATTCCAGGTAGCGAGCCACGTAGTCGAGAATGCTAAGCACTTCCGGAATGTCCGGATTGCTCGTGGGTCCCATGGGGTCAAATCGCATGCCGCGGAACCGATCCACCGCATCGCGCACGGTCAATCCATATTGCAAGGCCAGGCTGAAAGCACGGCAGAACCCCTGCACCATGCCCGATAGCGTTGAGCCTTCCTTTGACATCTTGATGAAGATTTCGCCGGGCGAGCCGTCTTCGAACAGACCTATGGTGAGATAGCCTTCGTGGCCTGCTATGGCGAACTTGTGCGTGGTGGAGCGGCGCGTGGTGGGAAGAATCTGGCGCTTGTTGCTTGTGGCAAACATGGGGTTCTCATCCTCACTCATTCCGGGCATCTTACCGAATTGATCGAAACTTTTCGGCCAATGAAATGCTGGTCCCAAATCCATCGGCCGAGAGAGACGGTTTACTCCAGTTTGATGGGAGGAAGAGACAAATCAACCGGCTGGCGCAATAATCGGCGACTGAATTTGTGCCAATCGCCACCCTGCCAGGGCCACCGCAGACCCGATCAACACGATGCCGCACAACCGGCGAAGCGCGGTCGGTTGCCGCATCACTACCAGCGCGGTTGCCGCGAGGAAGAGCATGGCCGCGCCTTCGATCCAATACGATCCAAATCCAAAGGCGATGCGGTTGATCGGTCGCGTGGCACCATTTCTTGCGGCGTGCAAGGCTTCTGGAAACAAACGCATGAGTGAAAGAAGACCCAAGCCAAGCAAGATGCCATAGGTCGCTGACCATCCGCCGAGGCGAATCGTGACATTCGGGCCGGTGAGACATGTTGCGGCAGCGAGCGAGGCTGCGGCTGTGGCAATCATCATCGCCCCGCTGACGCCAGCGTAGATTTCGTTCACATACATCGCCGCCATCCCCTGCCCGATCGCACCAGCCAGGGCCAATGTCATACCGAAACCCGCCCGCAACTGTCCCGGCGTCATTTCGTCTGTGGCTGGTTCATCCGGCGTGTTGAACCATAACAGCATTGCAGCCACGGCAAACGCGCATTGCCCCATCCAGAGCGTGAGGTGGTGAGCCGCACCAAGAAGCAATAGAAGCACGCCTGCTCCCGTCCACGCAGCAATGGCCTGCAGAGGAGGCATCAAACTGATCGGGAGCTGAAAGGCCCCGGAGACCAACGCCGCCAGCCCCAATGCTGCCACCGCGCAAAACACGGGTGCGCCAATCGGAATCCAACCGACACCACGAACATCACCGTCGATTCGGCCGATCAGGAACATCATTGGCAACACAAGTGCCAATGGAGCCCACACATCGTGAATGAGTCGGGGCTGCTGAAAGTGGTGAATGGCGCCAAAGACACGCCGCCGCAGCATCTCCACGGTGAACACAGCACACGCACACTGCGCAACCAGCGGCACAATGATTGGCCATTCAGGCATGCGCGACAGTGTAACGGCGAACGATGGGCGGATTATCGCGGGGTGCGTTGAGGACGCGATTGTTCCTTGACCGATTGGTTGTTCGCTTTCGTAGAACCTTCAACTGCGGCTCTTTCCACCGGGCGCAATCGAGATCGCAACACGTTCAGGAGCGAATCGCCCTCAAAATAGGATTTCGGCGGTCGGTAATACACTTGCGCCAGTCCATCGGAATCCGGTTGGCCGACAAATCGCAGTGTGCCTTTGGCCCCACCCATGTGCTGCTCAAGATCCGCCGGTCGTTTCGTGCGAAAGACAATGTCATCATCATGTCTCGTAACGGAATGAATGCCGAGCAGCGCGGCGGAAATCTGCAATTCCGCCAGTTGAATGTGCAAGCGAGCCGATCGCGGCAAGTCCCCATACGCGCTCACCAGGTCGTCTTCTATCTGTTTGAGCGTTTTCAAGTCGTTCGCACGGCTGATGCGGCGATAGGCGTCCATGCGCCGAGTATCGGATGGAATGTAGCCTTTGGGAATGCTGCCGCTGAATCCGATGTCGATCGTTGCCTCCAGCGCTCGAACTGGTCGTTCGTTCTTCAGGTCAGCCACGGCCTGCTCCAGCAACTGGCAATACATTTCATAGCCAACGGTGGCGATGTGGCCGGATTGTTCCGCGCCCAGCAGGTTGCCTGCACCGCGAATTTCCAGGTCACGCAGCGCGATCTTGAAGCCCGCGCCCAACATCGAGAAGTTCTCCAGAGCAGCAAGGCGCTTCATCGCGATCTCACTGATGACCCGATCGCGCGGCAGAATCAAATAGCAATACGCCCGGTGTTTGTACCGCCCCACCCGGCCCCTCAATTGGTGAAGTTCCGACAGCCCGAAGCGGTGGGCATCGTTGATGAACATCGTGTTGGCTGTGGGAATGTCAATGCCGGATTCAATGATCGTGGTGCAAACGAGAATGTCCGCCTCTCGCCGCATGAATTTGAGCATGACCGATTCCAGTTGCCGTGCGGGCATCTGACCGTGGCCGACGATGATTTTCGCCGTGGGCGCCAGTTCCTTGATTTGTGCCGCCACATCATCGATGGACTGGACACGGTTGTGCACGAAGAAGATCTGGCCTTCTCTGGCCAGTTCACGTTCGATTGCCTGTTTCAATCGCTTCTTGTTTGGGCTGATGACTTCGGTCACGATGGCACGACGATCCAGTGGCGGGGTGTTGAGGGAACTGATATCGCGCAATCCCAGCAGCGACATGTGCAGCGTGCGCGGAATCGGGGTGGCGGACATCGTGAGTACATCAGCCGTGGTGCGGAACTCAAGCAGTTTGTGTTTGTGCTCCACACCAAATCGTTGCTCTTCATCAATCACCACCAGACCAAGGTCTGCAAACTTCACATCCTTGCTCAACAAACGGTGCGTGCCGATGATGATGTCCACTTGCCCCCGGCCGAGCGCCTCGACGATCTGTTTCTGCTCCTGATCGGTCTTGAAGCGACTGATGGATTCAATGCGAAACGGGTAATCCTTGAATCGCTGGCGAAACGTGCTCTCGTGCTGTTCCGCCAGCACCGTGGTTGGAACGAGCACAGCAACCTGTTTGCCGAATTCCGCCGCTTTGAAGGCGCCACGGATGGCCACTTCAGTCTTGCCAAATCCGACATCGCCACAAATCAGGCGATCCATCGGGCGGGTGTCATTCATGTCTCTCTTCACAGAAGTGATGGCTGCCAGTTGATCTTCTGTTTCTTCATAGGGGAATTCCGCTTCAAACTCTTTCTGCCATGACGTGTCAGCCGGATAGCGCGTTCCCGGCAGGGCTTCACGAGCCGCCTGGATTCGCAGCATTTCGCCTGCCAGGTCACGCACTGCTTCAGAGACCTGATCCTTCTGCCGTTTCCAACTCGCCCCGCCAAGGGTGGAGAGTTTTGGTTCGCCCTTGAACGCGCCGATGTATTTCTGAACGAACTCGATCTTTGAAGCTGGCACGTGCAATTTGGCGCGGCCGGCGAACTCCAGCGTTAGGAACTCTTCGTTGGAACTCGTGCCCGGCGAGACACTGGAATCCAAAGCCTTCAATCCGAGAAACCGCGCAATGCCGTGATCCCGGTGAACGACATAGTCGCCCGGCTGCAAATCGACAAACGAGTCGATACTACGCCCGCCTAAACCGCCCGCTCCGACGGCCACACGGCGAATCCGCCGCCGAGTCTGGTACCGATGCAGCAATTCGTGATATGGAATCAACGCGATCGGCTTCGCTTGCCCATCATT
>CAZWJR010000039.1:9815-16041 GCA_964634655.1 uncultured Isosphaeraceae bacterium | reverse complement strand
CCGTTATCATCGCCCCATGCTGTCTGATTCCCGCCCCCTTCTCCGCCTCGGCCACAGTCCGGACCCCGATGATGCCTTCATGTGGTGGCCTCTCTTCGAACTCAAAGGCAAACCCCCCGCCCTCGACACCGGCCGCTTCCGGTTCGTCGGCGTCACCGCCGACATTGAATCGCTCAACCAAAGAGCAGAAATCAGCCGAGACAAATCCTCTGACCTTTCGCCCCTTGAAATCACCGCCATCAGTTGCGCCCAGTACCCAACCGTGATGGATCGCTACGTCCTCACCGCCTGCGGTGCATCCATGGGCGAAAAGTACGGCCCAAAACTCGTTTCAAAACGCCCGCTCTCAATTCCCGATTTGCAATCGCAGGACATCGTCATCGCAGTCCCCGGCACGCGCACCTCCGCATTCACCGCCCTGCGACTTCTCCTGGGCAAGTCAACTTTCCAGCATGAAGTGGTTCCGTTTGAGGAGATCATCGATGCCGTCGTCGATGGCCGATTCGATGCCGGCCTGATCATCCATGAAGGACAATTGACCTATGAACACGCCGGGTTGCATCTGATTCAGGACCTCGGCACATGGTGGTGGAACCAACATCAATTGCCGCTGCCGCTCGGTGTCAATGTCGTGGCCCGAGAACTGGAACAGATTCACGGTCCCGGCACGCTGAAGGAAATCACCGCGCTACTTCGCAAGTCCGTGGAGTACGCACTGGCCCACCGCGAAGAAGCCGTCGCATACGCCCTCGGCTACGCGCGCGGCATGAAAACAGAACTCGCCGATCAATTCATCCAGATGTACGTCAATCACTGGACGCTTGATTTCGGCCCGACCGGCCGTCGCGCCGTCACCACTTTTCTCACCGAAGCCCACCGAGCCGGCCTCATACCCAAATCCGGGGAGGTTGAATTTGTGCCAGTCTGACCGGCGAATCGCAAACAATTCATGTGAAACTGGGGGATTTTTCTTGCGAAAACCCGCCTTCTCTCGCTATCCTGTACGGGTCGTCCCAACGCACCAATGACGCAGGCTGTTCCGCAAAATACCGCCCAGGGATATGGCCCGCCAACCGTGCGGCAGTCCAGCGTTTTTCTGGAAAACAAAGTCGGAAAACTGCTCGAACTCGTCCGCATGTTCGACGAAGCCACGGATGTGCACCTCTGCGCCTTCAGCGTGATGGAATCTTCCGACTACGCTGTCGTCCGCATCATTCCCAACAACGCCGATGCCGCCCGCAGCCTGCTCCGCAGAAACAATTCGTCCTTCTCGGAATTGGATATTTTGATCGTCGAACTGACCGAAGGCCAGACCCTCGCAAGCATGTGCCTGTACCTGCTCGGCGCGGAACTAAACATTCGCTTCGCCTATCCCCTGATGCTCCGCCCGAACGGCACACCAACCATTGCGCTCTCCGTGGATGATCTCACGCTTGCGGGTCAGATTCTCCGCAAAAAGAGTTTCCGCCTATTAGGCGAGGGCGACCTGCCCTGAACGCTTGTCACCAGTTTTTTTGAATTTCAGAACCGCTTTGGCGAGCGGGGCTTCACAGGAGTGAAAGCCCCGGCCCGCCGCAGCAGCATCACCTTCGAGTCGCCCCAGGTCGGTGCTCGAGGTGCCCCCTCGGCTTCAGTCGCCACGCGCGATGCGTTGGCATCGGCGGAGACGGTGGCCCGAAGGAAGGAACCTGACAAAAACGAACAAAGCGCCCCTGGAAGGACTCGGCGTTCATTTCTCTATTGACGTGATGCATGAACTCGCCCTGCATCACAATTGAAATTTGTGCCGGTGCGCGTGGAAACGCGCACCGGCCCTGCGTTTGGCTGTCGGTCATGGCTTGGGATCAGCGGGTGGATTGACGATCGTGAGAATGATTTCGATGATGTCTTCGATGACATCAGCCTTCTGAACCGTCGATTGGCGGGCTCCAATAGCCGTCGAGTTATCGGAAACGGCGTTGGATGAGTGATTCTGAACCGACAGGAAGCTGGCCACCGCGAATACCGCGGCGCCAACCACCCGGCGAAGGGCGGCGGGCCGGCTATTTCCGTTTTTCCCTTCCCCCTTGCCGATCAGTGCGTTACGCTGGTTGAATTGAGTGTGCATGGACTTTTCTCCGCTTGTGATTCCGGCCTCGTCACCCGAACACGACGCCCGGGATGACTGGCTGAAAGTTCAAGCGGATGCCGAGGCACTTTTGTGACAGCGAAGTTGCTGTTTTCGCGGAAATGTTTTTGAGGGACCCTCGCTCGTGTCAGACCCCGCCAATACACCCCAGGAACCGCCAATTCTCGCGTTTTCCGGTTCCCCCGAGGGTTCCCCCCTCCCTCAATCGGAGATGGTGGAAGGCGCTGCCCCGCTTGCCATTGAGGAATTGTTATGGCGCCTGCGAGAAGGTGATCGGGATGCTGCGGCGGAGTTCCTTATGCGTTACGGAGCCCGCATTCGCCGGCGTATCCGCGGCAAGCTCGGGCCGAATATTCGCCGAGTCTTTGACTCCATGGACATCATGTCCACGCTGGGCCGACGGCTTGATCTCTACGTCATGTCCGGACGAATGAACATCGTCAGCGAAGAGCAACTTTGGAGCCTGCTGTTCAAGATGGCGGATCACGCGCTGGTGGATAAGGCACGCATCATCCGCAGTATGAATTCCATAGAGAATCAAGACAGCGAATTCACCCATGCCTTTGCCCGACGCCAGCGTGCATCGGATCGATCCGGAGCTGCGGAAAGTGATCTAGAGATTGAAAATTGCCTGCACCTGCTACAGAACGAGACGGATCGGCGTTTCTTGTCCATGTGGGTCATGGGAGAATCGTTTTCATCCATTGGCAGGCGATTGGAGCTTAGTCCCGAAGCCACCCGCAAGAAATGGGAACGCATCCGCACCCAACTGAAGCAACACTTCCGAAATGACTCCGGCGACCGCACTTCTGGACCCGATGGCAAATGACATTAAGTGATGCTTCTGCCGCTGTGGACGCCGTTCAAAGGCTGCACGCCCGATCGCCGCAGCGAATGGACTTCGCATCAATCCTGAAAGCCGTGCCGCCGGCTGATGATGCCGGCCTGGCCGAGCTGATTGAAGCCGATGGAAGGCACCTCATAAAACTGGGTGAACCGGTTGACCTCGAAAGGTATTTCCACGCCGTGCCCGATCTTCGTAGTCGAGAGGTATCGCTTGATGCGGCGATCGATGTGTCACTGCGCTCCCTGTCGGGAAGTTCCAATGTCACGCCGCAAGCCGTGGCGGCGTTGTCCAAGCAATGGCCGGACCTGTTGCCAGCGATTCGTGACGCGGCGATGCTGAACACCGCAGTCTGGTCGACCGCTGGCCTGCAGGCGAGCATCGCACGTCCCCAAGCCAAGACACTTCCCTGCGAATTCGGCCCGTTGATTGCCTCGGGCTCCAGCGCAGGGCAAAGGCGCTACCAACTTCAAGAATTGCTCGGCCAAGGCGGTTTCGGACAGGTCTATCTTGCGCTCGATCGCCAGTTGTCGGAAGAAGGCCACACCGCAATGGTGGCGATCAAGATCTTGATGGGCGGAAACCGCTCCCAGTTCTCCCGCCAGCGGTTGATGGAGGAAGCAACCAAAGTTCGCCGCATCAGTCACCCAAATGTGGTCGTCGTCATGGATCGCGGTGTCACAGAGCAGGATGAAGATTACATCGTCTACGAGTACGTCGATGGCGGCGACCTGAACGCCTTGACGACGGTATTGTCGCTTCTTCCGGTCCGTGAGGCTGCAGCTCTTATGGCCAAAATCGCTCGCGGTGTTCATGCGGCTCATTCGGCTGGCGTGATTCACTGCGATCTCAAACCAAGCAACATCATGCTCACAGCCGCGAAGGAACCAAAAGTAGGTGATTTCGGCATCGCCGTCCGGTTGAGTGAACAGAAAACTGGCCCGGTCCGCACCTTTGGGTTCCACTCAAGCGATGAAGATCGCAACTCTGCCGCACCATTCAGGCCGATTGGAAGTGTCGCATTTATTTCACCGGAGCAATACCGCGTGGAAGTTGGCGGTCTCTCCGTACCTTCCGATGTCTATGCACTGGGCGGGATTTTCTTCCTGCTGCTGACCGGCGAACTTCCAAACGGCCGCACCGCGGATGAGATAGCCAAAACGCATGACGCAGCCAACGGGCGAACAAATCCGCCCGCTATTCGTTCCTTGAGGCCGGAGGTGGATCGGGACCTTGAAGCGATTTGCCAGAAGGCGATGGCGATTGATCCGGCCGATCGCTACAACTCTGCTGCGACGTTTGCCGAGGATCTGCAACGATGGCTGAACCATCAGCCAATCTTGTGGAGGAATCCCGGCATGATTCATGTGCTTGGATTATGGAGCAGAAGGAAACCGGGACTCGCGATTGCTCTGGCAATGGTGCTGCTGGTCACAATCGTTGGAGCGACTGTGGCATTGAGGCTGAATTCGATCGCCAATCAGAACGCCCTTGATGCTGCGAAGAAGAAACTCGAACTGGATCGAGAACAGGCGGCCCGCGAAACAATGAAATCGATCGCGACCAAGTATGCGGAATCCCTGCGACCAACCTTGGGACAATACCGTATCTCCACGGAGGCTCTTGTGAAGATATGGGCATTGGAATACGCCTACGGCCCGAAAGTGCTTGGGCTGCCAGATCAGATCGGCGAACTCTGGAAGAACCGGATTCTCAATATCCGAAACCTCATCGATTCCGCCCGACAAGAAGGCCACGGGGAGGACTTTGAAACCATTTTGTGGGAGAGTGCGCTTGCGTTCTGGCTGGTAAATGAGAAGGCGTTCGCTGAAGCCCTGCCACTGCTGGAAGGTAACATTGCCCGTTGGAGCCGCATGCTCCAGCCGAATGATCCGTGGCTTGCCGACCTCCGTATGATGCAGACCTGTGCGACAGTGCATAGTCTGGCGGCACCGGGAGGCGGCACTCGCACTGACGAATGGCGCAGCAAAGAAATGCGTCGCCTTGAAACCGAACTACAAACTGCCGCCCAGAACATCCCAACCAATCATCGTGGTACTCCCATGCACTTCCTACTTCTCAATACGATGATCGATCTCTATGGCCCAAACCTGCTGAACCAGCCGGAGCGCCGCGACGCCCTGGCTGTAGAATTGAAGGTTATCCTCGACAACAAGCCAGCCAAGAAAACTGAATAACTTTCAAAAAGAATCACGCCGATCGTTGGATCGGCGTGATGAAGCAATCGTTCTTGATTCAACCGGTCAAGCGGCGCGAACATAACGACGGGTGGTCGTGGTGCGGCTCTTGAAGGTGGGGAACTTGTAGTTCCGCGTCCATGAGGTGGGGTTGTAGGTCTTGGTCTTGTTGGTCTTCTTGGTGTGCTTGGTGGTCCACTTGTAGGACGACGTGGTCTTGCGGGCCTTCTTGGAGGAATTCTTCCCGGTGTTGGTCTTTGCCACGGCCTTGGTGCTGCCAGTGAACTGCTTGCCAAAGAAGTTGCGGCAATAGTTCATGAAGTTCTTCTGGCTGGAGGTGTACTTGTTCAACTGATTTGGGGTGCAGCGACCGCTGACCAGGCACCAATCAATGAAGGACTGCCACATGTTGGTCTGCGTGGTGTTGGATGCAGTTGTGTTCTTCTTGACATTGAACGTAGGCCAGTAGACACAGGTGCCGTTGAACTTCTGGCTCCAGCAATAGCCAGCCTTGCAGAGCGAATTCCAGATCGTGCTGACCGGCTTGTTGGTCTTCTTGGAGATGTTGTTCACAACGGTGCTGGCGGGCGTGCCGTTCTTGCAGCCGGTGATGAAGGATGTGGCGTAAGGTGACTTGTTCTTTGTTGTAAAGGTCGATGTGCGCTTGGTTGGCATGAAAAAACTCCTCTGGTGAATTGCCTCAATTGACAAACCCCTGGCGACAATCGCCAGAGAACCAGGAACATCGGCGTGGCAACCCTCCCGCTTCACACGGTCCCGGCGAATTCTCGAGTTTTGTTTTATCGGCCGTGAAGCATCGCGGCAAAATGACAGAGAAACGGCCGCATCAGACGCTGGCAATCGGCTCGGAAGGCGGGACATCATCTGGCTGCGTTCTCATTACAGTCTTCCGCTGCGGGTCGTAAACGTACAGCGTGCCGGGCGCCTCTTCCCGGCAACCCTTGTGAGATCCATCGCAGAACGGCATGGTCTGGCTCAAGCCGCAGCCGCAGATCGATATCAATTTGTCTTGCGGCAAAGTCTTTGGGTCAATCT
>CAZWJR010000039.1:0-9804 GCA_964634655.1 uncultured Isosphaeraceae bacterium | reverse complement strand
ACCCATACCGGTGTGTCGAACAAGGCGAGCCATGAAGCCTCCAGTGTTTAGTTGCCGGGCGGAGGCGATGGAATTGGATCGGCGGGCGGCACGGCGGGATCCGTCACCGGCGGCTTGGGATCTGTTGGAGGCGCGACAGGCGGCTGCGTCGTCGGATCAATCGGCGGTGTAACCGGAACAGCAGGAGGCGCAGAGGCGCTTGCCAGCGGCAACGTCTGCGGGTTGTATTCGTGCGGACGTCTTCGGATAACGGTCATCAACTCAATCACATCATCGCGCTTCAGCGATTGAGCCACATCCAGTCCGTCGATAACCCTTCCAAAAACAGTGTGCTTGCCGTTGAGATGCGGCGTGGGGACAGCGGTGATGTAGAACTGACAGCCGCCGGAATTCGGCGCCGGGGTCTTGGCCATTGCCAGCGAACCCGTAAAGTGATTGCGGTGATCCAGTCGTTCTGTTTCGTCAGGAATGTTGTAGCCGGGATCGCCCTGACCGGGAGTGCCGACCGCGCCTGGCTTGCTGAACGGGTCGCCGCCTTGGGCCATGAAATTCGGTTCTTGACGATGGAACTTGCTGGTGTTGTAGAAACCCTGGTCAATCAACTTGATGAAGTTGGCGACGGTGTTGGGAGCCTGATCTTCAAAGAGTTCCAACGTGATTTTGCCGCGGGAAGTGACAAGTAATACCTGCGGAAGATCGCCTGCGGATTCTTCACGCTGTCGAATGATCTGTTCGCCGGGCCATGCTTCCATGGCATCCTTTACACTTCGTCGCAACTGATCAGCCGATGAGGCTCCCTGGAAGTTCGGAGAAGTGGTCGGATCCGGGAACCCCGCCAATGCGTCAAGGGCCTCCTGAAACCTGTGCTGCGCAAAATGGCAGGTCGCCAGAATCATGGCGGCGGCGGGATCTTTGGCAGGGTCGGGTTTGTGATTCTTCAGGACATCGAGCGCTTCTTCAAACCTGTTTTCCATCGTGAGCAATCTGGCCCAACTGAATCGAACGGTGTCGTTGGTGGGGTCCAGATTGAGGATCTTGGCGTACAGGCTGGAAACCAGATCATCGTCCTTGAGCCACTTGGAGAGCATCAATTCTGTTGCCGGGCCGCGAAGATCCGCGGGAAACTCTCTGCCGAACGCAGCAACACGATCCCGCGTGGCGCGGATGATCGCGTGGTCTTCCGGTGCGATGCCACCCTTGTTTGCAAGGGATTGACGCAGGTTGGAAACATCCCGGCCGATCGGTTCAAAAGCGATGTCAGCCGGTGTTTTTGGTTGGTTCTCTGAATTCGCCGGTGCATTCGGCACTTCAGATTGTGCAGTGGCAACCTGGACCGTGGCCGGCATCAGCAAGGCAGAAACGGCTGCGAAAAAGATCACTTGGCGCATCCAGCGTATCCCTTTGAAAAAAGACCTATCCATGAACCGAATCGATAGTTTAGCAGGTCATGGACGGCATGTCCTTGGAGTTCCCGGCGCATGAAAAAGGCCGATTTTGCAATCGGCCTTTGAGGTTGACCGGGTAAGAACTTGCTTCGACTGTTATTTCTTTGCGCCACCCTTGGCGGCAGGAGCGGCGGCCTTGCCCGCACCGGCTGCACCCTTGGCACCGGCTGCGGGAGCAGCAGCGCCGGCCGCGGGAGCGGCACCTGCGGCATCGCCTTCGGCGGCTTCCTTCTTGGGCTTCTTCGCCGCAACTACCAGTCGGTTGGCGACTTTGGGCAACCCCAATGGTGTGCGACCAGGAGTAATGCGTTCGGTTTCAGTCAACTTCGTCAATCGCTCGGCGCGTGTGAGCACATTACGGTGCTGATTGAGTGCGGTAGGTTTGGTGATAAGGCTGCGATGAAGACTCATGATGCAATACTCATTTCGAAAAAGCGAAGGAGCGACTTTCTAACTGACCTAGCCGCCATACAGACTGGCGTAGGCATCGTGCAAATCTGTGGTGCCCTTGTTCTTTTTCCATTTGTCGCCAATGGAATGAATCTTGGCCTCCAAAGCCTTGATTTCAGAACTGGTCCTCGCGGATGCCTCAAAACCGGGAAAGGCTATGACGCGGCGAGAACGGTCATTGTTGCCTGCAACCACGTAGGTTTCAAGCCCGTTGGACCTACAAAATTCGGCCAGTGTCTTAGATCCCTGTTCAGAGGTTTGGGCCAAAACGAAGTAATTCAGGCCTTTCTTGCGAGGGTCCTTGGCTGGGATGACCGGTTTCCAGTCGGAGGGTTCGTTGCGTCCGATGGTCGAATTTGGCGTCACATTGGGCGTAGCGGGCTTTGCGTTCGAGGCACCGGCAGCCGGAAGGGTTTCAACCACCGGTTGAAAACTGCCGAGCGGATCGTTCACGGGTACGGAGGTGGCGGTAATGAGTTTTTCATACTCGGTCTTGGCTGCGCCAAAGCCGCGTCGATGGCCCACCATGTATGAAAGTGCCAGACACAGCACCACGAAGCCGCACGCCAGCAATAGAAAACCTGCTGGAACTCGGAGGACTCGGCCGGGTCCAATTCGTACATTTGTATCCGTCGGAGATCCGACCGCAATTGGTGACGGACGAATGGATACCGGTGCGTGACGTTCAGCAGCCGAAGCAGGCGGAGCGATTCCGCCGTAGCCGGAACGCATTTTCTCGTACGGAGCCGGTTGTGAGGCTTTGGTGGCCATAGTGTCTGCTCCCAAATGCTACTCGACCGGAACGGATCGGCAAGTGCAGAATCGGATTGTGATTTCAGGAACACGCAATTGGACCCGTTCAGCCGGTGCTTATCACGCTGGCAATGGCCACGGTGTCGGTGTGACTCATGCTGACGAGCCAGTTGGAGATTCTCATCTGGCGCGCCAACTCCGCACATCGGCCGCTCAAAACCAGTCGAGGCTGCCCTGACGGTTCACGGACGACTTCAATATCGCGCCAACTAATTCCGTTCCGCCAACCGGTTCCCAAAGCCTTGAGAACGGCTTCCTTGCAGGCAAAACGAGCCGCGTAGCGTTCCGCCCGTCGGCGCTGGCCGGATTCGGCGTAGTTCCGTTCGCCTTGCGAGAAACAGCGATCGATAAACCGCTCGCCGTGGGCTTGAAGCATGTTTTCGATGCGGTGAATGTCCACGATGTCCACGCCGTGGGCGATGATGTGCATGGGGGAATCGTATCGCCCAGAATGGGAATTTCGTTGTAGGCCGGGCTTTCAATCCACGTTCCCTGTTGGATTGTTGAAAATGTGGAAAACCAGGCGTCCGCTGCAGGAACATGCCCTGGCGGGGTCAAAAAGCAGATTGGGACGGCTACTTAAGGCCAGAAATCGTTGGGGCAGAGGCAGAATTGTGCTGCAACTTTACAAACGACAGATTGGATGGCACGATTTCGAACATTCGGAAAGATTGGCCGTATTGACTGCTGGCTGTTTTGCACTGTTTGTAATTGGAGTTCACGCAATTTCTTAGGGACCTTGCGTTCCCCCCGTGAATCGATCGAGGATCCTTCGGCCGCTTGGGCCGCACTTGCATCCAGATCGTTCCGCGCATCGCAACCATTGACAACCTAGTCGTTTTTTCGGAATCGCTTTCGCCGCGTGGCGATCGGCTTCCGGACATTTTTTTCAAAGGAGAACTTTGATGATTCGCGCCAGCCTTTTTGTTTTGTCCACTGCTCTGACCATGCCTGTCACCCTGAACGCCGTTGCGGTCACCCCCACGAACGTCACCTGGGGCGATGTGAAAACTGCACATGGCACCGTCAAGTCATTTGATGACAAGGCCGGAACTTTCGTGCTTAGCACCGGCGGCGGCAAGGAAGCCAAAGACGTAACGATCAAGGTGAACAAGGACACCAAGTTCACGCTGGACGGCAAAGCCTCGACAGCCGCCGACGTTTTGAAAGCCGGCAACAAGGTAACCGTCAAGCACTCGGACAACACCGCTGCGGAAGTTACTGCGACTACGGCCAAGAAGCCGTGATTGCTTTTGTCTTCGGATGATGCATTCAGGACCGGCTAGCCAGATCGGCTTGCCGGTCTTCTGCTTTTTGTGCCAACATGGACCATCTCGTTACACTGCTTGAAATGCCCGATTCACCATTTTCGCCATCCGGTGAACATCAGGAGAAGGCCGCAAAGCGCGCCAAGGCTGAACCGGTTCGCTGCGCTGTGCTTACGGTTTCAGACACGCGCACGGCAGCCAGCGATCGCGGCGGCCCTTTGATTGAACAGCATGTGGCGGATGCGGGACACGTCGTGGTCGCGCGGGCGATTTCTCCGGATGATGCGCATGCAATCGAATCACAACTGGAGCAGTGGTTGGGAGACCCCCTCATTCATGCAATCCTCACGACGGGCGGTACAGGTGTGGCACGGCGTGACACGACCATTGAAGTGGTTCGACGCCTGCTGACAGTAGAATTGGAAGGGTTTGGCGAATTGTTCCGAATGTTGAGTTATGAACAAGTCAAAGCAGCCGCGATGATGAGCCGGGCTGTCGCTGGGTTGGTGGCGCGCGACCCAGACGATGGTGGCGACACATTTGTGTTCGCCATGCCCGGTTCACCCAACGCTGTGGAGGTGGCCATGAGCAAACTAATTGCGCCGCAGTTGGGCCATCTGGTGTGGGAGCGCAAGAAGTGAAACAGCTTTACGGCACGCTTGCCCATTCTGTTTGAGATTGCGAGATTCCCTTCCAGGGGTCGATCCATTGCCGGGCATCTAGGACAACTGACCGCGCGTAGCCGCCTATTGAAAGCGCTACCTTGTACGCCAACGTATCGAGGCGGCCATCTCTCCCGCCGATCGGCCCTCTCATGCCGGAGGTCAGCAAATCGCACAATCGAGCAGAGAGGATGTTGCCAAGGTTGGCGACGGAGGCGGGGTCAGCGCCGTGGCTCAACCATGCCGCTGGATCAATGCCGAGGCCGACACCGCTTTCATTCTGATTCACAGGAAACGCATGATCGGCTAATTCCACGCCGAATCGCTGCGCGTGTGCGGCGATGGATTGGATTACAGCAGGAAGCGGGCTCTCCGGTGCCGCGCCGCCTTCTCTGTTTGGCAACGAGAAACTGATCGGGCAACGACCGAGATCCGCTGCTAATTCGATCGCAAGATTCACTGCAGCCACTGCACGATCACAATGCAGAGGATCTGAAAAGTGAGCCGGTGGTATCCAGACGTCCAAACCCGCCAGAGTCAGTTCACGACGACGCAGCGTTGCAAGCAAATCACGCCGAGCGGATTGATCCAGTTCGCGCGGCCGCAAACCTGCTTGAGTCGCGCTAAGTTGCACGAATCGAAATCCGGCGGCGGAGAGCCGATCCAACGCGGCACGGATGTCGTCGCCATGTGCGCCAGCCACCAGAGGCTCCAGCGTTGGTGCAAGATCATCGATGGCGGCGTGCATGTTCACTGTCAGAAGTTAACCGGGAAGAGTTGGAACGCCAAGTGACGACAATCCCGGGGTCGAATCGCTACGATGAAACCGTGGCTGCACCTGTCAAATCCATTGATGTTGAACTGCTGAATCATCCGGTGAGTTATCTTCCCGCGGAGATGTTTCCTGACGCTGGCGGCGAGTGCATCTTTCTTGGGCGGACTCGAGTGGAGGAACATCCGACCCATGGACGGCTGGTGAGATTGAAATATGAAACCTATGGCTCCATGGCAGTAGCGGTGCTGCAACAATTGGCGGCTCATGCGATCAGCCAATTTGGCTGCAAGTTTGTGCGGATTCATCATGCAGTTGGCGAAGTGCCGCCGGGTGAGGCCAGTGTCCTGGTGCAAACAATTTGCGGCCATCGGGGAGCCGCGTTTGATTCGTGTCGCTACCTGATCGATCATCTCAAGTCCGAAGCCCCTATTTGGAAGCGCGAGGAATGGGCGGATGGCGCCACGTGGGCCGCTGGCGTGCCTGTGAAACAAGGAGCGAAATCCTGATGGCTCTCTTCAAATGGTGCAACGCAGCGTACTGGCTTGGGTTGATGATCTGGGTCAGCGCGATCATCAGCGGTGCGGTCGCGGCCATCGGCGTCTTCAGCACACTTCCCAAACTGCATGTACGAATCGAACAATACAATCCGGCCTTCGGCGATGACACCGCGCAACATGGCCGATTGGCGGGCGGCATGGTGATGGAACCGATTTTCTCCGCGGTGGGAATGGTGCAAATCGGCGCGGCAGTGATTGTCATCGTTGCTGTCATGCTGCAATTCAGCGTGTTCAAGATGCGATTGCGTTCTCCTGCCAACGCTCTGCGATTGCTGTGCATCATTGCAGCGGTGGGCCTCCTTGGCTTTCACATCTTCTCTCTTGCCCCGCGAATGAACCGGGAATTGCGCAGTTACTGGCACGCAGCAGAATTGAATGATGCAGCAGCGATGAAGAGCCATATGGATGCGTTTCAGAAAGATCATCACGTTGATGATGGCCTGTTCCTGGGCATGCTTGGCGCACTGTTCATCACCATCGCTGCCTCCGCTGCTGCGATGACTCCTGCGAAACCCGCTACGGCCGCTTCCGCACTGGAAAAACCAGCACTGCTTCGATCATCATGAAAAAGCACACCGTCAGCAAACCCGCCGCGGAAACCGAAGTCAAACTGCCGCGCAAGACCGCTGCACAGAAAACCCGCGCCAAGCAAATCTTTGCGGAGTTGCGGAAACTCTACCCCGATGCCCATTGCGAACTGGACTACCACGCTCCGCATGAACTGCTCATCGCCACGATCCTCTCCGCACAGGCAACAGATGTCGCGGTCAACAAAGCAACTCCCCTGCTCTTCAAGAAATTCCCCAAGCCGATCGACTACACCAAAGTCTCGCCACAGGAGATCGAACCCTTCGTCAAATCGCTTGGCTTCTTCCGCAACAAAGCCAAATCCATTCACGGTGCGATGAAGATGATCATGGAGCAATTCCAAGGCAAGGTGCCGCAGACGATGGATGAACTCCTTCAACTGCCCGGCGTCGCGCGCAAGACCGCAAACGTCGTGCTTGGCAACGCTTTTGGCGTCAACGTAGGCGTCGTTGTGGATACCCACGTCATCCGCCTTTCCAATCGGCTTGGCCTCACCAAACAAACCGATCCGAAGAAGATCGAACCCGACCTCATGGCTCTGTTCCCGCAGGAACATTGGACCATGCTTAGCCACCTGCTCATCTGGCATGGCAGACGCTGCTGCAAGGCCCGCAACGCTCTGTGCAGCCAGAGCAAGTTCTGTAAGCGATATTGTTCCAATGCGAAGTGAGTCGCTACGCCACGGCCAGGGCTTTGTTGAGCGGGGCCAGGTGTTTTTCGTAGTGCTTCCAGCGACCGATGGAACTGTCGTAGATCGGTCTGTTCACCTGGTCGTAACTCAACGTCATCACAGTGCGGTCGGCTTCGTAATACCGGAGGCACCGATCGTCCCAGGGCAGACCGAGAAACTCAATAATCCGACGCGAGTGGCGTTCCTGATCTGCGACAAGATCCTCGTACTGCACAGTGAGGATTGGAAGGTCCAGTGCCTTCTTCCAATGATCCATCAACCGCTCATGCTGGCGATAGACCATGCCAAGATTTTCAAGTGCAGTGGAATACGGCATACGCTCCGGGTTCAGGTGGCGGGTATAGCAACTAAGACAGGTGTCCAACGGATCGCGGCGAACGTGAATGATGCGGGCCTTGGGCAGCAGCATCCAGATGAAACCCAGGTGCTCGTACTGCTCCAGCATTTTGTTGGTGACACGCTGGGCGTTCGGGCCAAGTTCCTGCAGACGCCTCACGTAAGAATCGCTCATGTGCTGGGCAATCTGCGGCGTCACATCTATGAGTGAATCCGGATATACGTGAACGGAAGCGGTTGTTGAGGTCACTTCGCGCGTCAGGTTTTCTATGTCGTGGATTTCGCCGGCGGCATGGGCCATTGGATGGACGGAAATGATCTGCTCAACCAGTGTCGTGCCAGAGCGAGGCATGCCAACCACAAAGACCGGCATCTCGGAAGAATTCGTTGCGCGGCAGAGCATGGGCAGATTCGATTGGCTGAACAGGGCGATCATGCCATCAACTCGTCGAACAAAGGAATCGGCATCAAACGATGTCCGTACACACTGGTGCGCGGCGACGCATGCCGCCATGGCATCGTCGTACCGGCCGAGTTTGTCGTAGACCTTGGCGAGATAGAACAGAATGTTGCGTTTCACTTTCGCGGGGCATTGCGGCTGATCCACGGCCCGGTGAGCCCAGACAATCGCATCGTCAAACCTCCCCAGGCCACCCAGAACACGGGTCGCCAAGCCGATGGCTTCGGTGGGAACCGCGCTGGCGGTTAGCACCGGTTGCAGGGTTTCCCATGCCGCGGCGTAATCGTGACGCTGATCCTGGGCCGACGCCTTCTGGAGAACGAACGCCAGTTCGCCGGGCTGGAGGGACAGGCCGCGATCGCAGATTGCAATTGATTCAAGGCAGCGACCTTCGTAGTGCAGGGTCTGGGCGAGTTCGGACAGAACCGGCAGCGAATCAGGAGTGATCGCCAAGCACTTCTTGAGCCACTGAATTGCGGCGTGTGAATTTCCGTGGCGCTGCTCGATCCGGGCGAGCAGGAACATTGGCTCGGCGCGACTGGGAAACTTCGCGGCGACTTCGGTGGCGACGTCACGGGCGCCTTGGACGAGTCCCTGTTCCAGAAGGCGCTGGGCGTGCTGGATGGAATCGCTGAAATTTCTGGCGATTGGGTTTTGCCGCATGTGATGGAATCATCATAACGGCACGAAGTTCTTGAATGCGCCGACGGCGGAGCGGCTAGGTGCGCCGCCTGCGTTTGCCGAATGCTGCTGTCAGACCAAGTAATGAGAGTGCGCCGGGAGCGGGAACCTGGGTGTAGGTAATGGTGATGCCGCCGCTGATGACGCGATGATCCTGTTCAAGTGGTCCGCCGACATCGAGTGAATCGTAGACGGTGACGTAAAGGTCGTTTTCGCCTTGATTGAGGACAAACGGACCGCTGCCGTACCAACCGGGATTGTTGAAGGGGACGGACGCCGGGCCGAACTGACCGGTTTGGAAAGCGGTGCCAGCGATCTTGGAATCCCAGTAGTTGGTATAGGTTCCGCCATCCCAACTGTTGACGGAAGCGACGAATTGATTGTTGTAACTGATTCCAAAGGACTCAATAACGATGTTGGTGAACTCGATTTGATCGATGGATGAACCTTCACCAATGCCTTTGAGGATGATGCCGGTGTTCTGATTTTCGCCGGGCAGGTCGAAGCGGCTCCAGACTTCCCAGCCGGTCATGTCAACGTAGACCTGTGGGCGAGCTTGTGCGGAGCAAGCGATACCGACGGACGCAATGGTTGCGAGCAGGGCTGATTTTGCTTTCATGTGTTCCTCTTCTCTTCTCTGTTCAATCGCGGCTGGTGAAACCGCGAAGCCCCTGACCGCAGCAACCTGCGGACCAGTGGGGTCTTCAGTCGAGCAGAAAGATACCACATGGATTTGCCAAAGGAATACACGACTTTGAAAATTGGATTCTTTTGATGCGGATTTGAAACTGGGGTATTCGGGCAAGAGAGTCGGAGTTGGACGCGGGACGCAGCCCGGTTTGCCGGGGTTGGATGCGACCGGTACAATCGGCGGTCCATTCTGGGCCGTTGGCGCAGCTGGCTAGCGCGCCTGCTCGACACGCAGGAGGTCACTGGTTCGAATCCAGTACGGCCCACTTTTTGGGGGGTGAGGGGGTGATTTTGGATTGACGATTGACGATTTGGGGGGAGGTTTTTGGTGGCGGGTGGTGTAGTTTGCGCGCGCCGTTGGGGCTTCAATTGGTTGGTTTTTTGACTC